>NZ_JAACYW010000273.1 GCF_015356825.1 Catenulispora rubra | reverse complement strand
CGGCAGGCCACCCCCTGGAGCCGGAATTCAACGCCACGCCCCTGCACGAGGCACCCCGCGCCTACCGCTACGACGAGGCTTACGCGGACTGGCTGCTCGACGGCTGCGACGCCCCAATCCGCCGCCACCCCTGCGTAGCGCCCGGCTTCGACAACACCCCCCGCTCCGGCCGCGGCGGGGTCCTACTGCACCACCCCGCCCCAGACATCTTCGAGGCCGCGGTAACGAAGGCAGCACGCCGCGAGCAGCAGATGCCCGGCCCGCAGATGCTGTTCGTGAAGTCATGGAACGAATGGGCCGAAGGATCGGTGATGGAGCCAGACCGCCACTTCGGCCGAGGCTTCCTACGAGCATTGCGACAAGGCCTAGACGCCGCAGGCCCCTGACAGAACGACGCAACCGGCCATGTCGTTCCCCGGGTCCAACCGGACCATGCGGGGGTTTGGTTCTGGGTCCCTCGCCGCGTCAGCGGGCGCAGCCAACCTGGCCGGTTTGGCGGTGTCAAGCCGGACGAAACAGCACCACAGCAGCTGTGATGCGGCTTGATTCCGCCAGACCGGGCTGGTTCCGTTTACGGCGATGACGCGGCGAGGGACCCAGAACCTGGCGACCACAAGCAGCACCGCCGGCAGGCAGCGCGGCGCAGGCAACAGCGTGATAGAAAGCCGAACAGTTGCGGGCCGCCAGCAAACAGCAGGTCGGGAGGGGTCGCCCCTCGTCGAGGAGCGCCCGCCGGAGGCACCTGCCTTTGATCTTAGGCACCCACCAAACGCGGCCGGCGCCCGCCGACCCAAACGTGTGCGCAGTGACTCGGACCCACGCGCGGTCGTGAACGCGGAAACCGCCACCCGCCAACGCAGCATGCACAGATTTGGACCAGTGCGCGGTCGTGTTCGCGAACACCGGCGGCCGCCAGCGCAACCGGCTGCGCTCAACCGAACTGCGTTCCCCTGCGAGGCCATCCAACCTTTGGCGAAGCCGTAAAAATCGCCTGTAAAACCACGAACACACCGCCGCCTGCCGACAGACCGCAGTGACGCCTGACCCGCAGTGCGCAAGTCGATGCGGCGGCATATTGTTAGGGAATTATCGCCCTTATACATAGATATAGCATGCGCCACCGACACCGCCTCAAGACCCCCCTCACCCCACCGGAATCGACTGCTCATGATGAAAAACATCCGCCGCATCCCACCGCCGCTTCACGCCCACGAGGTTCCGCGGGTTCCTGCGGAAGTTGTCGAGGAAGTACAGCCACAGCGCGTGGTCGGCGTCGCCCTTGGCGTGTGTGCCGAGGACGTTGTCCGGATAGTTGTAGTATGCACCGGCGACCGTGCCGCTCGGGTCGTTGGCCGGGTCGGGGGTGCCGCCGTACTCGACGTAGACCTCCCGGTAGAAGTCGTTGATCCATCGCAGGTGGGCGTCGGTCTGGACGTCGTACGGCGGCTGGCTTCCCTCGCCGGGGCGCGAGGCGTTGAGCCAGTACGTCTGGTACTGGAGCTTCATGATCGCATCGCGCTGCGGAACCGCCGTCGCGGTGGAGGCGACCCGGTTGATGGCCCCTCCATAGCTGTCGACCTGCAGCAGACTCTGGCTCATGTCCGCCTCCGACACCCCCTTCGGCGTCGTGTGAAGCCAGTGGTAGATCGCAGCAATCTGATCCGACGGGAACCCCTTGTTCATATACGCGGACTTGTACTTCCCGAACTGGTTCGGCCCCGAGCCGTTCATGGTCTGCAGCGCCTCAAGGTACGTGACGTTCTGCACGCTCTCGTTCCCCACGACCGCCGTCGTCCACCCCGGATGCCCGCCGAGCGGGTACCGCAACGGCGAAGGTTCGACGATCGCCCCGAAACGCGTACGCGCCTCCGCATACCGTCGCTCGACCTCGGCCCGATGCTCGAGAAGAGTCGCCCCTCCGGGGGACACGGCTTGCACGACCATCCCGATCTGCCCAGCCGACACGTGCATCAGCTTCAGCAAGCTGAAATCGGTCTCGGGCATGCCCTGCACAAACTCCGCGTACTCAGCAAGCAAGTCCGCGAAGGACTGCGCATCGATCGACGTCCAATCCCAAGACAGCGTGTAGATCGACGCGAACTCCGGCGCATCAGGCAGCTCGTCGAAGTAGTAGCGCAGGATGACGCCAAAGTTCCCGCATCCAGCTCCCTGTAGAGCCCAAAACAGATCCCGCTCGTCACTCGACGCACTCCCCGCCGACACATGATGCAGCTCAGCACTGTTCGACGACGCGTTCCACGTCACGATGTCGACCGCACTGAGATGATCGACAGTCAACCCGCGCAACCGCGACAACAGCCCATACCCACCACCGGTGATATGCCCCCCGGCGCCGACCGAGTAGCAGCTCCCTGCGGGAAGCGTCTTGTTGAAACCGTTCAACAGCGCCCGATAAACGGACCAGTTCTCACAACCCGCCTCGACGAAGAACGCCGACCGACCATCATCCCAGCCGACACGACTCATCGACGACATGTCCACGACGGCCCTGGTCGTGCCGTTGTACGCGAAATCCTCATAGCAATGCCGCCCGGACACAACCTTGACATCACGCCCAAACCGCGAGATCGCCTCGCCGATCTGCGCGACCGCCTCAGCATCATTCCCAGGCACGTAAACGGCCTCAAGCTTCGGCGCGAACCACCGCCGATTGAACCCTTGCCGATCGCTGAGCACGACAGGACGTGTACCGACGCTCGCAGGCTGGCTGGACATGGTCGCGACTCCATTCATTCCGTGGACATTCTCAGCATTCACATTCCGTGGACACTCACTCCGTGCACATTCATTCCGTGGACATTCATTCCGTAGGCATCAGGTCCTGCTCGGCCCAGATCGTCTTCCCGGTAGGCGTATGCCGGGTCCCCCAGCTCCGCGAGAACTGCGCGACGAGCATCAGCCCTCGACCACCCTCGTCGAACACGCGCGCCCGCCGCAGGTGCGGAGCGGTGCTACTACAGTCGGACACCTCGCAGATGAGAGTGTTGTCCTGAATCAGCCGCAGCGTAATCGGGGGTGCCCCGTAGCGGATCGCGTTCGTCACGAGCTCGCTGACGATCAGCTCGGTGGCGAAACTCAGGTCCTCCAACCCCCACGCGGACAGCCGCCCCGCGACGTCCTTGCGGCTCTGGCTGACCGCGACCGGATCGGACGCCACGTCCCAGGCCGCGACGCGCCCGGCGTCCAGCGCCCGGGTCCGCGTGAGAAGCAGGGCGACGTCGTCCTGCGGCCGGCCGGTGATCAGCGTGCTCAGCACGGCGTCGCACGACTCGTCCAACGACCGGTCGGGAACGCTGAGGACGTCGCACAGCTTCGCCAGCCCCTCGTCGAGGTCACGATCCCTGGTCTCGATGAGGCCGTCGGAGTAGAGCGCCAGGATGCTGTGCTCGGCCAGCTCGACGACCGTCGCCTCGAAGGGCAGGCCGCCGATGCCGAGCGGCGGCCCGACCGAGATCGGCAGCACAGTGGCCGGGCCACCGGGCGGGGCGATGACCGGCGGCGGGTGGCCGGCGCTGGCCAGGGTGCAAGTGCGGGACACCGGGTCGTAGACGGCGTAGCAGCAGGTGGCGCCGACCTCGCTGCCGGCCTGCGCGACGGCGGGCTGCGCGCTGCCGGCCGGTACGCTGCCAGGTTGCGCGCTGCCGGCCTGCGTGTCGCTGGCCTGCGTGTCGCTGGGCTGCGTGGTTTCGGGCTGCGCGGTGCCAGCGTGCGCGCTACCTGCCGGCGCACTGCTGGCCTGAGCACTGCCAGGTTGCGTGGTGGCGGTCCCACCGGCCCCGGCCCCGGCGCCAGCGCCGGCCTCGACCCTACCCAAAGGCGCAGCCTCCGCTTCAGCCGACAGCCGCACCACCAGATCATCAAGATGCGTCAGCAACTCATCAGGCGGCAAATCAACATCCGCCAACGTCCGCACCGCCGTACGCAGACGCCCCATCGTCGCCGAAGCCTGAATCCCGTGCCCGACCACATCACCCACGACCAGCGCGACCCGCGCCCCGGACAGCGGAATCACATCGAACCAGTCGCCCCCGATCCCCGGCTGCGCCCCCGCCGGCAGGTACCGCGTGGCGACCTCGACCGCACTGTGCTCAGGCACCCGCCGAGGCAGGAGACTACGTTGCAGCGACAACGCCGTCTCGCGCTCACGCGTATACCTGCGGGCGTTGTCGACCGCCACCGCCGCGCGCGCCGCCAGCTCCTCGGCGAGAAGCAGGTCATCCTGATCGAAACGCTCCATCCGGTCCTGACGACTACGGCGATAGAACACCGCCACGCCCAAGGTCGCGCCCCGCGCACGCAACGGCACAGCCAGCATCGAGTGGTAACCCTGCTCGCGGATCCGCGCGGCACGGACCGAATCAGTACGCATCCATTCCACGAACTCCGCGTCCTCGGCGTTGCTCAAAACGCCCGCCCCACTAGCGAGAGCGCGCGCCGGAGGCGTGAACTCCGGATAGCTGTCCGCCACACCTACCTCAAGCACCGTCTTCAGCGCCGGACTACTCCCGGGAGCGAACCGGTGCGCAACGCGGCGCAACGTCACAGTGCCATGCAGAGCCTCCTCCCCCACCTCTGCGTCGCTCTCCAGCGCCGTGAGGAGATCAACGCTGGCGAAGTCCGCGAGCTCCGGAACCGTGACCTCCATCAGCTCGCGCGCGGTCTGCGCGACGTCGAGCGTGCTGCCGATGCGGCTGGCGGCCTCGTTGAGCAGGACGAGGCGCTTGCGGGCCCAGTACTGCTCGGTGATGTCGTGGGCGATGAGCGCCACTCCCCGCACCTCGCCGTCCGGGTCCTTCAGCGGAGCGAAGTCGACGGACCACGCATGCGAGCGCCGCTGTCCCCCGGTGCGCTGGAAGCTCTCCAGCCGGCAGGGCTCGCCGCTGTCGACTGCGCGGCGCAGGCCGTCGGCCAGGGCTCCCGTCTGCGGTTGGGTGGTGATGTCGTGGATGCGCAGGCCGCGGATCGCGTCGTCCGGCAGGCCGACGACCGCTTCCATGGACGGGTTGGAGCGGCGGTATCTGAGGTCTGCGTCGTAGAGCGCGACGGAGCAGCGCGGTAGCTGGTCGAAGGCCCAGTGCGCAAGGTCATCGTCCTCGGGAAGCGGCTGCCGACCCTCCAGCGGGCAGACGACCCGCCAGGTGTCCGGGCCGCACCCCGGGGCGCCGTGGTGCGCGACGACGACCACGTCCACGCGCCGGCCGTCGCGATGGCGCAGCGCGAGTTCGCCACTCCAGCGTTCGGGCTCGGCGCCGACGGCGTGCAGCAGATCCGCCTTCGAGACGGGTTCGGCCATCAGCTCGGCGGCGGAGTGGCCGACGATCTCGGCCGCCGGGTAGCCGAGCAGGCTTTGCGCGCCCTGGTTCCAACGCGTCACCCGGCCCTGGGCGTCGACGACGCACTCGGCTGTCGCCATACACCGATTGTATCGATTACGACCGATATCTTCCGGCCGTGTTCCGTCCCTCGGGTGAGGGTATGCTCGCGGATCGCTCAGGAAGTGATATCCGCTGCGGTGGTGCCGGGTCTCCCAAGGTGAACTGACGCTCGCTCATTCCTGCAAAGGCGGAGACCTCATGTCGGACGCGATGGCGGACCGGACCGATCCACACCTGATCCTCGCTGCTCAGCGCGGCGACCAGCAGGCGCTCGACGCCTTGATCGCCTCGTACCTGCCGCTGGTCTACAACATCGTCGGCCGCGCCCTGCAGGGGCACGCGGATGTCGACGACGTGGTCCAGGAGACGATGCTGCGGGTGGTCAACGGCCTGGCCGGGCTGCGCGACCCGGCGGCGTTCCGCTCCTGGCTGGTGTCGATCGCCATCCACGAGGTGCGGGACAGCCGGAGCCGGGGCCGCAGGCGGCCGGTCGGGGACGGCGGGCTGGAGGAGCTGCAGGGGGTCGCGGACCCCGGGGCGGACTTCGTCGACCTGACGATCCTCCGGCTCGGCCTGTCCGACCAGCGGCGGGAGACCGCGGAGGCGACGCGCTGGCTGGACGAGGCGGACCGCGACCTGCTCGCGTTGTGGTGGCTGGAGGCCGCGGGCCAGATCACGCGCGGAGAGCTGGCGGCGGCGCTGGAGGAGACCCCCGCGTACGCCGCGGTGCGGGTGCAGCGGATGAAGGCGCAGCTGGAGACGGCTCGGACGGTGGTGCGCGCGGTGTGGGCGACGCCGCGGTGCGCGGGGTTGGACGCGGCGATCCGTGATTGGGACGGGCGTCCGTCGCCGCTGTGGCGCAAGCGGCTGGGCCGGCATGTGCGGGAGTGCGGCGAGTGTTCGGCGTACCAGCGGGGATTGGTGTCGGCTGAGAGCTTGCTGGCCGGTGTCGCGTTGGTGCCGGTGCCGCTCACTGGTGCGTATCTGGCGGGCCAGGCCTGGCTGACGCCGTCCCGACGGCGGCCGAACGCCGGCCGGTCCTTTCTGCCGACGAGCAAGCTGGTCATCGCCTCGGCGGCGGTCGCGGTGCTGGGCGTGAGCGCCGCGATCGCCATGGCTGGGAGCGGGTCTTCTGCGTCGCCGAATGCCGGGCAGGTGGCTGACGGGTCCACGGTCGGCCTGGTAACCGGGACGTCGGCTGCCTCGTCGACCAGCACGCAGGCCGCTTCCTCGACTTCCTCGGCGACCTCGATACCGTCGCCGACCAGCTCGCATTCCTCGGCGACGCCACCTTCCTCGCCCAGGCTCCCGACCCTGACCAGTACAGCACCACCGGTCTACGGCCACACCGTCGACACCGCCGACGCGGCCCCGAACCGCCTCGCCAAGCCCGGCCCCCTGCCCCGGCGCCCCGAGACCGCGCCGATCACCGCCACCGGCAACTACTCCCAGCCCTTCAAGGGCTCGCTCGGCGGCAAGTACCTGATGTTCTGGAACGGGCAGAACGTCACCGTCACCGGCACGGGCTACTTCTACGTCCGCTACGAGATCGCCTGGTTCAACCGCGTCGGCCCGATGGTGATGCCGACGTGGACGGGGCTCCAGGGCAAGCTCTTCCACGTCGCCTCCGGCGGCGGCCGCCGCATGGACGACAACGGCCCCGGGCAGCCCTCGGACGTCACCTGGATGGGCAACCCGAAGGCCGGCTACATCACGCTGCCGCCGGGCGCGCAGCAGATGTGGAACAACGAGTTCTTCTACCTCGACGGCACCGTCACCCTGCACGAGACCGAGGGCTACGCCGACTACAACCTCAGCGTGACGCCGTACACGTGGGAGCAGGTCACCCACGACATCGGCGCCGCCCCCGACGGCCACGGCATCGTCCGCTACGGCCTGGTCCGCGACACCGGCACGGACGCGGCGCCGGTCCCGCAGTACCTCACGCGGTCCACGCCCGCCAAGCCGACGGATGTGCCTCAGCATTCGGCGGTGACCGCAGGGTCCTGACAGCCGGTGCTCGGCGGACGCCGGCGACGGGCGGACGCGACGTGCGGACCGCCGTCGAACGCGCGACCGGGGAGTGAGCCACCGATCGCGCGGGTGGTACGGCTCGGACGTACGTCAGACGACGTCCTGCGAGGCGGCGGCGCCGGCCTTGAGGTCGGCGGGTGAGAGACGGTGTGCGGGCGGGTCGGGCAGCACCATGCGGGAGTCGATGCCCGGGCCGGGGCTGACGTGGAGGAGTTCGCCGGAGCGCAGCAACCGCCATGCGGGGTCCTCGTCCAGGCGCTCGCTGGCCACGACCACGGACGGCGCGGCGCTGAGGTCGTCGGCGTGGACCCGCAGCCGGCCGCCGCTCCCGGCCTGGTCCAGGTGCCGGCGGCCGTGGTGGCCGCCGGCCCGGCGGTCCAGGACGTACAGGCCGTGGGCGTCCGGGTAGCGCAGCGCCCACAGGTCCTCGCCGCTGATCATGACGATGTTGAGGGCGAACAGCGGCAGGTGGCCGGCCACCCACCGGGCCGCGGCCTCCAGGCCGGCCGTCGCGTCGCCGCCGGCAGCCGCCGTCTCGCGGTTGACGAGGGCGAAGAAGCGCTCGGAGTCGGTGTCACCGTGCACCTCGTCCACCGAGGAGCCGAGGTGCCGCTCAAGCACGTCCAAGCCCTCGATGACGCCGTTGTGGGCGAGCATCCGACCATGTGCGCTGAAGGGATGCGTGTTGCGCTCCTCCAGCCCACCGGTGGAGGCGTATCGGACGTGCGCGATGAACGTCGAGGAACTGGCGGTCCGCGCCGTCTCGGCGAACTGCCTGTCCTCGTACGCCGCGATGGGCGCTTTGCGAACCACAGGCGTACCGTCGGGCTCGAAATACCCCAGCCCGGTCCCGTCGGGATCGCGCCGGCTCTGCTCGGTGAGGCTGTCCGGTGCCTGAAGCAGCCAGAACGTCGCCCGGATCCGTTGCGGGGAACTCGCCAGACCGAACAAGCGGCACATCACAATCTCCTGATCGACAACGGCTTCGGCTTCGGCGACGGCGCGGGCACATCTGCACACCTGCACACCTACCCGGTAGGTCTACCTTGGAGACATGAGCGTGCCCCGTGAACGACAACTCGTCGAGACGTTCGTCGAGGTGGCCGACATCCTGGTCGACGACTTCGACGTCATCGACTTCCTGCTCACCCTGGCCGGGCGCTGTGTGCGCCTCCTGGACGTGGACGCCGCCGGCATCATGCTCATCGACGAGCGCGGGCACCTGCACGCCGCGGCGGCCTCCACCGAGAGCGCGCGGCTGGTGGAGCTGTTCGAGCTGCAGAGCGACGCCGGGCCCTGCGTCGACTGCTGCCGCACGGGAAGTCCCGTGGTCAACGCCGATCTGCGGGCCAACGCCGAGCGCTGGCCGCGGTTCGCCGAGGCCGCGCGGGATTCGGGGTTCGTGGCGGCCCACGCCCTGCCGCTCCGCCTGCGGCAGACCGTCATCGGCGCCCTGAACCTGTTCAGCGCCGAAAGCAGGGTGCTGACCGAGGAGGACGTCCGCGCCGGTCAGGCGCTGGCGGACGTGGCGACCATCGGCATCCTGGCCCAGCGCAACCTGCACCAGGCCGAACTGCTCGCCGCACAGCTGCAGAGCGCCCTGAACAGCCGCGTCGTCATCGAACAGGCCAAGGGCGTGCTGTCCGAACGCCGGCGGATCAGCGTCGACGAAGCGTTCACGCTGCTGCGCGACCACGCCCGCAGGAACCACCTGCGCCTGTCCGATGTGGCGCGGGACGTCGCCGAAGGCTCGCCGACGGCTGCCGAGCTGTGGCGCGCCTGAAGATCGCCTCCAGGGACACCACGGGGGTGAGCGTGGGCCAGGGGTTGGTTTCGACGAGCAACGGTCCACGCCGCCGCCGGCCGCGCCCGGGACCGGTGCGCGGCGGGACGGCGGGATCAGCCGGCGTGGGCCCTGAGCCTGCCGAGGATCTGGGCGAGGAGACGGGAGACCTGCATCTGCGAGACTCCGAGCTCTTTGCTGATCTCGGTCTGCGTCATGCCCCGGAAGAAGCGCATGAGCACGATCTTCTTCTCCCGTTCGGACAGTGTCGCCAGCAGCGGCCGCAGGGTCTCCCGGTCGATGACGTTCTGGATGCCGCGGTCGTCGGCGCCCAGCAGGTCGCTCAGCGGGGAGCCGCCTCCGTCCTCGACGACGGTCGGCACGTCCAGGGATGCCAGGGCGTGCAGCCCGGTCGCCTCGATCGCGTCGGCGACCGCGGCCGGATCGACGCCCAGCGGCACCGCCAGTTCGCGGACGGTCGGGGCCCGGTGCAGCCGCTGCGACAGGGTCTCGGTGGCGTCTCGCAGCTCACCGGTGAGTTCCTGGACGCGCCGCGGCACATGGACGGCCCAGGTCGTGTCCCGGAAGTAGCGCTTGAGCTCCCCGAGGATCGTGGGGGTGGCGAAGGCGAGGAACGCGGTGCCGAAGTCGGGGTCGAAGTGGTCGACCGCCTTGACCAGGCCGATGTAGGCGGCCTGCAGGAAGTCCTCCTCGGCCTGGCCGCGCACGCCGTAGCGGGCTGCCAGGTGACGGGCGTAGGGCATGTACTCCGTGATCACGGCGACCCGCAGCGCCGCCCGTTCGGCGTCACCGGGGACCAGGCGGTGCATCCGGTCCAAAGACCGCAGCGCCGCGGCCCGCTGATCGGTCCGGTCACGGCCGTTGCGATCCAGACCGCGGCCGATCCGCGGGGCGGACGCGCGCTCCAACGTGCACCCGGACGCGCGCTCGCCGAGCCGGCCTCGCCGGTCCGTCCGGGAACGGTGCGGTCGATCTCGGGAGGCGCGTGGTCGGACCTCGTATGTCGGCATGCTGACAGAGGTTGTGCCCATGGAACGCCCTACGCTTTCGCATATGGGGCGTCGGCTGCGTGGGAGGGCTTTCGCGGCCAAGGTGAAACCGGTGCCTGCCCCGACCGCATACGGCGCGTCGGAATTCACGGCGCCAAAGTCTGGGGCGTATGAAGTTACTGTCAGACTAGCGCCGATCGGTAGGGCGCGTATACAACGCTCACAGCTCCTGCCCTGCACGCAGCGATGCCGCGCCTCGCGGGGTGAGACGCGGCATCGGTCCAGGGGTGTTACCCGGGGAGCATGACGCCGATGAAGGCGCGGTAGCGCCGCAGGGCCTGGCGCAGCTCCTCGGTTCCGGGGCTGCCCTGCTGCCAGTCGGCCGCCAGATCGGTCTTGCGCGTTTGGACGGAGATCAGCAGGGCCGCGGCAATCTCGGCGACGAACCTGTCGGCGTCACGCACCGACTCCGCCGGGTCCTCCACGAAGCCGACCTGGATCTCGGCCCAGCGGCTGAGGAAGGCTTGCTCCGCCTCGCGGCTCAGGAGCGGTTCGTGGACGACAAGGGTCGGAGTCGCCTCCATCGACATTTCCATCGACATCTCCGGCTCCTCGGACTCCGCCTCCATCGACATCTCCGGCTCCACATGCTCCGGCTCCGACTGCCGCTCCTCGGTGAGCACGCCCCCGTCGTCGGCCCACCGGTGGGTCGGTTCGGTCGGGAGGGTGTCCTGGTTCATGACCGGCTCGGCGTTCACAGCGTGGCCTCCGATCCCTTGGTCCTGGCCGGAGCCACCGCGTCGGGCTCGGTGAGCAGGTCGCCGAGGAACGTCTGGTACTGCATCAGGGCTTCGCGCTTCACCTCGGTCGGTATCGACGCCGAATCGGCCCGCACACGTTCGCCGACCCACAGGGCCTGGCGGTAGTTCGCCAGGACGCCTCCGTGCCGGACCGAAAGCAGCGCCAGTTGCTCGCTGCGGTCGTCGGCGGGGTAGCCCCTGGCCTCGAGCAGCCGGGCGATCAGCTGCTCGGCGCCGGACAGGGCGGCCGACGGGTCGTCGAGGAAACCGGTGCGGAGGTTCTCCCAGTATGTGGTGTAGAAGTCCCGGTCGGCCGCGCTGATCGGCTCCAGGCGCAGCCTGCCGTACATCTGGCTGCGCCGGGCCAGCTCCCGGTCCGCGGCCCGCGGCCCGCCGTATTCGGCGCTCGCCCGGGCGTATTCGGGCCCGAACGAGGTCCGGGTCCGGCGCTTGGCGTTCTCGTGCCGTCTGTTGTTCACCACGACGGCGATGACCAGGACGATCACGACGAAGGTGATGATCGCGACTGTGATCATGTGGGCCTCCTCAAGGGGCTTCCGCCCATGAGTACCCGAATCGCAGAATCCAAACAGGGTGGCGCGGAAGCTTCACGCCGGCCGGGAACGTGAGCCCGCAGCGGGGCCCCGATGCCGCCGTCACCGAGCTCTGACGTGCTTGGTGATCGTGGCCTGGCCGACGTTGTCCTCGTCCATCGCCTCGGCCTTGCCCTGGTCGGCCAGCAGCGTGCCGTCGCCGAGCTCGAAGCCGCGCTTGAACTGCGCGACCCCGTCCTTGAACGCCGTCACGGTGTCGTCGCAGAGCTGACCGGTCTCGCGGATGCTGGCCAGCACACCGGCGTGGTCAGTCTTCAGGAAGGAGATGAATTCCTTCTCAAAACGGCGCACATCGGCCACCGGCACATCATCGATCGAACCCGAGGTACCGATCCAGATCGAAGCCACCTGCTCCTCAACCGGATACGGCTCATACTGACCCTGCTTCAAAAGCTCGACCATGCGCTGGCCGCGGGACAGCTGCGCCTTGGAGGCGTCGTCCAGGTCCGAGGCGAAGGCCGCGAACGCCTCCAGGTCGCGGAACTGCGCCAGGTCCACACGCAGCGAACCGGACACCGAGCGCATCGCGCGCACCTGCGCCGAACCACCGACGCGGGACACCGAGGTACCCACGTTGATCGCCGGACGGACACCGGAGTTGAACAGGTCGGTCTCGAAGAAGCACTGACCGTCGGTGATGGAGATGACGTTGGTCGGGATGAACGCCGAGATGTCGTTCGCCTTGGTCTCAATCACCGGCAGACCGGTCATGGAGCCCGCGCCCATCTCGTCGGACAGCTTCGCGCAGCGCTCCAACAGACGCGAATGCAAGTAGAAGACGTCACCGGGGTAGGCCTCGCGCCCCGGCGGGCGGCGCAGCAGCAGCGACATCGACCGGTAGGCCTCGGCCTGCTTGGTCAGGTCGTCGAAGACGATCAGGACGTGCTTGCCGTCGTACATCCAGTGCTGGCCGATGGCCGAACCGGTGTACGGCGCCAGGTACTTGAAGCCCGCCGGGTCCGAGGCCGGGGAGGCCACGATCGTCGTGTACTCCATCGCGCCGGCCTCCTCCAGCGCGCCCTTGACGGCCGCGATGGTGGAGCCCTTCTGGCCGATGGCCACATAGATGCAGCGGACCTGCTTCTTCGGGTCGCCCGACGCCCAGTTCTGCTTCTGGTTGATGATCGTGTCCACGGCCACCGCGGTCTTGCCGGTCTGCCGGTCGCCGATGATCAGCTGACGCTGGCCCCGGCCGATCGGGGTCATCGAGTCGATGGCCTTGATACCGGTCTGCAGCGGCCCCTTGACCGACTGGCGCGCCATGACACCCGGGGCCTGCAGCTCCAGGATGCGGGTGCCCTCGGCCTCGATCGGACCCAGGCCGTCGATCGGCTCACCCAGCGGGTTCACCACCCGGCCCATGAACTTGTCGCCGACCGGGGTGGACAGGATCTCGCCGGTACGCGTCACGGACTGGCCTTCCGCGATCCGCTCGTAGTCGCCGAGCACGACCACGCCGATCTCTCGGACGTCGAGGTTCAGGGCGATGCCCAAGGTGCCGTCCTCGAACTTCAGCAGCTCGTTGGTCATGGCCGAGGGCAGACCGTCGACCTTGGCGATGCCGTCGCCGATCACCGTGACGGACCCGACCTCGTCTCGCGGCGCCGTGGTCGTCTTGTAGGAGTCGACGAAACGCTCCAGCGCATCGCGGATCTCCTGTGGACGGATCGTGAGCTCCGTCATGAGTATTCCTGTCCTCTTCGATGGGACGCGCTTCGTTCGACATCAGCGAAGGCATCGGCGGCGGTCGGATAGCAGCACAGCGTCGCCGCGAGTCCGGTGATGTCGAGCATCTTCTTCAAACGGCGGTCCGTACGGCACAGCCGGACCCACCCGCCACCTGGGAGAGCCCAGTTGTGGACGTGGACGAACACATTCAGGCCCGCGCAGTCACAGAAGTACAGCCCGGCCAGATCGACGACGACGTACGGGCGGGGGCGGGCGTCGAACGTGTCAAAGGTATCGAAGGTGTCGAAACAGACCTTCTTGACGGCGGGGGCGGTCGCGACGTCCAACTCGCCGACCAAGGCGATCACCGGCCTGCCCGCACTCACGCCGACCGACGTCGTCAACAGGGCCCGCGATGTGCTGGAAGGCGCGCCGGATCCGAACTGACCGGGACCGGTTCTCGCGCCTAAGGTGATGCCCGCCATGACGGCCTCCCAGGACGTGCCGCAGGTGTGCAAAGCGTCACCAAGGTCCAGGGGACCGCCCAGATCGGCCGGGCGTACCGCCAGTCTAGTCCTCTCGGCCGGCGGAAAGATCCTCTGACTCGGAAGATCTTCTTCAGCAGGAGCGGGACCGGGCCCGATCACCATGGCGACGGACTGTCCGGCGCTCCTCCTCGGACATCGCACCCCACACCCCGTACTGGGCCATCTGCGGATGCGCCAGCGCCCACCCGCGGCAGGACTCGATCACCGGACACCGGTGGCACACCGCCTTCGCCTCGGTGATCTGCTGCTTCAGCCGCGGATGTCCGGGCGAGGTGATCGGGAAGAACAGCTCCGGCTCGCTGGTCCGGCAGGCACCCTGCTCGGCCCAGGCGTCCATGTCGTCTCCCGGCGTCCGCAAACGCTGCGGACCCGGCGGACGGGCACCGTTGCGGCATTTGGACGTGCCGGTCCCCCCTCCGCGCGCCCGGGTGCCGACGATCCGGGCGTGGCCGGGCGTCCCGGTGGCGGCCATCAGTGGTTTCCCGCCAACGCGTCGCGGACGCGGTCGATCAGGTGCGGCACCCGGCCGACGAGCGGGTCGTCCGAAGACGTCGCGGGCGCCGGCCGGTGCGGACGGGTCGGCCTGATCGACTTGTCGGCGTACACCTTCTCGCCGAGTTCCCGCAACTCCGTCGGCAGGCAGGCCGCGGCCAGACGCGGGAACAGCTGCGCTTCGTCGTCGGCGACATGGCAGTGGGTCGCGGCCATCAGCTTGATGAACACCCGATCGAAGACCTCGTCGGTCGGCGCGAGGGGTTCGAGCTGCTTCATGAGCGCCTCGGCCGCGGCGTTCGCAGCCACCGCGCGGTCGACCGTCCCCCGGCCGTCGGCGGCATCGCGGACGATCGGGTGGACGTACTCTTCCTCGGCCACCATGTGCCGGACCAGCTCGATGGTGACCTGGTCCACGAGTTCCTTGCGGCGGTCGCGGAAACGGGCGTGGTCCTGGACCTTCTGGAACAGTTCCTCGACGTGCCGGTGGTCGTCTCTGAGCACCGCGATGACATCAGGGGTGTCCTCGGTCGTTGACATGACGGCTCCGATGTGGCGGTTGCATGTGGCTGTTGCGGCTGTTGCGGCTGTGCGCGGGTCGCGGGGTTGAACCGCGGGCCTCCTTGTGCCCGGCCCGCCTGAGAGTAAACAGCCTCGGAGGAGTCCGTCCGGGTGGGCGGGCCTGCTACCGTGGGATGCGATACCGCCCTCCAGCGACGGTGCAACCTGCCGGAACAGCGGAGCAGTCTGCTCTGCGCCCTTGGTACCCGGCCAGGGCCCGTGGTCGTCCGGACACCGCGATCGCCTCGGAGATCCCATCTCGAGCGCAGGCTTGTCAGCCGTGCTCGGTGTACGCCCCGATCGACGTTGTCACGTCCCCGAACCAGTGAGGGCTCCCCCATGACCGCTTTTGGATTTCTCAGTACGTACCCGCCCACCCAATGCGGTGTGGCGACCTTCAGCACGGCGCTGCTGAAGCACCTCACGCCCCAGGGCTCGGGCGACCGGGCGGCCGTCGTCCGGATCGTCGACGCCGCGCAGCCTGCGGTCTACCCGGACGTGGTCGCGCAGCTGGTCAACGGCGCGCCGGAGGGTCCGGCCGCGGTGGCGCGGGTGCTCGACCGCTTCGACGTCGCGATCGTGCAGCACGAGTACGGCATCTACGGGGGCCGCGACGGTGCGGACGTGATCCATGTCCTGGCCGGGCTGAACGTCCCGGCGATCGTGGTGCTGCACACGGTGCTGCCCGCCCCCTCGCCGCACCAGCGGCAGGTGCTGGAGCGGATCGCGGACGCCGCCGCGGCGGTCGTGGTCATGTCCGACACCGCCGCCCGGCTGCTGAACGAGGTCTACCTCGTGGACGCCCACAAGGTCTCGGTGATCCCGCAC
>NZ_JAACYW010000272.1 GCF_015356825.1 Catenulispora rubra | reverse complement strand
CCGAACATCAGCCCCCAGCACGCCGCCCCCGCTCCGCCATCGGCGCCCCGGCGCGCGGCTCCTCTAAACTCGCTCCATGACCGCCGCCGATGAGGGTCCCGCCGAGTCCGCCAGCAGTGCGCCAGGCACGCCGGGCGCACAGGGCGCACAGGGCGCATCGGAGGTATCGGGGGCGTCGCGGGCGTCGGGCTCATCGGGCGCGTCGGCGTTCAGGCCGGCGCTGACCCGGACCCCGCCCTTCGCGATCGGACTGGTCGGCGGGTTCGGCGTGCTGGGCGCCTACTACCTGGGCAAGACCCTGACCAACGTCATCGACATCATCGTCATGATCACCATGGCGCTGGTCCTGGCCGCCGGCCTCAACCCGTTCGTGGAGATGCTCACGTCCCGCGGCTTCCACCGGCGCTGGGCCGTCACGATAGTCGCCCTCGCCGCGCTGGCCCTGTTCGCCGGCTTCATCGTCGTCATCGCCAAGCCGCTGGCGGACCAGACTTCGTCACTGGTGCACAACGGCGTCCCCGACGGGCTGAAGAAGCTCCAGGAGAACTCCACGATCCAGCGGCTGGACAAGAAGTACCACATCATCACGAAGCTCCAGAACTGGTTCACCACGGCCGATACCACCAAAACCCTGGCCGGCGGTGCCTTCGGCTTCGGCAAGGCGGTACTCACCAGCGTCTTCAAGGCCTTCACGATCCTGATGCTGACGCTGTACTTCCTCGGCTCGCTGCCGGCCATGACCTCCGGCGGCCTCAAGCTGGTCCCGCGTTCTCGCCGGGAGCGCGCCGCAGACCTCACCGACCGGGTCCTGAACCGGGTCGGCGGTTACGTCTCCGGCGCCCTGGTCGTCTCCACCTGCGCCACCCTCGCCAGCTGGCTCGCCATGTCCGTGATGGGCGTGCGCTTCGCGCTGCCGCTGGCGCTGCTGGTCGGCCTGACCGACCTGATCCCCATCATCGGGGCCACCTTCGGCGCGTTCCTCGCCTGCGCCGTCATCCTGCTGCTGGACTCCCCGTTCAAGGCGCTCGCGGCCCTGATCTTCTTCGTCCTCTACCAGCAGCTCGAGAACTACCTGATCTACCCGCGCGTGATGTCCCGGACCGTCGACCTGCCGCCGGCGGTCGCGGTGATAGCGGCCCTGGCCGGCTACACCATCCTCGGCGTCTCCGGCGCGCTGCTGTTCATCCCGCTGACCGCCGGGCTGCTGGTGATCGTGCGGCAGGTCGTGCTGCCGGCGCAGGACCGGGATCCGGACGCCACGCCGCCGAGCGCGCTGAGCACCCCGCCTACGCCGGGACCGGAAGCCGATACTCCCGTCCAGCCTGATCCCGTATGAGGTGCCGGCTCTCGACGAGGTACCGGCGCAGCGCGACGTAGTCGTCGAAGACCGGCATCAGCGCCGCGTTGACCTCCTGCTCGTTGTAAGCACGCCCCGGCTCGAAGGCCCGGGAGGCGATGTGCTTCAGCAGCCGGTCGCGCAAGTCCTGGCTGCGCCCGCGCAACGACGGCATCTGCACCACGCGACCGTGGCTGTAACACTGGATGATCTGTAGATCAGCGCTTCCCGACCCTCGGTCGGCGGCCTGACGTTGGCGTGATTCGTCCATGCCTCGATACTCGCCACGAGGCCGCTAGACGCCAACCGATTATCCGCTACTCGGCGAACGTCTCGAACTCCCCGTCCCACGTCGTCGCCAACGGATACGCCGCCGGATTCACCCGCTTCACGATCTCGTTGTGCACGCGCTGGACGTACTTCTCCCCCACCCACAGGTGCTTCGCGCCATCAACGCCGATCACCTCAGCCTGCGGGCTGTGTCCCTTCCAAGCGTGAGCGAACCGCTCACGAGCCTCATCAGGCCGCAGATAGTCGTCGAACTCCGGCACCAGCACCACGACCGGCTTCCCGGAAGCCGCCCACCGGTCCAGATCCTCCGGCCGCGAATACCGCAGCGGCGGCGAGAGCAGGATCAACCCGTCCACCGTCGGATCGTCCCCGTACATCAGCGCCAGATCGGTCCCGAACGACCAGCCGACCAGCCACCGGTTCGGCAGGTCCTCGAAATCGGCGAACTCGATCGCGGCCTGCACGTCGAACCGCTCCCCCACCGCCTCGTCGAACTCGCCCTGGCTCCGGCCGGCCGGCGAGACCGTCCCGCGGGTGTTGAACCGCAGCACCGCCAGGTCCGCCAGCGCCGGCAGCCGCCAGGCCGCCTTCCGGTAGACATGGCTGTCCATGAAGCCGCCGTGCGTCGGCAGCGGGTGGAGTGTGACCAGGGTCCCGGCCGGCGTGCGGCCTCCCGGCGGCAGCGCCAGCTCGCCGACCAGCTCCAGGCCGTCGGCGGTGGTCAGGGTCACCGGTCGGCGCTCGGCCGGCAGGATCGTGGTGGCGCGGATGTCGGTGCTCATCGTGATCCACGGTACCTCCCCCTACTAAGGGCTAATACCGGGCCCGGCAACGGAAGACCTAAGACCGACGACGGGCCCACCTCAACCCCGATACGGTCTACCGCATGATCGAAGCTACAGGGCTCACCAAGCAGTACGGCGACAAGAAAGCCGTAGACGGCTTGACGTTCACCGTGCGTCCGGGGGTGGTGACCGGCTTCCTCGGTCCGAACGGCGCCGGAAAGTCGACGACCATGCGGATGATCCTGGGCCTGGACTCGCCGTCGTCCGGCACGGTCACCGTCAACGGCCGCCCCTACGTCAAGGCCGTGGCGCCGATGCGCGAGGTCGGCGCGTTGCTGGACGCCAAGGCCATCCACGGCGGCCGCACCGCCTACAACCACCTGCTGTGCCTGGCGCAGTCCAACCACCTGCCGGCCCGCCGGGTCGACGAGGTGCTGGAGCTGACCGGCCTGCGCGAGGTCGCCAAGAAGCGCTCCGGCGGCTTCTCCCTGGGCATGGGCCAGCGGCTGGGGATCGCCGCCGCCCTGCTCGGCGACCCCCGGGTGCTGATGTTCGACGAGCCGGTCAACGGCCTGGACCCGGACGGCATCCGCTGGATCCGCGAGTTCATGCGCAAGCTGGCCTCCGAGGGCCGCACGGTCTTCGTCTCCTCGCACCTGATGTCCGAGATGGAGCACACCGCCGACCACCTGATCGTGATCGGCCGCGGCAAGCTGCAGGCGGACTGCTCGGTGAAGGAGTTCATCGAGCGCAACTCCGAGCAGTCCGTCACGGTGCGCACCCCGGACCCGATGAAGCTGATGCAGCTGCTGGCGGGCAACGGCGCGCGGGTGACCAACGACGCCAGCGGCCTGATCACGGTGCGCGGCGCCAGCCCGCAGCAGATCGGCGACCTGGCCTACGACAACCAGATCCGGGTGCACGAGCTCGCGCCGCACCAGGCCTCGCTGGAAGAGGCCTTCATGGAGATGACCAAGGACGACGTGGAGTACCGCGCGGTCGGCGTCGGACAGCAGGGCCCCGGCGGTCCTGGTGCGCCCGGCGGACCCGGCGCGCCGGGCGGACCGCAGAACCCGTACGCCGCCCCCGGCCAGATGATCGGAGCCCGTTGAGATGAGCACCCCCTCGCAGATCGGGCAGCCGCAGCAGCCCGGCTACGCCCCGGGCCAGGTGCCGCCGCAGGCTCAGGCCCCGGGATACGCGCCGGGCCAGCCGGTGCCGCCGAACGCCGGTCCCGGTTACGGAGCGCCGCAGAACCCGCACTTCGGCGGCCAGCCCGGTCAGCCGAACCAGTTCGCCCCGCAGGGCCAGTCCGGCTTCGCCCCGAACCAGCAGTACCAGCAGAACCAGCAGCCGCCCTTCGCCGGCCCCGACCCCTTCCCGCAGGCGAAGGCCACGTTCGGCACCGCCCTGCGCTCGGAGTGGACGAAGATCCGCACCGTCCGCTCCACCTTCTGGACGCTGCTGATCACCGCGGTCATCACGATCGGCCTGGGGTCGCTGATCGCCATGGGCTCTTCCAGCCACCCTTCCCCGGACGACGACTTCACCGCGAACTCCATGTCCGGCCTGTTCTTCGGGCAGCTGGTGATCGTGGTGTTCGGCGCGATGGCGATCACCGCCGAGTACAGCACCGGCATGATCCGCACCTCGCTGACCAGCCAGCCGCGGCGCGCCACGGTGTTCTGGTCCAAGGCCGCCATCGTCGCGGCGGTGGCGCTGGTCATCGGGCTGATCTGCTCGTTCGCGTCGTTCTTCATCGCCTCGGCCATCTACTCCGGGCACCACATCACCCTCAGCCTGTCCGACCCCGGCGTGCTGCGCGCGGTGATCGGCGGCGGCCTGTATATGACCGTGACCGCCCTGCTGGCGTTCGGTCTCGGCGCCCTGCTGCGGCACACGGCCGGCGCCATCACCACCGGGGTCGGGCTCCTGTTCGTCCTGTTCATCCTGGTGCAGTTCCTGCCGCACAACTGGCGCACGGACATCAGCAAGTGGATCCCGTTCAACGCCGGGCTGCAGATCATCACCACCAGGCCGCAGGCCGACATGCTCTCGCCCTGGGCCGGATTCGGGGTGTTCGCCGTCTATGCGGCGGTCGCGCTGATCGGTGGCGCGATCGTGATGCGCAGTAAGGACGCGTAGACGCTGCTTTTCCAGTCCTTTTCCGTAAGCTTCAGACGGAGCCAGGGCACGCTGGCTCCGTCTCGTGCTGTCTGAGGGGGCTGCCGTGATCGAAGTGCACGACCTGTCCAAGCGGTACGGCGACAAGGTCGCCGTGGACCACTTGACGTTCGCCGTGGAACCGGGCCACATCACAGGCTTCCTGGGCCCGAACGGGGCCGGCAAGTCCACCACGATGCGACTGATCCTGGGCTTGGACCGCCCGCAGTCGGGCACCGCCACCATCGACGGGGTCCCGTACGCGGACCTGCGCGAACCGCTGCGCAAGGTGGGAGCACTGCTGGAGGCGCGGGCCGTCCACACCGGCCGCTCCGCCTACAACCACCTCTGGTGCCTGGCGCAGAGCCAGGGCCTGCCGCGCAAGCGCGTGGACGAGGCGCTGGCCCTGGTCGGCCTGACCGAGGTGGCGCGCAAGCGGGCCGGGGGCTTCTCGCTGGGCATGGGCCAGCGCCTGGGCATCGCCGCCGCGCTGCTCGGCGATCCGCAGGTGCTGATCCTGGACGAGCCGGTCAACGGGCTGGACCCGGAGGGCGTGCTCTGGATCAGGAACCTGATGAAGTCGCTGGCCGCCGCCGGCAAGACCATCTTCGTCTCCTCGCACCTGATGAGCGAGATGGCGCAGACCGCCGACCACCTGGTGGTGATCGGGCGCGGGAAGCTGATCGCGGACGAGTCGGTGGACGCGTTCATCGCGCGCTCCTCCGAGCGCTCGGTCCTGGTCCGCACCCCGCAGCCGGCGCAGCTGGCCAAGGAACTGGAGCGGGCGGCCGTCCCGGCGCAGAGCGATGGCTCCGGCGAGGGCTCTGGCTCCAGCGAGGGCGAAGGTGCGGTCACGGTGACCACCGCCGACGACGGCGCCCTGATCGTCCGCGGCATGGAGGCCGCGGAGATCGGCGAGAAGGCGGCCGCGGCGCGCGTCGTCCTGCACGAACTCACCCCGCAACGGGCCTCGCTGGAGGAGGCGTTCATGGAGCTGACACGCGGCTCGGTCGAGTACCACGTCGAGGTGGATCAGCACGCTGACGGCGTCCCGGCCCAGGCGCAAGGCGCTCCGGTCGCCGCGACCGCTCAGGTCTCCGAAAGCGAGGTCGCCGAATGACCGCCACGACCAGCGACGCAGCCACCCCGAGCGGCCCGAACGGACCAAGCGGAGCGAGCGGCCCAAGCGGCCCAAGCGGACCGGTCTCCGCGAACGAGGGCCGCGGCGCCGGCGCCGCGTTCCCGCGCCTGTTGGCGATGGAATGGACGAAGTTCCGCAGCGTGCGCTCGACGGTGTGGTCGCTGCTCGCCTTCGTGGTCCTGGCCCTCGGCCTGGCCGCGCTGATCACGGCGTTGACGGTGAACAGCTGGGACAAGGCCGACCCCGACCAGAAGGCCTCGTGGCTGCGCGACCCGACCGGCAACATCCTCGGCTCCGGCTTCTTCCTGGGCCAGCTGGCGATCTGCGTCCTGGGCGTGATGGTGATCACGTCGGAGTACTCCACCGGCATGATCCGGGCCTCGCTGCTCGCCGTCCCGCGACGCACCCCGATGCTCGCGGCCAAGTCGGTGGTCTTCGCCGTGGTGACCTTCGTGGTCACCGAGATCGTGTCCTTCGGGGCGTTCTTCATCGCGGCCCCGATCCTGCACAGCAAGGTCCAGGTGAGCCTGGGCGACAAGGGCGTCCTGCGCGCCCTGGTCGGAGCCGGTCTCTACCTGACCATGCTCGGCCTGTTCGCCATGGCGATCGGTGCCCTGGTCCGGCACACCGCGGGCGCCATCACCGGCGTCATCGGCTTCGTATTGGTGCTGGCGCCGTTGGCACAGCTCCTGCCGGGCTCGGTGGGCAAGCACATCCACGCCTACCTGCCGACCGAGGCCGGGCACCTGGTCGCCCAGTCGGCACCGGGACCGAAGGATCTGCTGTCCGCCTGGCAGGGCTACGGAGTCTTCGCGGTGTGGACCGTACTGTTGTTGCTCGCGGCCGAGTGGATGCTGAAGCGGCGCGACGCTTAGCGTTCAACGGGTAGGTGCTCGCTTCGCGCGAGGCGAGCACCTACCCCCACCAGAACGCCGTCGCGATCAGCACATAGAGCCCGATCATCGCCGAGCCCTCCAACCAGTCGGACTCCCCGTCCGAGATCAGGTAGAGCACGGCCACCGTCGCGATCCCGACCGTCGTGACCAGCATCGGGTTGAACACCAGCGTGAACGCCGGACCGCCGATCACCGGCGACAGCAGCACCAGCGCCGGCGCCAGGACCAGCGCGATCTGCAACGGACTGTTCAGCACCACCGACAACGCGTGGTCGGTGCGGTTCTGCCAGGCCAGCTTCACCCCGACCGCGTTCTCCACGGCGTTGCCGGCCAGCGCCACGATCACGAGGCCGGAGAAGGCCTGCGAGATGTGCAGGGAGTTCATCGCGGGCGTCAGGGCGTTGACGAACTGGTCGGAGATGTAGGCGGCACCCATGGCCGCCACCACCAGGACCCCGATCGCCAGCCACAGCGGCCACGGATTGTCCGCGTCGATCTCCTGCTTCACCTCCGCGGCCTCCTCGGCGGCGG
The DNA here is from genome assembly GCF_015356825.1 of Catenulispora rubra. Classification (GTDB taxonomy): domain Bacteria; phylum Actinomycetota; class Actinomycetes; order Streptomycetales; family Catenulisporaceae; genus Catenulispora; species Catenulispora rubra. Next base: position 8,713 of record NZ_JAACYW010000272.1, on the reverse strand, counting down.
TCGGCTCCAGATCGCGCCGCAGGCTCACCGGGATCGACAGCGCGAAGACCGCCAGCAGGACCACCGCCGTGACCCGGGCCAGCGCCACCTCGTGGCCCGCGGCCGGGGAGTGGATGTAGGCGGCGAGGCTGGGGATCAGCATCGAGGCCACCGACAGGATCATCAGGCCCATGATGAGCCGGGCCCGCTGGATCGAGAACCGCAGGATGCCGTGCCGCGCGCTGCCCACCACGAACGAGAGCCCCAGGACCAGCAGCAGGTTCGCCATGATCGAGCCGATGATCGCCGAGCTCACGACCGTGGTCAGCCCGGCCCGCAGCGCGAACACGGACACGAACAGCTCCGGCAGGTTCCCCAGCGCCCCCTGCAGCACGCCGACCGCCCCCGCCCCGAGCCGGTCGGCCAGGTGGTCCACCGCGCGTCCGACCATCGCCGCCACCAGCGTGACGGCGACCGCCGTGATCAGGAACGGGGCCAGGGAGCCGTGCGTCACGACCGCCGAGCCCGCGGTCGCGAGCCCGGTCAGGCCGAACAGGATCAGGTCCGACCGGGAGAAGACCCGTGAGCGCCCCGTGAGTGCCGTCATGGCAGGGGACTATAGGGGATCTCAGGACCCGATCAGGTCAGACTTCAGGCAGGTCGGGCCTCGGGCTTGCGCGCCTCGACGAGGAACCGCCGCGAGTACGCCACGAACGACCCCTCGCGCGCCATGTGTTCGTGCAGGCGCAGCAGGTCGTCGCGGTACTTCTCGACGGTGAAGTCCGGCACGAACCAGATCACCTTGCGCAGGAAGTAGACCATGGCGCCGATGTCGAAGAACTCCATCTTCAACTCGGCTTCCTGAAGGTCCACGACCTCCAAGCCGTTCTTCTCAGCTTCCTGACGTGCCAGCGCCGGCTCACGGAAGCTCTTGCCGGTGGGCTTGGGACCGAGGAACCACTCGTAGACCTCGTGGCCGCTGTCCGGGCCGATGTGCTGCGAGAAGTAGGTGCCGCCGGGGGCCAGCACGCGCGCGATCTCGCGCCAGTGCGCCATCACCGGGTGCCGACTGGTGACCAGGTCGAAGGCGCCGTCGGCGAAGGGCAGCGGCGGCTCGTCCTCGTCGGCGACGATGACCACGCCCTTGTCCCGCAGGTTCCGCTGCGCGACCGCGATGTTCGGCGGCCAGCCCTCGGTGGCGACCATGGCGCCGGAAGCCCGCTGCGGGACGCCGGCCAGCACCTCGCCGCCGCCGGTCTGGATGTCCAGGTGCAGATGCGCCTGGCCGACGCGCTCACCCAGCAGCCGCTGGTAGCCCCAGGGCGGGCGCTCCTCGGTGGCGCGGCCGTCCAGCCAGGAGAAGTCCCAGCCGCTGACGTCGACCGCGTGGCCTTCCGCGATCAGTTCCTCGAATGTGCGGTCCATGGCGCAAATGATCGCGGGTCGGCGCGCCCGGCGCCAAGGGTACGGCGTGTCCGCGCCCTGACTTTGTCGAAGCGTTATCTCAGGCGGTCGCGGCCGCGCGCCGCCCTGTCTGGCACGGCACTGTCTGGCACGGCACTGTCTGGCCCGGCACCATCCAGCACGGCGCCATCTGGCCTGGCGCTATCTGGCCCGGCGCCGCGAACGCGCGTTCCAGCACGGCGTGTGCCAGTGCCGCCGGTCGTGGATGCCCTGGCCGAGGTCCTTCGGCCAGGCCACGACGTGCGGCACCCCGGCGCGGATCTCCTGGTCGCACCCCGGGCACCGGTACACCTTCTGCGCCGCCTGCCCCGGGATCCCACGCACGGCCCAGTCCCGGCCGTCGGGCCCGGGCTCGATCCGGTCGTAGCCCAGGACCCGCGACGCCATCCGGGCGGACGCGCCGTCCTGCTCGTCGTCGGGGACGTCGGAGCGGCGGGGCGGGCGGCGGCGCGGGCTCATACCTACAAGGGTAATCAGAGCGCGCGCCGTGTTCGGCCGTGCGGGTCCCATGTCAACCGGATATTCGGCGTCAGCCGGGTCAACGGGAGCTGTAGTCCCGGAACCCGCGCCCCGCCTTGCGTCCCAGGTATCCCGCGGTCACCAGGTGTTCCAGCAGCGGCGCCGGGGCGAACCCGGGCTCGCGGAACTCCAGGTACAGCACGCGCTGGATGGCCAGCGACACGTCCAGGCCCACGACGTCCAGCAGTTCGAAGGGCCCCATCGGGTACCCGCAGCCGCGCTTCATCGCGGTGTCGATGTCGTCGGCGGTGGCGTAGTGCGCCTCCAGCATCTTCACCGCGTCGTTCAGGTACGGGAACAGCAGCGCGTTCACGATGAAGCCGGCGCGGTCGCCGCAGTCCACCGCGACCTTGCCCAGCTTCGCGCACACCGCGTGCACCGTGGCGACCACGTCGTCGGCGGTCTTCACCGTGCGCACCACCTCGACCAGCTTCATCACCGGCGCCGGGTTGAAGAAGTGCACGCCGACCACGTCGGCCGGGCGCTGCGTGGCCATCGCGCACTCGATGACCGGCAGCGAGGAGGTCGTGGTGGCCAGGATCGCGCCGGGCTTGCAGAGCTCGTCGAAGTTGGAGAACAGCGCGCGCTTGACCTCGACGTCTTCCACGACCGCCTCGACGACCAGGTCGCAGTCGGACAGCTCGGCCAGGTCGACGCTGCCGTGCAGCCGGGCCAGCGCGGCGTCCCGGTCCGGCTCGGCCAGCTTGCCGCGCTGCACCGCCTTCTCCAGCGAGCGCGCGATCGCGGCCCGCGCCGCGTCCACCTTGGCCGTGGCCCGGGCGACCAGGACGGTGTCGTAGCCGGCCTTGACGCAGACCTCTGCGATGCCGTTGGCCATCGTGCCGGATCCGACGACGCCGATCCGCCGCACCTCGCGGACCTGGTCGCCGTGCCGGCCGAGGCCGCCGGCGCCCGGCGCCTGCTCGTCGTCGACCACCACCGGCGAGTCAGAACCCTCATACGTGTAGAACCCGCGGCCGGTCTTGCGCCCGAGCAGCCCGGCGGTCGCCATCTGCTTCAGGATCGGCGCCGGGGCGTGCAGCCGGTCGCGCGACTGCCGGTACATCGTGTCCAGGATCTCGTAGGCGGTGTCGATCCCGATCAGGTCCAGCAGCGCCAGCGGGCCCATCGGCAGACCGCAGCCGAGCTTCATCGCGGTGTCGATGTCCTCGCGGGTGGCGTACTTCTGCTCGTACATCGCCACCGCGTGGTTCAGGTAGCCGAACAGCAGGGCGTTGGCGATGAAGCCGGCCCGGTCGCCGCAGGTGACGTCGTCCTTGCCGAGCCGGCGCACCAGCGCCTCGACGTCGTCGACCACCTCCGGGTCGGTGACCACCGTGCGCACCACCTCGGCCAGCTTCATGACCGTCGCCGGGTTGAAGAAATGCACGCCGACCACGCGCGAGGGACGCGCGGTCGCCACCGAGATCTCGGTCACGGACAGCGCCGAGGTGTTGGTGGCCAGGACCGTCTCCGGCGGACAGATGGCGTCCAGCCGCTGGAAGACCGAACGCTTGAGCTGCAGGTCCTCCGGCACGGCCTCGACGACCAGCTCGGCGGCGGCCAGGTCGTCCAGGCTGGTGCTGAAGATGACGCGGTCCTGCAGCTCCGCGGCCTCGGCGTCGGTCAGCTTCCCGCGCTTGACCGCGCGCGCCACGGAGGACTGCAGGTGGCCCCGGCCCCGGGCCAGCCCGGCGTCGTCGACCTCGACCCCGATGACCTTGATCCCGTTGCGGGCCATGACTTCGGCGATGCCGGCGCCCATCGTGCCCAGGCCGACGACGCCAATGGTGGTGAACTCGCGGGGCATGGGTATCCGTCTCCTTGAGTTTCGGTGACTCGCAGCTACTGGACGGTTGATTCCTGGAGGTACCGGCACGAAACGGCACGCAGCCTCTGGCTGCCAGGAGCACAGTAGCGGCGCCTGGCCGCCCCGGCCGCCCACCCACAGCCAACCAGGCTGAGGGAGGTCGTCCGTGTCGCCCATGCTTGCTGCTGAGCCGTTTCGTAATTTTGCTTCGCCGGCGACGGTCCTGCTTGCCGGAACCCCCAGGAATCAACCGTCCAAGGGATGGAGTCTGCGGTTACTGGCCAGTATCTACGCGACACCCCCGTTCTGACAGCACCTTCTTGCCTGTGAGAGTCCCCACATGGGTTACACACTGGTGCCCATGCGTATCGGCGTTTTTCTGTTGGCAGCGGGCTTTCCGGGCATCTCGCCGGAACAGACGCTGCGCACGGCACTGGACTACGGCATCGCCGCCGAGGACGCCGGCTTCGACGACGTCTTCATGGCCGAGCACCACTTCATGCCGTACGGCACCTGCCCTTCAGCTCTCACTTTCGCCGCTCTGCTGGCCGGCCGCACCCGGAGCATCGGCATCGGCACCGCCGTGACCGTGCTGAGCACGGCGCACCCGGTCGCGGTGGCGGAGCAGGCGGCGATGCTGGACGTGCTCACCGGCGGCCGCTTCACCCTGGGCGTGGGCCGCGGCGGCCCGTGGGTGGACCTGGAGGTGTTCGGCGCCGGGATGGAGGGGCTGTCCCGCCGGTCGTTCGCCGAGGCGCTGGACGTGCTGTGCGCGTGGAGTTCGCAGAGCACTGTTTCTTACGACGGCGAGTTCCACCGGTTCCGGGAGGTCTCGGTGGTGCCGCGCGGACGGCCGCAGATGCTGGTGGCGTGTACGTCCCCTGAGACGGTGGGCATGGCGGCCGAGCACCGATTACCCATGCTGCTGGGCATGCATGCCGACGACGCCGAGAAGGCGGCGATGGTCCGGGCCTACGGAGCCGCCGCGCCGCATGCTTCCGCGGTCGTCGCGCAGGTCACCGAGTCGCGCGAGACGGGAGTCAGACTCCTGCGACAGACGATGCCGCCGTGGCTGCGTCCGGGGCTGGCGGGCTACATCCGGTTCGACGGAACGACCCCACCGACACGCGATGCCGACGACTACGCCGAGCATTTGACGACGATCCACCCGGTCGGGCCGGCGTCGTACTGCGCCGAGCGCATTCTGGAAGCGCGACGGGCCACGGGCATCGAGCACTTTCTGCTGTTCGTCGAGGGCGGCGGCCCCGAGCACACGCTGAGCAATATCAGGGCCCTGGGTAAGTCGGTCCTGCCGCTGCTGCGCGAGGCCTGACCACACATCCATAAAGAAGCCGGTGGCGTCCTCTGCCCCCTGGGACGCCACCGGCCCTTCGCAAGTCCTCCGGCCTCGATTCGGGAGCCCGCACCAGCCCGTGATCAGTACGGCTCCATCCGCACCCGAACCGTCCCCACCAGCTCCGGGGACCCGCGGCTCAGCAGTCGCGCAGCAACGGCGACTGGTTCAGCAGCTGAGCACGGACCGAGGTGAACCTGCCGTACACCTCGGAGTCCTTCGCCGTTCCGGCCGGGAACACCGCGACGCGGTGGCAGTTCTGGAACGCCAGGCGCACCCCGAAGTGCCGCTCCAGGCAGCCGCGGATGGCGTCGCTGGCCAGCGCGCGCAGGAGCTGTCCCCGGGCCTGCTCGTCCGGCGGCGGCGTGGTGTTGTCGACGAAGCCGACCCCGCCTGCGCCGTCCACGTGCAGCCGCGTCGACAAGTCGCTGACCATCCGCCACGCGTACGGCAGCGAGTCCCGCACGCACTCGGCGAACTGCGCATCCGACACCTCGCCGCGCTCCGCGGCGTCAAGCAGATCCGGGGAAACATCGAGGGACATATCAGGGGACTCCTCCCGGTAGGGGATACACCTAGAGGCATGGCCCATCCCAGAGGTCTTCTAACCTGTCGGGGCGAAGGGCTTTCAAAACGACATCAGCACACGACCGATGTCCAACATCTCGCGCCCCCGGCAGTCCGAAGCTGCGGCGGATACTCTGCATACGCACAAGATGTCGATGGCCGCGCGCCCGGCAGGCGCGCGCCTGGAGCAGAGTCGGGATGGCGATGTGGACGAGGCCGAGGGCGCGCCGGGTGATCCGCGCGCACTGCTTGCCGCCGAACTGCTGGCGGTACAGGAGGCCACCGGGCTGAGCCTGAAGGAACTGGAGCGAGTCACCCACGTCAGCGACTCCTCTTTGTCCCGCTACCTGGCCGGCCGCTCGGTACCGCCCTGGACGGTGGTGCAGACGATGAGCCGGCTGGCCCGGCGCGACCCCGACGGGCTGCGCACGGCGTGGGCCGCGGCACGCGGTACGCGGTTGAACGTGCCGCGCGGCGTCGCCGGGGCCGGACACGACGACCTTCCGCGCGCGCCGCTGGACTTCGTCGGACGCCGCCCGGAGCTCGCGACGCTGGTGGCGACGCCCGGCGTCTGGGTCGTGGACGGCATGGCGGGGGTCGGCAAGAGCACGCTGGCGGTCCGGGCCGCGCGGACCCTGGCCGAGGCCGAGCGTCGCAGGACTCTGTATCTCAACCTGCACGGCCACACGTCCCATCGCGCCCCGTTGTCGTCGGAGGCGGCGCTGGCGGCGCTGCTGACCGCGATCGGCATACCGGACAAGCGGATTCCGGACGACCCGGATCTGCGGGCCGCACTGTGGCGGGGCGAGGCGGCGCGGCGGACGCCGGTGGTCGTGCTCGACGACGCCATGGACTCCGCGCAGGTGCGTCCGCTGCTGCCGGGTGCGCAGGACGCGGTGGTGCTGGTGACGAGCCGGCGCAGGCTCCTGTCCCTGGCCGGCGCGCGGTCGCTGTCGCTGGCGGTGCCGTCGCTGGCGGAGTGCCGCGAACTGGTGGACGTGATCGCCGGACCGGCCCGCCGGGCGGCCGAGCCGGACGCCGTCGACGAGATCATCGAGGCCTGCGGCCGGCTCCCCCTGGCGGTGCAGCTGTGCGCGGCGCGGCTACAGCACCGGCCGGCGTGGAGCGCCGCGTTCCTGGCCGAACGGCTGCGTGACGAGGGGCGGCGGCGCCGCGAACTGGCGGCCGACGGCGGCGGGGTGGACGCGGCGCTGGCGTTGTCGGTGGCGCACCTCACGGACACGGAGCGCTCGGCGTTCGCGTTGCTCGGATCGCTGCCGGGGCTGGAGTTCGACGCGTACGCCGCGGCCGCACTGTTCGACGCACACCCGGCCGACGCCGAGGACCTGTTGCAGACGCTGGTCGACGCGCACCTCCTGGACGAGTCGGCAGCCGGACGATTCCGGCTCCACGACCTGACCCGCGACCACGCCCGCGGCATGGAGGAGCCGGGCCGCGCGGCGGCCGAGCGGCGCCTGGTGGACTACCACGTCGCGGCGGCGGCCGAGGCGTCGACGGCGTTCGACCCCTACGGCTCGGCTGCGATCGACCTGATCCGCCCCGCCCACCCCGCGGACCGACTGCCGGCCTTCGCCGACGCCGCCGAAGGCGCAGCCTGGTTCCAGGAGAACCTCCCGACCCTGATCCACTTGTCGGGGACAACCCTGGACGCACGCTCGCTGGCCCTGCTCCGCAACAGCGTGTGCTTCCTGTGGACGAGCGGCCGAGCCGCCGACATGACCGCGCTGGGCCGCCACGCCCGAACCGGCACCCGCGGCCCCGGCGCGGAAGAGGACCACGCCTGGGCCGCTCACATGCTGGGCATCGCCTCCTTCATCGCCGGGCGCCCCGAAGAAGCCGTCGAATACCTCGAGACCGCACTGGTCGGCGCCCCGGACCGCCGCCGCGCAGCCCTGCTCGACGCCCTGGCCGTCACCAACACCTCCCTCTGGCGCCTGGCCAAGGGGCGCAAATACAGCGAGCAGGTCGTGACCTACTTCCGCACCAACCCGGACATCCGCGGCCTGGGCATGGCCCTGACGAACCTGGCCGAGATCGCCAACCGCCAGCACCAGCCGGACGAAGCCCTCACCCTCACCGCCGAAGCCATCGAGCTCTTCGAGCACGACCACTACGACACCGGCCGCAGCACAGCACTGGTCGTCGCCGGCGACGCGCTGCGCATCAGCAACCGCCCGCAGCAAGCACTGGAGCACTACCACACCGCCCTCCGCGTGGCCGAGGAACAGAGATACCTCGACAGCACCGCCCGCGCCCTCAACGGCCTGGCGACAACGCACCGCGGCCTCGGCGACCCCGCCCGCGCCCTGGAGCACCACGCCCGCCTGGACGAACTCCTCACCGAAGCCGGCACCACCCACGGCGACCTCGCGGAGTTCCTGAACGAGCGCGCGCGCACCGAACGCACCGCGGGCCGCGACACCGACGCCGAGGCAAGCGCCGAGCGAGCACTGAGCGAGGCCCTGGAGTCGCGGAACCCGTACGAGGAAGGCCGCGCATCGGCGCTGCTCGCCGAGTACGCGACGAAGCGCGGCGAGCAGGACACGGCCCGGGAGCTGACTCTGCGGGCGGAGGAGATTCGGACGATGCTCGGGCTGGTGGATTGGGGCGGGGCGGCGATTGTGGAGGGCTGAGGTGCGGGCGGAAGACTCTTCGGCGAACTGCCGGACCCAAGCGGATGCTTGCAGAGTCGGTAGGGCTGGGGCCGACTGCTCGCGGTGCACAGGTGGGGGTCACAGGTGGGGGTCAGTGGCTCGCGGTTCGCAATTGGCTGCTCGCAGCTCCGCTAGCGGCTCGCGGCTCGCGGCTCGCGACCAATCGTGCGGCTCGCGGCTCGCGGCTCGGGCTGGTTGGTGGCGCCTCGCGGATTGTGGTTCACGGCTCGATCAGTAGCCGGCGGATTGTGGCTCGCGGCTGGGCCAACGCCCGCGGCCGCGGCTTGACGGCTACGGCTGGCGGCTGGCGGACCCGCCACACCCCATCAGTGGCCCGTCCCCAGC
>NZ_JAACYW010000271.1 GCF_015356825.1 Catenulispora rubra | reverse complement strand
CACCCACCACCGCGCCCCGCGCCGCCATCGCTTCCCGGTCTACGCCGCCCTCGGAGCCCTCCTGGGCGCCGCCGTGACCGCCGGTGTCCTCCTCATCCCCGGCGGCGGGCACGGGGCTCCGGGGCCGTCGCAGGGCCCGGTGAGCACCGGCTCCGCCAGTGCCCCGAGCACGCAGAAGGCCGCCTCCCCCACCCCGGCGGGTGGGCGAAGCGGCCTCGGGAGCCGGGCGGGGACTACTTCCGCTTCAGGATCTCGTCGGTGACCTGCGGGACCACCTTGAACAGGTCGCCGATGACGCCGTAGTCGGCGAGTTCGAAGATCGGCGCCTCGTCGTCCTTGTTGATGGCGACGATGGTCTTCGAGGTCTGCATGCCGGCGCGGTGCTGGATCGCGCCGGAGATGCCGGCGGCGATGTACAGCTGCGGGGAGACCGTCTTGCCGGTCTGGCCGACCTGCGCCTGGTGCGGGTACCAGCCGGCGTCCACGGCGGCGCGGGAGGCGCCGACGGCCGCGCCGAGGGCGTCGGCCAGCTTCTCGATGATCGCGAAGTTCTCGCCGCTGCCGACGCCGCGGCCGCCGGAGACCACGATCGAGGCCTCGGTGAGCTCGGGGCGGTCGCCCTTGGGGAGCACGACCTTCTCCACGACCTTGGCCAGCTTCGCCGAGTCGGACAGGTCCACGCTCACGTCGACGCGCTCGGCGGCGGCCGGGGCCGCCTCGGGCGAGGTGGCGTTCGGGCGCATCGCGATGATCGGGGTGCCCTTGGTGACCTTGGAGTGTGCCACGGTCGAGCCGCCGAAGATGCTCTGCTCGGCGATCAGCTCGGCGCTGACGTCGACGGCGTCGGTGAGGATGCCGGAGCCGGACTTGACCGCCAGCCGGGCGCCGACCTCCTTGCCCTCGGCGGTGGCCGGGACCAGCACGGCGGCCGGGGCGTGCTCGGCGACCAGCTTGGCCAGCAGCTCGGCCTTGGGGGCGGTGACGTAGCCCTCCAGCTCTTTGTCCTCGGCGACGTACACCTTCGCGGCGCCGTACTCCGCCAGCTTCTCCGCCACTGTGCCGGATTCGTAGCCGGCACCGATGAACACAGCGCTCGGCTCGCCCAGCGCGCGGGCCTTGGTCAGCAGCTCCAGCGTGACCTTCTTGACCACGCCGTCCGCGTGGTCGACGAGGACCAGGATCTCAGCCATTTTCCAAGCTCCCTTAGATGAACTTCTGCGCGGACAGGAACTCGGCGAGCTTCACGCCGCCGTCGCCCTGGTCGGCCACCTTCACGCCGGCGCTGCGCGCCGGGCGCTGGGCGGCGTCGGCCACCGCGGTCCAGGCTCCGGCCGCGCCGACCAGGGCGGCGTCGATGCCGGCTGCGGCCGCGTCGAGCTGCGCGATCGGCTTCTTCTTGGCCGCCATGATGCCCTTGAAGGAGGGGTAGCGCGGCTCGTTGATCTTCTCGACCACCGACACCACCGCCGGCAGCGTGGCCTTGACCACGTCGTGCCCGTAGTCGGTGAGCCGGTTCACGGTGATGTCGGTGCCGTCGATCTCCACCTTCGAGGCGAAGGTGAGCTGCGGCACGCCCAGGCGCTCGGCGAGCATGGCCGGGACCAGCGAGGTGCGGGCGTCGGAGGCCTCCGAGCCCAGGATCACCAGGTCGTACTCGGTGGTGCCCAGGGCCTGCGCGATGGCGTAGGAGGTGGCGACGGCGTCGGAGCCGGCCAGCGCCGGGTCCGAGAGCAGGATGCCGGAGTCCGCGCCCATGGACAGCGCCTTGCGCAGCGCGGCGTCGGCGCCGTCGGGGCCCATGGTCAGCACGACCACCTCGCCGCCGTGCGCCTCGACGAGCTTGAGCGCCTCCTCGATGGCGAACTCGTCCATCTCGTTGAGCACCGGGTTCGAGCTCTCCCGGTCCACCGTCAGGGTGTCCGGGAGGAGCCGCTTCTCGGCCTCCGTGTCCGGCACCTGCTTCACACAGACGACGATTTTCATGATCGCTGTCCGACCTCCTGCTTGAGGGCTTCTCCGGTCTCTCCTGACGCAGCTTGCCATGGTCGGACCTGATTTCAATAAACAGAGCATCCGAACACGGGGGCAGGCCGGCGAGGCTTTCCACATATTCCGGTGCGGCCCGGCGGAAGCCGACGGTGCCGTCCGAGGGGATCGTATCCCGACAAAGTTACCGCTTGGTAGTGCCACAGGAAGCGACGCGCGTCACGTCTCGGATGGGCCGGACGGGGGAATACGTAAGGTGTTCGAGTGACTACTGGGAGAGATGGTGGCCAGGTAGGATGATCGAAACACATTGACCAGGGGGGTGGTCCGATGACCGGTCCGGGGTTCGCCTTCGAGGTGCGGCCGCCGCTGCTGACCGCGTACGCCGAGTCCCTGCACGCCCGCACGGCGGAGCTGGCCGCCGTCGGCGAGGCGGTGGCGGCGGTGCGGGTGGAGCGCGGGTGGTTCGGCAGACTGCCGCAATCGGGATTCCTGGCCGACCGGTATCACGCGCACCAGGAAGGCGTGCTCGCCGAGGTCGCGGAGCTGGCCGTGTGGCTGGCGGCGGCGACGCGCGGGCTGGCCGAGTCGGCGGGGCGCTATTCGACGGCCGATCGGGTGGTGGCCGGGGTCACGGAGGCCGTGGAGGCGGCGCTGGGGGTCGGGATCGAGATACCCGGGGCGGACGAGGCTTCCTCAGAATCTCCGCCGGACGACGGGACGCCCCGATGAGTGGCTTCGACGCCTTCGGCACCGGCTACGCGTGGGCGGTCGAGGAGCCGCCGAGACTCGACACGGCCCTGACGCCGGTGCATCGGGCGGCGCCGAGCGGGGTCGAGGGCGCGCTGGCGTCAGGGGTCGAATGGGTCCTGCGCGAGGTGGGGCTGCTGGACATCCTGGACCGCGTGACCGGCGACGCCGAGGCGCTGCACGGCGCGGCGACGCTGTGGCTGGAGCAGGCGATCGCGGTTCGCGGCATATCCGGGCGGCTGCGCCAGGACTGCGTGCCGGTCGCGGGGAGTTGGCGCGGGGAGGCCGCGCGCACGTTCGGGGCCACGATGGACGTCTACGTGGCGGCACTGGACCGGCTCGCGTCCGGGATGGCCGCGACGGCGCACCTGCTCAACCGGGCCGGCGTCGCGGCCGGGGCGGCGCAGGACGCCGTGACCGGCATCGTCACCGACGCCGCGGCGTGGGCGGCGGCCGAACTCGCGGCGACCGCGGTGGCCGATGTCCTGACCTTCGGACTGGCCACGATCGGGGGTGCGCTGGCCGAATCGGCGACGCTGGCGGGGTTCGTCGCGCGGGCCGAGCGGATATCGGCGGAGTTCGCGGTGCTGGTGGAGCAGCTGGCGACCGAGCTGGCGGAGCTGAAGGCGGCGCGGGACGCGATCGGCGCGTCGCGGGGACTCAGCGCGCTGCGGGCCTTGCGGCAGGCGCAGGGGACGCTGGGCGAGTTGGGCGGCGCGGGCAGCGTGTTCCGCAGGCTTGAAGGCGCCACGGACGCGCTGCTCGGGCAGGTGGTGGGGCTTCCGCTCGGCGCGGATGGACCGCGGAGCCTCGGATCGCAGATTAGGAGGACGATCTCGGGAGAAGCGGAATCGATCGGCGAGGCGAGGCGATAGCCAGCACAGCAAAGGCTGGCAGAGGCTAGTACTTGACACATAAGGGCAAGTACTGGACGCTACTCGTCAAGTAGTCGTAACGCGCAGTTCAGGCGGCGAGGATGGGAGTCGGTCTTGGCGAAAACATGGCGTCCCGCCCACGAGGAGTTGGCGAGGGATCTGAACCGGCTGATCGAGTCGCGGGTCCTGGGGCCGGTGGACGTGTTGTTCGGGCTCGACAAGGACCTGCGGCGGCGGGCCTTCGAGTCGGTGCTGGGCTGGACCGAGGAACTGCTGGGCCCCGACGACGACGCAGCCCGGATGACCGCCATCCGGCTGATCAGCACCCTGTTTCCGTCGGACGAGCCGTTCAACCCGCCGACGGACTGGTGGGGCACGCCGTTCGGCCGCGCCGTGCTGCTGCGCGCCGGGCACCCGAGCGCCGAGGCGGTGTCGTTCACCGTGGCGGCGGCGATGCTGGGGATCTCGCGGCAGGGCGTGCACGACCTCGCGCGGCGCGGGAAGGTGCAGCCGCATCCGGACGGCGGGGTGACGGTGGACTCGGTGCAGGCCCGGCTGAAGGAGCGGATGTTGAGCGAGACCGAGGCGGCGGCTTCGGACGGCTGACGCCTGATCGAGTTCTGATACGCAACCGCGCGGCGGGCAGCACCGCCGCGTGGTCGCGTTTCAGAACTCTGAACAACACACTCTGACTGACACTCCGACTGACTAGGACCGGCGCAGCACCACCTGGCACGGGTTGCCGGGATCGTCCGAGGCGCACAGGACAAGGTCCGGGCCGGCCTTGTAGACGTCGAACCAGACCGAGTGGGACAGGTCGCCGTCGATCTGGAGCCGCACGCCGGAGTGGCCGCCCGGGCTCTCGGAGTCCCACGTGCCGGCCGAGGCCGGTACGCCGTCGCCGGCGCCGAGGCCGCCGCCGGAGAGGGTGCCCGCGGTGTACGTGCCGTCGCCGTGGAGCGCCACGGACATCCCGGAGCGCGAGTGCCAGGTGCCGAGCAGGTCGCCGTCCGAGGCGACGGAGGCCGGTTCGGCCGTGGACGAAGGTGCCGCGAAGCGCCACACCGGGCCGCCGATCGCCACGAGCACGGCGAGCAGAGCCAGTGCGAGCCGGCGCGAGGCGGCCAGATCCCGGCGACGCCAGGCCACCGCGATCGCCGACGCGGCCATCCCGGCGGGCCAGAAGAAGGCAGTCACGAGGCACGCGAAGCACCACACGAGGAGCCGGGGGTGCCAGCGCGACACCAGCCCGAACAGGCCCACGCCGATCGCCCACACCGCGCCGACCAGATAGAACGCGGTCCAGGGGCGGCCGTCGGGCAGGCGCGGCATGTCAGGGTTCACATGCGCGCTGTCGAAGAACACGCGGTAGACGTAGAACACGGCCAGCCCGGCCCAGAACAGCACCCCGAGACCCACCAGCGCGCCGACACAGACCAGCGCGCCACGCCGCAGGCCGGGGCCGAGCGCGACACCGGTGACGACCGCCGCCTCGCTCTGCATGCCGAAGAAGGGCTCGTCGCCGCCGCCTTGCGGGTAATCACCGGCCGAGCCGCTGTCATAGCTGTAGTCACCGGCCGAACGACCGCCCTGCGCATCGTCGCCGCCCCAGCCGGCGCCCTGCGCACCATCACCGGCCGAACCGCCGCCATAGGTGTAGTCGCCAGCCGAGCCGCCACCCTGCGCATCGTCGCCGCCCCAGCCGGCGCCCTGCGCACCATCACCGGCCGAACCGCCGCCATAGGCGTTGTCGCCAGCCGAGCCGCCACCCTGCGTATCGTCACCGGCCCAGCCGCCGCTCGGCGCACCGTCACCGGCCGAACCGCCGCCGTAGACATAGTCGCCAGCCGAGCCGCCACCCTGTGTACCGTCGCCGACCCGGCCGCCGCCCTGCACGCTGTCACCTGCCAAACCGTCACCGGTCAAGCCCCGGCCGGCCTCCTCGGCGTCCGCAAAGACCTCGTCGGTTGTCGAGTCGGTTATCGAGTCGGGTGGCGAGTCGGCTATCGAATCATCGGCGTGCGAGCCGGCATCGGTGGAGAACACCCGCCCCACAATGCCGAAAGCCCGGCGGGAGCGGAAGCTCCCACCGGGCCGGTGGCCGACGGCCGGTGTTACACGTTCTCCGGGAAGTGGCACGCCACCTGGTGCGCGACGCCGGCCTCGGAGACGGAGCCGATCTGCAGCAGCGGCGGCTCGTCCGACTTGCAGATGTCCTGCGCCTTCCAGCAGCGGGTGCTGAAGCGGCAGCCCTTCGGCGGATTGATCGGCGAGGGCACGTCGCCGGTCAGGCGGATCCGGTCGACCTGCCCCTCCGCGGTCCCGGCCTTGCGGTCCGGGTCCGGGATCGGCACCGCGGACATCAGAGCCGTGGTGTAGGGGTGGTGCGGACGGACGTAGATGTCGGCCTGGTCGGCGATCTCCACGATCTTGCCCAGGTACATCACCGCGACGCGGTCGGAGATGTGGCGGACCACCGACAGGTCGTGCGCGATGAACACATAGGCCAGGTTCAGCTCGGCCTGCAGGTCCTCCAGCAGGTTCACCACCTGCGCCTGGATCGACACGTCCAGGGCCGAGACCGGCTCGTCGGCGACGATCAGCTTCGGCCGCAGGGCCAGTGCGCGGGCGATGCCGATGCGCTGCCGCTGGCCGCCGGAGAACTCGTGGGGGTAGCGGTTGTAGTGCTCCGGCGACAAACCCACCAGCTGTAGCAGGTCCTGGACGGCGCGCTTGGTCCCGTTGGGCGTCTCAATACCCTGGATGTGGAACGGCGCACCCACGATGGTGCCGACCGTGTGCCGCGGGTTCAGGGAGGACTGCGGGTCCTGGAACACCATCTGGATGTCCCGGCGCAGCGGACGCATCTGCCCGCTGGACAGGTGCGAGATCTCCCGACCCTCGAACTTGATCGACCCCGAGGTCGGCTCCAACAACCGGGCCAGCAGCCGGCCGGTGGTGGTCTTGCCACAACCGGACTCGCCCACCAAACCCAGCGTCTCTCCGGGCCGGACCGAGAAGTCGATCCCGTCCACCGCCTGCACCGCACCGACCTGACGCTGCAGGGCGCCACGCTTGATCGGGAAGTGCTTCTTCAAACCCGACACGCTCAACAACGCCTCGGGATCTGCCACAACCTGGTTCTCGGGAGTGGTTTCGGTGCTCACAACGTCTCCCGAATCTGCTCGGTGAAAATCTCCCGCCGCCGGGCCGGATCCATATGACAGCGCACAAGATGCCCCGGGCTGGTCTCAGCCAGCAACGGAATCTCCGTGTCACTACGCCCACCGGTCTCACCGGTGTACGGGCAACGCGGATGGAACGCACAACCAGACGGCACATTGATCAATGACGGCGGATTGCCCTGAATCGGCGTCAACCGATCGGCACGAGCCCGGTCCAACCGCGGCATCGAACCCAGCAAACCCCACGTGTACGGGTGCTCCGGCCCCTTGAACAAATCATGCGCCGGACCGTACTCCACCGCCTTACCGCCGTACATCACCATGATGTCGTCAGCCAGCTCGGCAACGACACCCAGGTCGTGCGTGATGATGATCAGCGCAGAGTTGAACTCCCGCTGCAGATCCCGCATCAGATCCAGGATCTGCGCCTGCACCGTCACATCCAGAGCGGTGGTCGGCTCGTCGGCGATCAGCAGCGACGGGTTGCAGACCAAGGCCATCGCGATCATGGCGCGCTGCCGCATACCGCCGGAGAACTGGTGCGGGTAGTCGTCCACCCGCGTGTTCGGCTGCGGGATCCCCACCAGTTCCAGCATCTCGATCGCCCGCTTGCGGGCGACCTGCTTGGACACGTGGTTGTGCACCCGGTACGCCTCGATGATCTGCGCACCCACGGTGAAGAACGGATGCATCGACGACAGCGGATCCTGGAAGATCATCGCCATCTTCTCGCCCCGCAACCGCCGGATCTCGGCGTCGCTGGCGGTCACCAACTCCTGGCCGTCCAGCCAGATCTCGCCGGTGATCCGCGCAGCGTTCTTCTTCTTCTGCGCCGAACGGTGCAGACCCAGCAACGCCAGCGAAGTCACCGACTTACCCGAACCGGACTCACCGACGATACCCAGCGTCCGACCCCGCTCCAGCCCGAAGGACAGGCCGTCGACGGACTTCACCACGCCGTCGTCGGTCGGGAAGTGGACGGTCAGGTCACGGACTTCCAGGAACTTCGACGGTGCCGGGCTCTCCAAGACCGGCGTCGTCTCCTCAGTGGTGGACACGGTTCACACCGTCCTTTCGGTCTCGATAAAGGTGCTCACGAGAGCCTCACCCGGGGGTCGATGACGGCGTAGAGCATGTCGACGATGACGTTCGCCGCGACGATGAAGAACGCCGCGAGGATCGTCACGCCCATGATGATCGGGAGGTCGTGCTGGCTGATGGCGTCGTAGCCGAGCTTGCCCAGCCCCGGGAGGCCGAACACGGACTCGGTGAGGATCGCGCCGCCCATCAGGGCGCCGACGTCCATCCCGAACAGGGTGATGATCAGGGTGCCCACCGGGCGCATCGCGTGCCTGTTGATGACCGTGCGCTCGGGCAGGCCCTTGGCCCGCGCCGTGCGGATGTAGTCCTCGTTGAGCACGTCGAGCATCGAGGCCCGGGTGAACCGCGCGTAGCTGGCGGCGTACAGGGTGGCCAGCGAGATCCAGGGCAGGAGCAGGTTCTTCGCCCACAGCACCGGATCGTGCGTGAAGCCCACGTAGTTGATGTCCGGCAGCCAGTGCCAGTTGTAGACCACGAACAGGCGCAGCACCGCGGCGGTGAAGTACACCGGCAGCGAGATGGCGGCCAGCGCGACGAGCATCGAGGCGCGGTCGGCCCAGGAGCGCGGGCGCAGCGCGGAGATCCGGCCGACGGTCACACCGGTGACCAGCCAGAGGATCGGCGCGCCGATGGCCAGGGACAGGGTGACCGGGAACCGGTCGGCGATCAGGTGCCCGACCGACAGGTCGTTCTTGAACGAGTAGCCCAGGCACGGCCAGGAGCACGTCGTCTTGTCGGGACCGTTGTCGAAGTGGCGAGCGTGGAAGAAGCCGCCGAGATAGTCCCAGTACTGCTGCAGCAGCGGGTGGTTCAGCCCAAGCTTGATACGGATCCCTTCCAGCGCCTCGGGGCTGGTCAGCCGGCCGGCGAACAGCGCCGCGGGGTCGGAGCCGGTCAACTTGGGAACCAGGAAGAACAGGCCGAACGTGATGAGGCTGACGGCGAGCAGCACAGTCACCGCTTGGATGATGCGGCGGATCAGAAATGCGATCACGGGAGGCGGCGGCGAGGGCCGGCAAGTCGGGGTGCGACCCGCCGGCCCTCTTTTGCCTTCACCTGCTTTCTACCAGGAAGAAGGGGTCTGCTTACTTACCGTCGTTCACGCCCATGCTGTCGAAGTCGTACATCCCGAAGGCGTTCGTGATGTAGACGTTGGTGACGCGCGGGTTGTGATAGGTCAGTGCCTTGTCGTACGTGAAGGGCAGGTAGTACGCACCGTCCATCAGAGCGTGGTCGATGGTCTGCACGTCCTTGGCCTTCTGCGCCGCGTCGGTCGTCGCGGTCATGTCGTCCAGCGCCGCGTTGACCGCCGGGTCGTTGACCTCGGGCCAGTTGCTGTTACCGCCGGCCTGCAGGATCTTGCGGCCGTCGGCGATGGCCGAGAAGAAGCCGAAGCCGGTCGGGAAGTCGGCGCCCCAGCCGGCGACCATGATGCCCAGGTCCTTCTTGTGGACGTTGCTCGGGGTGCCGATCACGGTGGAGTAGTAGGTCGACGAGTCGAACTGCTGGATGTCCGCCTGGATGCCGACCCGGGCCAGAGCGGCCTGGAGCGCCTGCGCGACCTTCGGGCCCTTGCCCTTGTTGGTGGTGGCGATGTTGGTGTGGAAGCCGGTCGGCTTGCCGCACTTCGCCAGCTCCGCCTTGGCCTGGGTCAGGTCACCGGTGTTGTCCGCACCCGAGGGGTAGTCGTTGAACGACTGGTAGCCCGGCAGGGTCGGGGGCGCCACGGTGGTGGCGATGTCGCCGCCGCCGATGGGGCCGCCGCGCGCGGTCTGCAGGTCGACCTTGTTCGCCGCGTACTCGATGGCCTTGCGGCAGTCGACGTTCGACAGCTCGGGGACGTTCGGGTCCAGCGCGAACATGCGGGTGAAGCCGGTCAGCGGGGCGTCCGCGGACTTCTTCAGGTTCGGGTCGCGCAGGATCTGGGTCTGCGCGGCCGACTGCACGCCGGTGGACTCGATCTCGATGTCGCCCTGACCGGACAGCAGGCGCTTGTCCATGTCGTCGCTGTCCAGGCCCTCGGTCAGCACGATCTTGTTGACGAGCTGGTGGTGGATGGTGTCGGTGCTCGCGTCCCAGTTCGGGTTCGGCACCAGCACGACCGACTTGTTCGGCTCGTAGCTCTGGATCTCGTACGGACCGGTCGCCTGAACGTGGTTGGCGTACTTGGCGCCGCCGGTGCTCGGGTCCTGGTCGAACTTCTCCTCGACCGGCGCCGCGGACGGGAGGGTCATGATGTAGTCCCAGTCCGAGTACGGCGCGGACAGGTTGAAGACGATCGTCTTCGCGTCCGGCGTCTGGACCGACTTCAGACCCAGCTTGTTCGGGTCGGTGTCCTTGTACGGGCCGGGGTAGTTCTGGCCCTCGTCGAGCATGTCGTGCAGGTAGGTCGGGCCGCCGGGCAGCACGTCCTGCGCGAAGTTGCGCTCGACGCCGTACTTGATGTCCTTGGACGTGACCGGGGTCCCGTCCTGGAACTTGACGCCGTCCTTGAGGGTGTAGGTGATGGTCTTGCCGCCGTTGGTCACCACGCCCTTGCCGGTGGCCAGGTCCGGCACGGCCTTCGTGCCGTCCTCGCCGGGCTTGGCGTCGAAGCCCATCAGGCTGCGGGTGAAGAACCGCTGGAAGTCCCACGAGTACGCGTAGTAGGTACGCGTCGGGTCCATCGAGTCGAAGTCCGCCGTGGCCAGCAGGTTCAGCGTGCCGCCCTTGGCGGTGGAGGCGTTCACGACGCCCTTGGTCGAGGCGTTGAACGCGGCCGCGACGTTGCCCTGGTCGCCACCGGCGGTGGTGGGGGCCACCCCGCCGCTGGTCTTCGCGGCCGACGGGCTGCTGCTGGACGAACCGCAAGCGGCGACGGCTATCGTCAGCACAACGCTGGTGGCTGCGAAGGCCACCTTGGATCGCCGATTAGACATCGGTTGCTGATCCCCTTTCGTGGATGAATTGCTTTGCGTTGCTGGGTCGTGCTTGATGTCGCTCAGCGGCCGGCCTTGGGGTCGAACGCGTCGCGGACGCCGTCGCCGAACAGGTTGAAGGCCAGGACGGTGACGAAGATCGCGATACCTGGGATGAACAGGTATGCCGGGTCGTATTCGTAGTAGTTCAGCGCGTCGTTGAGCATGCCGCCCCACGAGGCGTGCGGCAGCGGGATGCCGACGCCGAGGAAGGAGAACGCCGCCTCGGCCAGGATGTTGGCCGGGATCTGCAGCGAGGTGAAGACCAGGATCGGGGCGATCAGGTTCGGCATGATCTCTTTGAAGACGATCCGCAGCTCACTGGCGCCCAGGCTCCGGGAGGCGTCGACGAACTCCTTCTCCCGCAGCGTGAGCACCTGGCCGCGGACGATGCGGCCGAAGTAGGCCCAGCCGAATCCGCCGATGATCAGGACCAGCAGCACGACGTGCAGCCACAGGTTGTTCAGGCCGAAGGCCGTGGTGGGCATGCCGGAGACCAGCGCGATGCCGAACAGCACGACCGGGAAGGCCAGGAACACGGCCATCAGCCAGTTCACCGCGCTGTCCACCCAGCCGCCGAAGTAGCCGGCCAGCAGGCCCGCGACCAGGCCGAGGATCACGGTCAGCACGGTCGAGGCGAAGGAGATCAGCAGCGACCACTTGGCACCCTCGACGATGCGCGCGGCCAGGTCCCGGCCGAAGGTCGGGTCGACACCGAGCCAGTGCTGGGCGCTGAGGCCGCCGGCGGTGCCGGTGGGGAGCGTGGTGTTGCCGTCGATGAGGGCGGAGTGCGGCAGCTGGGGCCCGCCGCCCAGATGCGGGTAGATGAGCCCGGAGAACAGGCCCAGCAGGCACATGAGGACGACGACGACGCCGGCCGTCATGGCGACCCTGTCCCGCTTCAACCGAGTCCAGGCGATCTTCGTGAGCGAACGGCCCTCGATCGCCTTCGCCGCCGGAGTTCCGGGTTCCGGCGTGCTCGGTTCGCCGAAGTCGTCGTGCAGGGTGGAGGCGTCCCCTGGCAGCGTTGTCATGTGAATCCTCGGTGGTCGTCTGACTCGGAAGGCCTTGTGAGCGCACCGGAGAGCCAGGCAGGGCGGAGTCGTGATCGCGTCACGCCCGGCGGCCGCGCTAACGTCACGCCGGTGGTATTGCACATTGCACTGTCGGGCCGGGGCCCTCCACAGGAGAGTGGCGCCTCGGCCCCCGGCTTGGCTAGGGGGTTGAGGCAGCCTTGTCCGAACTGTGATCAATCCTGGATCGGCCGGTCACCGAGCCATTTCGGGGTATCAGAGGGCGCGATCGCCACCTTAGGAGTGGGTGGTAACCGCCCCTGAGGTTAACGGGGTGTTACCCGCGACAGACCGCATCCTTAGGCGTTTGCCCCTTGACAGACGGTGCCTTAGAGGGGAAGTGATCGCCCGCCTAAGGTAGCCGCGGGCCCGGCTGCGTCAGTCCAGCCGGACGCGCGGATCCAGGACAGCATAGGCGGCGTCGACCGCGAAGTTGGCGACAACGATGAAGACCCCTGAGAACAACGTGACGCCCAGCACCACCGGCAGGTCCTGGCCGTCCACGCCGTTCTGCGCCAGATCCCCGATGCCGTGCAGCCCGTAGATCTTCTCGGCCAGCACCGCGCCGCCCAGCAGCAGGCCCAGGTCCATGGCGAAGACCGTCGCCACGGTCGGGAGGGTGGTCCGCAGCGCCTGCCACAGCACCCGCCGGGGGCTCAGGCCCTTGGCACGCGCGGTCCGGATGAACTGGCCGGACAAGGCCTCGATCATGCCCGAGCGGGTGAGCCGCGTGTAGAGCGCGAAGTAGCCCATCGCCAGCGTCACCCAGGGCAGGGCCAGGTGGTCGGCCCACACGAAAGGGTTGTGCAGGAACGAGTAATAGGTCACCGAGGGGAACAGCCAGGTGAGTTCGGCCCGCGCCAGCGGGCCGATGAACACCACCGGCAGGCAGACCCCGAGCAGCGCGGCCACCCGGATCGCGCGGTCGGCGAAACCGCCGCGGGCCACCGCCGCGAGGGCGCCGGAGGCCACGCCGAGGACCAGCCACAGCACCGCCGCGCCGACCGCGATGGAGACCGTCACCGGCAGCCGGTCCAGGACCAGCGCCATCACCGACTCGTGCAGCCGCCAGGAGTAGCCCAGGCAGGGCGCCGAGCAGTGCGCGGCGCCCGATCCCGGCGGCAGGCTCTCCCCGGCCACCAGAGCTCTGAGATAGTCCCAGAACTGGACGTACAGCGGCTGGTCCAGGCCCAGCCGGTGCTCGATGAGCGCCAGCTGCTCCGGCGAGGGGTCGCGGCTGGCGAACTGCGCGGCCAGCTGGTCGGTGCTGCGCCCGCCGATCCCGGGCACGACGTAGAAGACCGCGAAGGTCACCAGGACCACGCCGAGCATGAGCATCACGGCGGTGACGGCCCGGCGGATCAGGAAGGTCGTCATGCCGCCGCGTGCTCCCCTCGTTTCACTGTGGTTTCGCCGCGCGCCCGGGCCGGCTCCGGCCGCGGCATACCGGGGTGTACCGGGTGTACCGGAGCGCTTCGGAGTAGGCGGCGGGGCGCGCGGAGCAGGTCATCTCGTGCCCGGGCAGGTCGCGTCAGGCCCGCGGGTCACTTCACTCCCAGGACGGCCAGGTCGTAGCCGCCGGAGCCGGCCTGGTTGATCATCACGTTGGTCAGCCGGGCCGAGCGGAAGCGCATGACGTGCCGGTCCATCAGCGGCACGACCGCGGCCAGGTCCATCACGCGGTGGTCGATCTTGACCCAGTCCTGCTGCTGGGTGCTCGGCTCGACGCTGGACAGCGCGGCCTTCTCCAGGTCGTTGACCGTCGGGTCGTCCAGGAACGCGTAGTTCTGGCTGCCGGTGGCCGCGATGCCGTTGACCGTGACCAGCTGGTCGAGCATGCCGTAGCCGGTGAGCCAGTCCGGGCCCCAGTTGGCCAGGCACATGCCCAGCCGGTGCGCCTTGGAGTAGGCCTCGTTGCCGCAGTACTGGCTGTACTGGCCGAACGGGAACAGCGTGACCTGGGTGTTGATGCCGACGCCGGACAGCGAGGACTGGATCGCGGTCGCGGCGTTCTGCAGGTCGGGGGCGTTCGTCTGCGCGGCGATCTTGAAGGACAGCGCGCCGTTGCCGTCGAACAGGCCCGGCGAGCTGGCCTTGCACTGCGCCAGCAGGCTCTTGGCCTTGCCCGGGTCGTAGGTGTAGGTCGGGAACGGCACCGCGCCGGGGATGCCGTTGGTGAGCAGGTTGGTGGCGATCGTGCCGCCCCACTGGCCGCCGAGCTGGTTCAGCACGGTGTTCTTGTCCACCGCGTACTCGATCGCCTGCCGGCAGGAGACGTCCGGGATCACCTGCGTGTTGATCGAGGAGTAGGCGATCGAGGAGTCCGCGGCGTCGTCGGTCTCCGACTTCAGGACGTTGTCCTGCAGGACCTTGGCGTGGTTGGCCACGGTCAGCGCCGAGCCCAGGTCGGCGTCGGCCTGGCCGTCCAGCAGCCGCTGGTCGCGCTCGGAGGAGTCCACGCCGAGCTGCACGTCGATCGCGTCGGCCAGGGCCTGGTGCATCTTGTTGGGGTCGGAGACCTGGTTGTAGGCCGGGTTCGGGACGAGCTTGATCTCCTTGCCCGGGTCGTAGCTGGCGATCTTGTAGGCGCCGGTGGAGATCGGCTTCTTGCTGTAGGCGACGCCGGAGTCCTTGGCGTCGGCGGTGCGCTCGACCGGGGCGGTCTGCAGCAGGGTCATGACGTAGTCGAACTCGCCGAAGGCCTGCGGGAGGTTGAAGGTGATGGTCTGCGCGTTGGGCGTCACGATGATGTTGTCGAACATCTTGTCCCCGGACTTGTACACGTCCAGGTTCGTGAACCGCGGGTCGTTCGGCGGGGTGAGGATGTTGTGGAAGTAGGTCGGGCCGTTGCCGACCAGCACGGACCAGTTGGCGCGCTCGATGGCCCAGCGGACGTCGCCGGAGGTGATCGGCGTGCCGTCCTCGAAGGTGGCGCCCGAGCGCAGGGTGTAGGTCCAGGTCTTGCCGCCGTTGCTCTGCTGGCCCGGGCCCGTGGCCAGGTCGCCGACGATCTGGTTGCCGCCGGGGGTGTGCTCGTAGGCCATCATCGGCCGGGCGAAGAGCCGGAACAGGTTCCAGGTCTGCGCGGAGTAGGTGATCCCGGGGTCGAGCGAGTCGAACGACTGCGAGGAGATCAGGTTGATGGTGCCGCCGGTCTTGGTCGACGGGTTCAGCACCTGCTTGCTCGCCAGGTCGAAGCCCGGTCCCATGGCCGAGGTCCCGGACGCGCCGCCGCCGGAACCGCAGGCGGACAGGACCAGGGCGAGCGCCGCGGCAAGGGCCCCCGCGCGGATCGCGAACTTAGGTATCACAGCGGTTTCCTTCTTCATGGCCGGCGATGGCCGGCGTCGTGCCGCGGAGCGTCACTGCGCAGTGGGATCGGTGGCGTTCCGCAATCCGTCGCCGAACAGGTTGAACGCCAGCACGGTGATGAATACTGCCATGCCTGGCACGATCAGATACTCGGGGTCGGTGTACACGGTGGAGACCGCGTCGGTCAGCATCTGGCCCCACGAGGCGGCGGGCGGGTCCAGACCTATGCCCAACGCGGACAATCCGGCTTCGAAGATGATGTTCGCCGGAATGAGCAGCGTGGTGTAGACGAGGATCGGCGCGAGCAGGTTGGGCATCAGCTCCCGCCACACGATCCAACGGGTCGAGGCCCCCAGAGCCCGGGCCGCGTCGACGAACTCCCGCTCGCGCAGCGAGAGCACCTCCGCGCGCACGATGCGGGCGATGTAGGGCCAGTTGAAGAAGCCCATCACGAAGATCATGATGGCGATCCGCAAGGCGTTGCCGGACAGGCCGAAGGCCTGGTCGGACAAGGCCCCGGTGAGCCCGAGGGCGAAGAGCATCAGCGGGAAGGCCAGGAAGACGTCGGCGATCCGCATGATGACCAGGTCCACCAGCCCGCCGAGATACCCGGAGACCACCCCGAGCCCCACCC
>NZ_JAACYW010000270.1 GCF_015356825.1 Catenulispora rubra | reverse complement strand
GCCGGGGCGGGAGCAGCAGCCGGCGCGGCGGCGGCCGGCGCCGCCGGACCCGCGTCCGCGGTGTCCCCGATGACCGCCAGCTCCGCGCCGACCTCGACCGTCTCGTCCTCGCCGACCTTGATCGACACCAGGAAGCCGGCCGCCGGGGACGGGATCTCGGTGTCGACCTTGTCGGTGGAGACTTCGAGCAGCGGCTCGTCGACCTCGACCCGGTCGCCTTCCTTCTTCAGCCAGCGGGTGATGGTGGCCTCGGTGACCGACTCACCCATCGCGGGCAGAACTACTGAGACCGACATGAGCGCTCTCTATCTCCTTCGCAGAACATTCCGTGCAGAATTCTCAGGGTTTCCGCAGGCTGTGTCCTGCGGTGTCCATACAGCAGGCTTATCAGTCGTGGACGTGGAGCGGCTTGCCGGCCAGGGCCATCATGGCCTCACCCAGCGCCTCGGTCTGCGTCGGGTGCGCGTGCACGAGCTGGGCGACCTCCTGCGGCAGCGCCTCCCAGTTGAAGATCAACTGGGCCTCGCCGACGAGTTCACCCATCCGGTCGCCCACCATGTGGATGCCGAGCACCGGGCCGTCGACCTGCTGGACCACCTTGACCTGGCCCGAGGTCTTCAGGATCTTGCTCTTGCCGTTGCCGGCGAGGTCGTAGTTGAACGTCTTCACGCCGGCGTCGCCGTGCTTGACCTTGGCCTGCGCCTCGGTCAGGCCCATCGAGGCGACCTCGGGGTGGGAGTAGGTGACGCGCGGCACGCCGTCGTAGTCGATCGGGGCCACTGCTCCTGAATACAGCCCAGCCAGGCCCGCGATGTGCTCGGCCACCAGGATGCCCTCGGCGAAGCCGACGTGCGCCAGCTGCAGGGTCGGGATCAGGTCGCCGACGGCGTAGACGCCGGGGACCGAGGTGCGGCAGTACTGGTCGACCTTGACGTAGCCGCGGTCCATCGCCACGCCCGCCTCCTCGTAGCCCAGGCCCGCGGAGACCGGGCCGCGGCCGACGGCCACCAGCATCAGGTCGGCCTCGACGGTCTTGCCGTTGGCGATGGAGGCGCGCACGCCGTTCTCGGTGTACTCGACGCCCGAGAAGAAGTTGCCCAGTTCGTACTTGATGCCGCGGCGGCGGAAAGCGCGCTCCAGCAGCTTGGAGGAGTTCTCGTCCTCCAGCGGGACCAGGTGCGGCAGGCCTTCGATGATGGTCACGTCGGTCCCGAAGGACTTCCAGACCGAGGCGAACTCGCAGCCGATGACGCCGCCGCCGAGGATGATCGCGGAGGCCGGGACGTAGTCGAGCTTGAGCGCGTGGTCGCTGGAGATGACGCGGTTGCCGTCGATCTCCAGGCCGGGCAGCGACTTCGGCACCGAGCCGGTCGCCAGCACCACGTTCGCGCCCGTCACGTTCTGGCCGTTGACCTGGACCGTGTTCGCCGAGACCAGGCGGCCCTCGCCGGCGATGAACTCGATCTTGCGGGCCTTCACAATGCCCTGCAGGCCCTTGTACAGCTGGCCGACGACGCCGTCCTTGTAGGAGTTGACGGCGGCCATGTCGATGCCCTGGAAGGTGGCCGCGACGCCGAACTGCGCGGCCTCGCGGGTGTTGTCCGCGATCTCGCCGGCGTGCAGCAGCGCCTTGGTGGGGATGCAGCCCCGGTGCAGACAGGTCCCGCCGACCTCGGCCTTCTCGATGAGCGCCACGCTCATCCCGAGGTCCGCCGCCCGGAAAGCACAGGCGTAGCCGCCCGAGCCGCCGCCGAGGATGACCAAGTCGAACTGGTTGTCGCCTGCCACGTGCGTTCCTCTTCTCGCTGCCTGCTGTCGCATTCACCGGTCCGGTTCCGCCCCACACTGACACACTGCTGTGGAAGGGTCAGCAAACGGACGGACGCGGAGTCGCGGGTAGCGCATCCGCGACCGGAAAGCCAGTCTAGTCCGCGTGCGGACCCGACTTTCGCCGAGCCCCACGGCCCGGCGCGAGGGAGCAACGATCTTCCGGGAGTGGTTATGCCCCTGTTCCGCCGACGCCGCCCCAGCCTGCCCGCTTCGGCACCCGGACCGGCCGCCCCGGCGCCCAGCAGGAGATCCACTCAGGAACTGGCTGCGGCGGAAGCGCACCTGAGCGAGTTCGCCCGCAGCCGCATCGGCGTCGAGGCGTACATAGAGCCGCGCACCGCTGTGACCGACACCACAGTGGTCTTCATCGCGGCGTCCGGGGAGTGGACGCGGCGGCGGGTCCGCAGCCCGCAACAGGCGCACGCGTTGGCCCGGGCGTTGGGGATTCCCGCCTACGACGCCGACGTGGTCGGCTACCCGCAGCGCATGCGGGACTGGACGCGCAAGCGCGCCGAGGAGGACAAGCGGCGCTTGGACGGGGGCTGAGGCGCGGGACGGCGCGAGACGGCGCTGGCGGCGCCGGGCGGCGCGAGGTAGCGCTATGTGTTGGGATGCCGGGAAAGCGCGGTGGATCGCGGACTGTGCGCGGCGGCGCGATATGGCGCGAGGTCGGGAAGGCGTGGCGGGTCGCCGACTGCGCGAGCCCGTCGCCATCCGCCGGTGCGCCGGTGCTCTGCCCTCAGTCGCTGTCGTCGTCGGCGGCGATCTTGCAGAACCACGCGTCGGCGCCCTTGAGATCGCCCCGCTTCTCGCAGAGCTGGCCCATGGTGGCGATCGCGTCCTGATACCCGCCGAGCGCGGCCCGGTGGACGAGGTCTTCACCGCCCTCGTACTCCCCGCGGTGCCACATCAGGACGCCCAGCTTGTGGACCGCTTCCAGATTCCCGAGGTCGGCGGCCGAGCGCAGCCAGCGCTCTGCTTCGGCGGGGTCGTGATGCCTGGCCGCGTGCGCTAGGTGGAGCATCGCGTCGGAATCGCCGGCCGCCGCCGCCTTCTGCCAGTGCTCTATTCGCTTTCGCTCGTGCAGTTGCCACATAGCCGAACACGCTAATCCACTTTGCCGATCAGCGTCCCGACCAAGTACGTGATCCCCATGGCCAGCGCCCCGCCGACGACGTTCCGCGCGATCGCGCGCCCCGGCGCCGCCCGGCCCAGCCGCGCGCTGAACCAGCCGGTGGCGACCAGCGCGATCAGCACACTGACCACCGTCACCGGCACCCGCCAGTCGTGCGGCGGCAGCACGATCGCCAGCAGCGGCAGCAGCGCCCCGACGCTGAACGCGACGAAGCTGGCGATCGCCGCGCTCCAGGGGTTCGCCAGGTCGTCGGGGTTAATACCGAGTTCGGTCTGCGCGTGTGCGCCGAGCGCGTCGTGCGCGGTCAGCTCCTGCGAGACCCGGCGGGCGGTGGTCTCCGTCAGTCCCTTGTCGCGGTACAGGCCGACCAGCTCCTCGAACTCCGCCTCCGGCGACTCGGCCAGTTCCCTGCGCTCCAGCGCCAGGGCGGCCTTCTCGGTGTCGCGCTGCGTGGACACCGAGACGTACTCGCCGGAGGCCATCGACAGCGAACCGGCCAGCAGCCCGGCGATGCCGGAGGCCAGCAGCGTGGACTGGGTGTCGGTGGCCCCGGCGACGCCGACCACCAGGCCGGCCGTGGAGACGATGCCGTCGTTGGCGCCCAGGACGCCGGCCCGCAGCCAGTTCAGTCGGGCCCCGAGTCCTTCGTGCGGGTCGTGCGCGGGATGCGCGGTGGAATCGCCGGAATCGCCGGAACCACTGGATTCGCTGGAATCGCTGGAATCGGTGCCGTCGTCCGCGCTCATGGCGACACGCCTACCCGCGAACGCCGAAGCGGTCACCTCCCGTCCCGGGAAATGACCGCTTCGGATCAGCGTGGGGCTTTACTTGCCCGAACCCAGGTCCTCGGCCAGCTTCACCAGCGTCCGCACCGCGGCGCCGGTGCCGCCCTTCGGCGTGTCGCCGTACGGGGCCTTCTCGTTGAACGAGGCGCCGGCGATGTCCAGGTGCGCCCATTTGATGCCCTCGCCGACGAACTCGCGCAGGAACAGGCCGGCGACCAGCATGCCGCCCATGCGCTGCCCCATGTTCGAGATGTCGGCGCTCTGGGTGTCGATGGTCTCGCGCAGGTACTCCGGCAGCGGCATCGGCCACATCTCCTCGCCGGCGGCCTTCGCGGTCTCCACGATGCGGGTGCGCAGCTCGTCGTCGTTGCCCATCACCGCGGACAGCCGGTCCAGCGCCAGGACCTGCGCGCCGGTCAGGGTCGCGACGTCCAGGAGCAGGTCCGGGCCGTCCTCGCTGGCCCGGGCCAGGGCGTCGGCCATGACCACGCGGCCCTCGGCGTCGGTGTTCATGATCTCGACGGTCTTGCCGCCGTACATGGTGATGACGTCCGAGACCTTCACCGCGCCGCCGCCGGGCATGTTCTCGGCCAGCGACAGGTACGTGGTGATGTTGACCGGCACCTCCTCGCGGGCCACGGCCAGCGTCGCGGAGAACACCGCGGCCGCGCCGCTCATGTCCGACTTCATGGTGTCCATCGCGTTGGCCGGCTTCAGCGAGATGCCGCCGGTGTCGAAAGTGATGCCCTTGCCGACCAGCGCCAGGTGCTTCTTCGCCTTCGGGTGCCGGTAGGTCACGCGCACCAGGCGCGGCGGCTTGGCCGAGCCCTTGCCGATGCCCATGATGCCGCCGTAGCCGCCCTTGGTCAGCGCCTTCTCGTCCAGCACCTCGATGCTCAGGCCGGCCAGCCCGGCGTCCTTCACCTCGGCCTGCGCGCGCTCGGCGAAGGTCTGCGGGTAAAGGTGCGACGGCGGGGTGTTGATCAGGTCGCGGGCCAGGTTCACGGCGCCGGCGACGGTGGCGGCCCGGTCCACGGCCTTCTTCACCGCGGCCTGCTTGGCCGCCGCGGTGACCAGCGTGACCTCGGCCACCGGGCCCTTCGCGTCCTTGCGCGGGGCCTTGAGGCCCTCCCACGCGTAGGCACCGAGCAGCACGCCCTCGGCCACCGTGCCGGCCTGCTCGGCGTCCTCGGCCGGCAGCGCGAAGACGGCCTTGGCCTTGCCGCTGAGCGAGCGGGCCGCGGCGGCGGCCGACTTGCGCAGGGTGTCGGTGCTCAGGTGCTCGCCCTTGCCGGGCTTCTTGCCCAGGCCCACGGCGACGATCAGCGGCGCCTTGACGTCGCCCTGCGCCGGCACCCTGGTCAGCTCGCCGTCCTTGCCGGCTGCGCCGACCAGGTCCAGCGCCTTGGCCAGGGCGCCGCCGTAGGCCGCGTCCACGGCTTCGGCGCCGGGCGCCAGGGCGACGCCCTTGACCCCCTTGGCGGTCTCGGTGGCGTACACGCCGACTACGACGGCGTCCGCCTTGCCGGTCGCGGTAGCGGACAGGGAGATCGAGGTCATCGTTGATCCAGTTCTCGCTAGGACATCTGCAGATTCTGGCGGGGAAGGGGATCGCCCTTCACATCACACGGTCGAGGCGGCCGTCACCCGGGTCATCGTTACTTTAGGCGACTGTATTCCGTACCGGCATGCCGGGCGAGACGCCGGGATGACCTTGCCCGCTCCGGCCGCGTCCGTGCGCACCGCCTCGGCCGCGGCCCGGCCGGGGCGGCTGCTCGGGTATCGTCTCGCCATGTGACCAGCGATCTCCTGACCTCGCCCCTGCATGCCCGGCACGTCGCCCTGGGCGCGAAGATGTCCGATTTCGGCGGCTGGGACATGCCGATCGAGTACAGGCTGGAGTCTGATTCCGGCGAAGCCGGTGCCGGAGGGGTGCTCAAGGAGCACGCCGCGGTCCGGGAGCAGGTCGGCGTCTTCGACGTCAGCCACCTCGGCAAGGCCTCGGTCACCGGCCCCGGCGCGGCGGCGTTCGTGAACTCCGTGCTGGCCAACGACCTGCAGCGGATCGAGCCCGGGCAGGCCCAGTACACGCTGTGCTGCGACGACGCCACCGGCGGTGTCGTCGACGACCTCATCGCCTACCTCAACGGCCCCGAGGACGTCTTCCTGATCCCCAACGCGGCCAACACCGCCGAGGTCGTCCGCCGCCTGCAGGCCGCCGCGCCCGACGGCGTCACGATCGAGAACCGGCACCGCGACTTCGGCGTGCTGGCGGTTCAGGGCCCGAAGTCGGCCGAGGTGCTGGCCGAGCTCGGCCTGCCCACCGACCACGACTACATGTCCTTCGCCGTCGCCGCCTTCCAGGACGCGCCGCTCACGGTCTGCCGCACCGGCTACACCGGCGAGCACGGCTACGAACTGGTCGCGCCGTGGGACAAGACCGAAGCGCTGTGGGACGCGCTGATCGCGGCCGGCGAGGAGTTCGAGATCCGCGCCTGCGGCCTCGGCGCCCGCGACACCCTGCGCACCGAGATGGGCTACCCGCTGCACGGCCAGGACCTGTCGATGGACATCACGCCGAACATGGCGCGCGCCGGCTGGGCCGTGGGCTGGAAGAAGCCGGCGTTCTGGGGCCGCGAAGTGCTGCTGGCCGAGCGTGAGGCCGGCGCGAAGCGTCTGCTGCGCGGCATCCGCGCCGTGGACCGCGCGATCCCGCGGGCGCACATGGTGGTGAACGACGCCGACGGCAAGCAGATCGGCGAGGTCACCTCTGGAACTTTCTCGCCGTCCCTGCGCGAGGGCATCGGCCTGGCGCTGCTCGACCGCGACCTCACCGAGGGCGACACCGTGTACCTCGACGTGCGTGGAAAGGCGGCGGCGTTCACGGTGGTGAAGCCTCCGTTCGTCGTCGTCCGCACCCGCGGCTGATCCCCGGTCCCGGCGATCCGCCCCCGGCCCGAGCGCCGGGGGCACGCTCGTGGGAGCATGTCGTCATGATCAGCGTCCCCGATGCAAGCGGTGGTGGCGAGCGGCCGACCGGAGAGCAGTACACGATCAAGGCGGGGGAGTACACCGCCGTGGTGACGGAAGTCGGGGCCGCTCTCAGGTCCCTGCGACAGGACAACCGGGAACTGGTCATGGAGTTCCCCGAGGACGGCGCCCCGGTCGGCGGCAGCGGCCAGCTGCTCATCCCCTGGCCGAACCGCATCCGCGACGGCAAGTACAAGTTCCGCGGCGTGGAGCGCGAACTGGAGATCAGCGAGCCGGCCCACCACAACGCGATCCACGGCCTGACCCGCCACGCCTCCTGGCAGGTGGACACCCA
The DNA here is from genome assembly GCF_015356825.1 of Catenulispora rubra. GTDB lineage: Bacteria > Actinomycetota > Actinomycetes > Streptomycetales > Catenulisporaceae > Catenulispora > Catenulispora rubra. The sequence goes on along the minus strand of NZ_JAACYW010000270.1, from coordinate 8,872 downwards.
CACCGACTCCACGCTCCGCCTGACCGTGCGCCTGGAACCTCAGCCCGGCTACCCCTTCCTGCTCGACGTCGCCGCGCAGTACACCCTGGACGCGGACGAGGGCCTGACGATCTCGGTGACCGCGCGCAACGCCGGCGACTGGGACGCGCCCTACGGCCTCGGCTCGCACGCGTACCTGAAGGTCGACGGCGGCCTGGACGGCCCGCAGGGCCTGGCCCGCGTCCCGGCCGGCCGCTGGCTGATGGTCGACGAGCGCATGATCCCGCAGTGCGAGGTGCCGGTCGGCGGCACGCCGTACGACTTCCGCGACCGCCGCCCGCTGCGCGGCGTGACGCTGGACACGGCCTTCACCGACATCGTCCGCGACGCCGACGGCCGCGCCCGCGTGACCCTGGGCCAGGGCACCGAGGGCGTGACGATGTGGTTCGGCGAGGGGCTGGAGTGGGTCCAGCTGTTCTCCGGCGACCCGCTGAACGACCCCTACCGCCGCTCGGCGCTCGCCGTGGAGCCGATGAGCTGCCCGCCGAACGCCTTCGCGAGCGGCAAGGCCGTCATCGACCTGGCCCCCGGCGACTCGGTGACCCACACCTGGGGGATCGTGGTCGGGGCGGCGTAGGGCGGCGTAGGGCGATGGCGAACCCGCTGGACCTCCGCTGGAACCACGGGGTACCCCGCTGGAGCTCGGCGTCGGAGCCCCCGATCCAGGCGCAGGCCTATGACGAGCGCACGGTGATCCTGCGGCAGAGTAAGAGCACGAACTACGAGGCGCCGTTCATCTACCTGCTGTTCGGCGCCGACCGCGCGCTCCTGCTCGACACCGGCGCCACCGCCGACCCCGCGGTCTTCCCACTGCGGGAGACGGTCGATTCCCTTGTCGCCGACTGGCTGCGCCGCCACCCGCGCGACGGGTATGAGCTTGTGGTCGCACACACCCACGGCCACGGCGACCACATCGCGGCGGACGCACAGTTCGCAGGCCGCCCGAACACTGTGGTCGTCGCGAAGGAGCCGGAGGCGGTCCGAGCCTTCTTCGGCTTCGACGACGCACACTGGCCGGACCAGGAAGTCCCGTTCGACCTCGGCGGCGGCCGCGTCCTGCGAGCCATCGGCGCACCGGGCCACCACGCCGCGGGCGTGGTGTTCCACGACTCCGCGACCGGCTTCCTCCTGACCGGCGACATGGTGTACCCGGGCCGCATCTACGTCGCCGACTTCCCCGAACTCGTGGCCACACTGAACCGCCTCGTGGCCTTCTGCGCCGCGCACGAGGTGACCTGGGTGATGGGCTGCCACGTCGAGATGACCGACCGGCCGTACCGCGACTACCCGATCGGCGCGACGTACCAGCCGCACGAGCGGGCACTACCGATGACGGTCGCGCAGCTGACGGCTTTGCGGGACGCGGCGGTGCGGGTAGACGGCCGCCGCGGCGCGCACCGCTTCGAGGACTTCATCGTGGTCAACGCGCCACAATCAGCAACGCGACGGTGAAGCCGACCTCGACGAGCGCACCGAGCACGTCCCCGGTGATGCCTCCGAAGCGGCGGATCGTATGGCGCAGCAACGCCGTTGACGCTCCGATACCCACCACGACCGCGGCCGGCCACAGCAGCCAGCGCGCGCCACCGTGGCTCACGCAGAACCCTGTGACGCCCGCCGCGACCAACGCCCCCGCCGACGCCACACCGACCGCCACGCGCGACACGCTCCCCGCCACCCACGCCCCGAGGCCGTCGGGCCGGGCCGAGGGGACGCCGGGTCGGCAGGCCCAGGTCACCGCGAGGCGTCCGGCGACGCAGGCCACTGCGATCCCGCACGCTCCGTACCACGCGCCGTGCTGGCTCCAAGCGCTCGCGAGCAGCAGCACCTGCCCGAGCAGTGCCAGGACCAGCGTGATGACGCCGAACGGGCCGATGTCCGAGGCCTTCATGATGCGCAGCGCGTCGGCTGCGGGCTTCGCCGAGCCCAAGCCGTCGGCGGTGTCGGCGAGGCCGTCGAGGTGCAGCCCGCGGGTCAGCGCCGCCAGCGTCGCCACCCCGCCGACCGCCGCCACGACGGGACTGGAGGTCCACCACCCGAGCCCCGCGCCGACCGCCCCCGCTGCCGCACCGAGTACGGCGCCGACCGCCGGGGCGCACGCCATCGCCCGCCCCGCCACCGACCGGTCGACGTCGCGGGGCGGGCCGACGGGGAGTGCGGTCAGCGTCGAGAAGGCGAGACGGAGGCCGGAGAGTGCGGTCATGGTGCGGTGGTCGGGTTTCGCGACTGCCCGCCGAGAGCTTTCACGCCGAAAGCCCTCATGCCGAAAGGCGCTGCGCCGTAAGCCCTCGCGCCGGAAGTCTCTGCGTCGAAAGCCCCCGCGCCGAAATCCCTCACACCCGCGACCGCAGCACCGGCTCCGGAATCCCGGCCTCGCCGAACGTCGCCAGCTCCGTGGCCAGCGCGGCGGCGGCCTTCAGCATCGGCAGCGCCAGCAGCCCGAGCGCCCCCTCGGCCTGCCGCACGTCGTAGCCCTCGACCAGCGGCTCCAGCGACAGCCGGTCCAGCGCCGCCTTGTGCGCGGGCTCCGGCGACAGCGCGCCGGCCAGCAGCCACTGCGGCGAGCGGTAGGCGATGCGCTGCACGAGCATCGCGCACGCGGTGGTCGTCACGCCGTCCAGCAGCACCGGCACGCGCCGGATCACGGCCTGCAGCAGGAAGCCGGTCAGCGCGGCGAAGTCGCGTCCGCCGACCTTCGCCAGCAGCTCCAGCTGGTCGCCGAGCACTGGACGGCCGCGGCGCATCGCATCGCGCACGGCCGCACACTTGCGCATCCACGCCGCGTCGTCGACGCCCGAGCCGCGTCCGGTGACCGCCGCCGCGTCCTTGCCGGTCAGGACGCCGGACAGGGCCGAGGCCACCGTGCTGCCGCCCACGCCGACCAGGGCCGGGATCAGCACGTCGGCGCCGGAGTCGGCCTCGGCGTCGGCGATCGCCATGCCGAGCCGGAACGCCTCCTCGGTCTCCTCGCGGGTCGCCGCGTCCTCCTTGTCGATGCGCCCCGACGGCCGGCCGGCCGAGACGTCGACCACGCGCACCGTCGCGCCGTGCAGCCGGGCCAGCACGCCGACCGCGCCGCCGCCGTCCTCGATCTGCTTCACCCGCGCCGCGGTGACGGCGAGCGCCTGCTCCGCCGCCGTGGCCGACACGCCGAGCGAGGCCACCCCGTGGTCGCCGGCGAACACCACGACCCGGGCCCGCTCGATCGGCCGCGCCTGCCCGTCGCCGCGCGCGCCGGCCAGCCAGACCGCCAGCTCCTCCAGCCGCCCGAGCCCGGCGGCGGGGACGGCCAGCTCGGCGAGCCGGGTCCGCAGCACGTCGCGCGCCGCCTCGTCGGGGCGCTCGGCCTGGTCGGCGAGCTTGTCGAGGTTCAGCGGCTCGGGCCCGGCCGGTGCGTCGGCGGATTCGTCTGCCGAATCGCTGGCCTCGATCACGGCCTCGGCCTCGATGACGGTCTCGGTCTCGATCGCTGCCTCGACGACCTCGACGGGCTCGGGCTGCTCGGCCGATTCGGGGGTGGGGTTCTCGGACGCGTTCATGGTGCCGAACAGCCTAGCGGCGGTGCCCCGCGCGCGGGGAAGCCCTACTTCACCCCGACCGCGATCCCCGCCACCATCAGCACCACCGCGTCCGAAGCCGCTGCGATCCGCTGGTTCAGCCGCCCCTGCTCGTCCCGGAACCGCCGCACCGCCGCGCTCTCCGGCACGATCCCGAAGCCCACCTCATTGCTCACCGCCAGCACCGGCACCGCCGCCGCCCGCCAAGCCGCCTCCAGCTCGTCGAACAGCGCCGCCAGCTCCCGCTCCCCGCCGTCCCGCCACGCCTCGTCGTCCCATGCCCCAACCTGGTCCATCATCGCGGTCAGCCACAGCGTCAGGCAGTCCACCAGCACCGGCCGGTTCGCGGCGCGCAGTACCGCCGCGACGTCCGTCGTCTCCACGGTCTCCCACGAGTCCGGCCGCTGCTTCCGGTGCCGCAGCACCCGCTCGGCCCAGTCGGCGTCACCCTCGCGGTGGCCACCGGTCGCGACATACACGGCATCGTCAGCCAGGAGGGTGAGCCGGCGCTCGGCCTCGGCGGACTTCCCCGAACGCGCCCCGCCAAGGATCAACGTGCGCGTTATGTTATTCAGCGACGGCTGGGCGATCGAAGGGGTCAACACTGTGACTTTCATGTGGCGTTATGAGGACACCGCTGGCGGCGAGAAGGATACCGGTGCGAAGCCGGAGGAGTTCTCCACGCAGTCCGACGCCGAAAGCTGGATCGGAGAGAACTGGAAGGACCTGCTGGAGGCCGGCGTCGACCAGGTCACGCTGCTGGAGGACGGCGCCGTCGTCTACGGCCCGATGTCGCTGCACCCGGTGGAGCAATAGCCTCACTCGGCCGGCGACGGCTCGCGGGTATAAGAGGCCACTTTGCTGCGGCCGGCGTAGGTGACGTCCATCACGACGTGCTCGCCGGCCAGCACCGATGGCAGCCACAGGCGTGAGTCGTCCCACATGCGCTCGTACTCCAGATCCGCCTCGGGCAACCACTGCGCGGCGAATTCCACACTCTCCTGCGGTTCCCCCACGTACTTCGTCGCGGTGAAGTAGTGCAGCCGGATGTCATCCCACTCCGGCACGTCCGGGAACCGGAACACCAGCTCGGCGGCCGGATTCAGGTCGCCCACCGCCAGCGTCATGCCGGTCTCCTCCGCGAACTCCCGCACGACCGCCTCCGCCGGCGTCTCCCCGGGTTCGAGCTTGCCGCCCGGGCAGTTGACCAGACCGGCGCCGAAACCGGTCTTCTTCAGCCCCATCAGCACTTCGGGACGTCCATCGGATCCGGTGCGCCGCAGCAGCGCGGAGGTGGCGATCAGCATCCCGCGAGCCTAGCCATCCGCTGGGACGGTCACCTCGCGGCGGTCACACGTCACTCGTTGAGGTGATCAACACATGCGTCCCGCGCGCCGATCGGATATTCAGGGGAACTCTCCTATGTGAGTGGATCGCAGGATCTGGTGAAGCTACCGCGAAACTGGAACCGGCTGGTACGCAAAGTCATGCGGCGCTGTGGCCGGCGCTGCGAATGGAAGCACGCCCACTTCGCCGTCGGCTGCTCCCGCGAGGCCAGCATGGTCGTCCACGCCGGGAAGAAGGACGACCACTCCCTCGACAACCTGCTCGGCCTGTGTACGTGGCACGCCGCGCAGAAGGCGGCACTGGAGTGGGAAGCCGGGCGTTTCGTCGCCATCAAAGTCCGGCCGTCCGACGGCGAGAAGAAAAACAAGAGCTAGACAACCTGTCGAATACTCAAGTCCCTCAAGTCCCTCAAGTCTGCCGTATCTGCCGTATGCCTCAGGCGCCAACGCCTCAGGGCGCGATCCAGAAGCAGGCGAACCCGATCGCCAGCGCGCACAGATGCCCGATCGCGGTGAAGTCCCGCCGGTTCTTGAACCACCCGTACCCGTAGAACACGATCAGCACCACGAGATACGGCACCCGCCACGGCATCGGGATCCGGTACGCCAACACCGCCGCCGCCCCGGCCTGCGCATAGCTGACCCCGTAGTCGGTCGTGGTGCGCTCCGACTGCGGAAGCCGTCCCGCCCGGATCTCCCTCGCGACCCATCCCTCGCTCAGCAGCGTGGCCCCGACGTGCGCCGTCCCCAGGACCGCCAGCCACCGCCAGGTCCCCAGCCAGTGCTCGGTCGGGGCGTGGAGGACGCTGTACGTCACCGCGTAGAACAACCAGCTGGTCCCGACGGTGAAGAACAGACTTGTGACCATCACCTTGATCGGGGCCCGCCGCAGCCGGTCCAGGTTGGTGGAGTTCGCCTCCAGCAGCTTCGCCGCACGGTCCGCGGGCAGCCGCCTGACGTACTGGGACACGCCGACCAGCGCGACCAGCCACAGGTACGTCCCAGGGGCGTCGCGCACGTAGTCCCACACGTCGGCGGGCAGCCGGCTCAGCACACTGTGACGATTGCCACGCCCGCCCCTTGCTAATCCGACACGCCGACCTGGTTCGCTGATCCGACTTACTAATCCGACCAATCGATCGGGCTCGCCAGTCAGGCTCGCCGATCAGGCTCGCAATCCGACTCGCCGACCTGGTTCGCTAATCCGGGTCCCGCACCTGCCGCGGCACCCCCGCCGCCCGATAAGCGTCCGCCTCACCCAGCGACTCGTGCTCCATCAACGCCGCCGCCAGCGCGTCCAGCCGCTCCCGGTTCTCGATCAGCGTCGTCACCGTCTTCTCGTAGCACTCCGCCACGATCCGCCGCACCTCGGAGTCCACCGCGTCCAGCGTCGCCGGCGCCGCCGACAGCCCGTACGCCTGGGCCGCGTCGTCCGGGATCGCCGTCAGCCGCCCGATCCGCTCGCTCATGCCCCAGCGCCCGACCATCCCGCGGGCGATCGCCGTCACCTGCTCCAGGTCGCTTTCCGCGCCGGTGGTCACGTCGCCGTAGACCACCTGCTCGGCCGCGATGCCGCCGAGCGCGCCGCAGATCCGTCCTCGCAGGTAGTCCTCAGTGTGCGAATACCGGTCGTTCTCCGGCGTGGACAGCGTCACGCCGAGCGCCCGGCCGCGCGGCACGATCGTCACCTTGCGTACCGGGTCCGCGCCCGGCTGGAGCATGCCCAGCAGCGCGTGCCCGCTCTCGTGGTACGCCGTGCGCCGCCGGTCCTCCTCCGGGATGAGGACCGGACGCTCTGCGCCGAGCTGGATCTTCTCCAGTGCGTCGGAGAACTCTGACGGCCCGACGTCCTGTCGGTGCCGTGCCACCGCCAGCAGCGCCGCCTCGTTCGCCAGGTTCGCCAGATCCGCGCCGGTCATGCCCGGCGTCATCGCCGCGACCTGCCGCAGGTCCGCGTCGGGAGCGAGCGGGATGCGGCGGGTGTGGATCTTCAGGATGGCCTCGCGTCCGGCCCGGTCCGGCGGCCCGACCTGCACCACCCGGTCGAAGCGGCCCGGCCGGGTCAGCGCCGGGTCCAGGACGTCGGCGCGGTTCGTGGCCGCGACCACCACCACGCCCTCGCTGCCGGTGAAGCCGTCCATCTCGGTGAGGATCTGGTTCAGCGTCTGCTCGCGCTCGTCGTGGCCGCCGATGCCGGAGCCGCGGCCGCGGGCCCGGCCGATGGTGTCGATCTCGTCGATGAACACGATCGAGGGCGCGACCTTGCGGGCCTCGTTGAACAGCTCGCGCACCCGGGAGGCGCCGACGCCGACGATCATCTCGATGAACTCCGAGGCCGACGCCGAGAAGAACGGCACGTTCGCCTCCCCGGCCACGGCCCGCGCCAGCAGCGTCTTGCCGGTCCCGGGCGGCCCGGCCAGCAGCACGCCGCCGGGCATCCGCGCGCCCATCACCTGGAACGGCGCCGGGTTCCTCAGATAGTCGACGACCTCGGCCAGCTGCGCCTCGACCTCGTCGATGCCGGCCACGTCGGCGAACGTCGTCCGCTTGCCCTCCTCCGGCGCCACCGGCTTGGGCGGCCCGCGCCGTCCCAGGCCGCCCATCGCCCCGGCGCTCATCCGCCGCGCGACCAGCAGCCACAGGCCCAGCAGCAGCGCCACCGGGGCGAGCGAGATCAGCAGGTTGAGCAGGATGCTCTGCTGCTGCACCACGGGCTTGGCGGTGATCGTCACCCCGTTGGTCGACAGCTGCTGCCACAGCGGGTCCTCGGCCCAGGACGGCCGCTGCGTGTCGAACTTGACGTAGGTGTCGCCGCCGTCGTCCGGCACCGGCGCCTTCTCCTTCAGGTCGCCCTGGATGGCGTCGCCCTTGGAGTAGAGCTCCTTGACGTTGTTCGCCGCGACCTGCCTGGTGAACTCGGTGTAAGGGACCTTCGTCGAGGAGGCGCCGGAGTTGAACAGCGACAGCAACAGATCCGTGGCCAGGAAGACCAGCAGCATGGTCAGCAGCAGCCGCCACCAACCGCCGGGCACGTTCGGCCCGCGCTGCGGCTTGTTCGGCGGGCCCGGCTTCTCCGGCGGCGTGCCCTCGGCGCGCCAGGGCTGGCCGGGGTCTGTATTCGCCAGTACAGACGTGCGCGGCGGCACCGAGGGATCGCTCACGCGGGAGTGGTCGGTCAGCGGAGGCGGTCCCGAAACGCCGGCAGATCCGTATGGGTTAAACCGCACCCCGGTTTCTGCCGAAGCACAGTGAATGCGGACCATGATGCGGAGCGCGGCGGCCATCGGTGTGGCCACCGCCGCGGCGGTGACGGTCGGGACCATGTCCACCCTCGCCGCCCGGGCAGGCTCCCTGCCCACGCTGCCCACCGACGCCAGCGCCAGCGGCAGCGCCAACGGCGTGCGCGTCGACATCAGCGACGACACCCGTTCGGCCCACTCCGGCGACGTCGTCGACTACACGGTCCGGGTCGACAACGAGTCGCCGACCTCATACCCGGACCTGGAGGTCTACCACCTCGTCCCGGCGGGCTTCCAGCTCGTGGACTCCAGCCCCCAGGCCAAGCAGGAGGACAACACCCTGCGCTGGACCGCGAACATCCCCGCCGGCCGCACCCTGGTGTTCACGGACCAGGTGATGGCCGGCACGGTCGAGGAGTCCGAGCACCTGGCGCCGCGCACCCGCGCCGCCAAGCCCGGCACGGTCACCCACCAGTTCACATCCACGGCCTGCGCCCGCAGCTCCTCGACCGGCCCCGCACTCGCCTGCGGCACAGTCCGCGAGCAGCTGACGGACGGCCCCGACGCCATCGCCGGCGCGGCCGCTCCGGGCGCTGCGAAGCACTGGCAACCGGGGTTGCTGGGCGTCGGGGTGATCGCGGCGCTGTATGCGGGGTTCCGCGGGTGCTGGCGGAAGCGTCGTGGGCGGGGG
>NZ_JAACYW010000027.1 GCF_015356825.1 Catenulispora rubra | reverse complement strand
GGGCGGGTCGGGCGGCCGAACAGACGACCAGAGCTGCTGTGCGCCACAGCGCTCACGCCCGCCGGTACCAGTGCGCCAGCAACAGGTGCATTCACCGCACCGGCGCTGTGCTCTGCCTGCCGCTGCCCTACTGCACCGCCGCCCGCCCTGCCATCAGCGCTGACCAAGCTCGGCGAACCAGCAGCTCCGGATGCTGCACGACTGCTCTCTACCTGCCCTACCTGACCGCCGCCAGCCTTGCCATCAACCTCGGTCGAACTCCGCGAACCGCCGGATCCGAGTGCCGCCGCAGCGCCGTGCTCTGCTTGCGCGGAGTCGCCGTTGCCCACGCCACTCATGCCGCCGACGCCGCTCACGTCGGCCGGCACCGGATCCGTCCCTCGCCTCATTTCCTCCTCGCTCAGCCCTGGGCCTGGTTCACGGCCTTCGCGATCTGCTGCACCAGCTGCACCAGGCGCGGGCCCCAGCGCGAGGCGATGTCGTCGTCGATGCCGACGACGGTGCCCTTCACGGCGTTCTTCACCGCGGGGATCGCCGACCAGCCGGGGCGGGCGGCGACCGTGGCGGTGGTCTGCTGGCAGCACTTGGTGTCGGCCAGGAAGATCAGGTCGGGGGCCGAGGTGACCAGGTACTCGTCGGAGAGCTGGGGGTAGCCGCCGCCGGTCTTGTCGGCCGGGTCGGCGATGTTGGTGAGGCCGAACCGGGCGAAGATCGAGCCGATGAAGGTCTTCGACGTGGCGCTGTAGTTCCCCGGCGTGCCGACCTCGTAGTAGTACTTCAGGGGGCCGGCCGGCTTCTTCGTGGCCGCGATGGCCGCCGTGATCTGCTGCTTCATGCTCGCGACCGTGCTCGACGCGGAGCCGGCGTGGCCGGTGGCGGCGCCGAGTTCGGTGATCTGGCTGTAGGCGTCGTCGAGCGTGTTCGGCGCGTCGAACCACAACACCGGGACGTTCAGCTTCCCGAGCTGCTCCACGATCTGCGAACTGTCGTCGGCGACGACCACCAGGTCCGGGTTGTACTTCGCGATCGCCTCGGCGTTCGGCTTGTAGCCGGACAGCGTCGTCTTCGGCGCGGATGCGGGGAAGTTCGACTGGTCGTCGACCGCGACCACCTGCGAGCCCGCACCGATCTGGAACAGGTCCTCGGTGGCCGACGGTGACAGCGAGACGATCTTCTTGGGCTCGGCCGCCAGCTTCACCGCACCGTTCTTGGCGGTGATGGTCGCCGGGAACGCGGCCGTACCGGAGGCGCTGGACGTGGCGGCGGTCGACGCCCCGGCCCCGGCCGCCGCCGACGCCGACTTCGACGACGAACACCCGGCCACCAACAGCGCCGACGCCGCGACGACACCGACGGCCACCCGCCGAGTCAAAATGTGCAGACGAGAATGCACGAGGTCAGCTCCTCCGGCTGATCCGCGACCCGCACAGCACGCGCCGACCCAGATGAGGCGTGAAGCGCACAGCCGGACCGCCCCGAACCGCGAGGGCCGAACGTTGGCACACCGCGTGAGGCGACCTGGCTCGCTCCGCGAAAGGGAGCTCACAGTTGCGGGACAGCGCCGGATTCCCACCGGCTTCGCTGCACACGATGCGGACGACGCACACCGCCGTCGCCCCTGACGCTAGCAAGCACGCGGGCGCGCGCCTAACGCCGAACGGGGCGACGGCCGGTGATCTGCACTACTCCGAGCGGGTGCACCTGCGCGGCGAGCGGCCTCGCTCCGGGGAGTGGGGGCCGCTCGCCGCGCAGTCAGGCGGCGGACGCTGCTTGTGGTCGCGTCTGTCCCGGGTTCCCCGGACAACCCCGCCTGTGGGAAGGGGTTCCCGCACCTCCTGCCCGACGCCTCACCGCCGCGTGTGGCCACCGAGTGGACCCTGTCCACACCACAGGCGGGGTTGTCCCGGTTCCCTCGTCGCTGTCGGCGGGCCCTGCCAATCAGGTCGGACAGGCGGTGTCAAGTCGCACGAGGCCCAGCCACAGCAGCAGCGATCCGACTTGATACCGCCTGGCCGAGCTGATTCCGTTCACGGCGACGACAGCGATGAGGGAACCGGGACGAAGGCGACCAACACTCAGACCGGCGGCGGCGCGCGGGGTTGGTCATCCCTCCGAGCAGAGGCCGCTCGCCGCGCAGGCGCCTGCTTTTGATTTTTGGTGCCCACCACACGCGGCCGGCAGCCGCCCGCACCACGTGTGCGCAGTGACTCGGACCGGCGCGGGTCTTGTCCATCCAGACCGGCGGCCGCCAGCGCGACACTCGGGGCACAACCGAACTGCGTCCCCCAGCGAGGCCATCAACACCTGCGCGAAGCCGTAAAAAGCCCTTAAAACCCACAAACCAACCGCACCCGCCACACCCCAGCCACCCACACATAGGTCGCCCAGCGTCCGAAATCACGAAAGGGCCCGCCCCGCGACATGCGACATTCGCGAGACGGGCCCTCCATCGTTGCCGGCGGCAGAACCTGCCTACCGCTTCAAGCTGTCCTTGACCTCGGCTATCCGCGCGAGCAGCCCGTTGACGAACTGCGGCGACTCGTCGGTCGACATCAGCCGCGCCAGCGAGACCGCCTCGTCCAGGACCACCGCGTCGGGCACGTCGGCCTGCCAGAGCAGCTCGTACACGCCGATCCGCAGGACGTTGCGGTCCACGGTCGGCATGCGGTCCAGAGCCCAGCCCTCGCTGTGCTCGTCGAGCAGGTCGTCGATCTTGTCGACATGCTCCAGCACGCCCTCGACCAGGGTCGACGCGTACGGCTGCACCTGCGGGATCGTACCCTCGGGCCCCTGGGCGCGGATGCGCGCCAGGGTGTCGGCCAGGACGGTGCGCGGGTCGACGCCCCGCAGATCCGCTTCGAAGAGGATCTCCAGGGCCCGCTGGCGGGCCTTGCTCCGCGGTGAGGCCATCAGCTGCTGACGCGGCCGAGGTAGGAACCGTCGCGGGTGTCGACCTTGACCTTCTCGCCGGTGGTCAGGAACAGCGGGACCTGGATCTCGTAGCCGGTCTCCAGCTTCGCCGGCTTGGTGCCGCCGGTGGAGCGGTCGCCCTGCAGGCCCGGCTCGGTGTACTCGATGACGAGCTCGACCGCGGCCGGGAGCTCCACGTACAGGGGCGTGCCCTCGTTCGTGGCGACCAGGGCCATGGTGCCCTCGAGCATGTAGTTGGCCGCGTCGCCGACGGTGTCGCCGGAGACGTGCAGCTGGTCGTACGTGTCCATGTCCATGAACACGAAGTCGGTGCCCTCCTGGTAGAGGTACTGCATGTCACGGCGGTCGACGTTGGCCGTCTCGACCTTGATGCCGGCGTTGAAGGTCCGGTCGACCACCTTGCCCGAGAGCACGGCCTTGAGCTTCGTGCGCACGAAGGCGGGGCCCTTGCCGGGCTTGACATGCTGGAACTCCACGACAGACCAGAGCTGGTTGTCGATCTTGAGGACCATGCCGTTCTTGAGTTCGTTTGTGGACGCCACGTCGGTGTGTACTCCTGCTTCCCGACTGCCGGCCCTGGCGAGTCAGACCGCTCGGAGCGGCCTACAGCACCAGCAGTTCCTTGGTGGTAATGGTGAGCAGCTCCGGACCGCCCTCGGCCTTCGGCCGGACCACCAGGGTGTCCTCGATGCGGACACCGCCGCGGCCCGGCAGATAGACCCCGGGTTCGACGGTCACCGGAGTGCGATCATCCAGTGTACCCGGCAGACCCGCGCCCAGCCTCGGGTCCTCATGGATCTCCAGGCCGACGCCGTGTCCGAGCCCGTGGCCGAAGTACTCGCCGTAGCCCGCGGCCTCGATCACGGCGCGCGCCGCGGCGTCCACGTCGGCGCACCGCGCGCCCGGCGCCAGCGCCTGCCGGCCGGCCTTCTGCGCGGCGAACACCAGGTCGTAGACCTCGACCTGCCAGTCCGCCGGGGCCCGGCCGACCACGAAGGTGCGGGTCATGTCGGCGTGGTAGCCCTGGTAGAGCGCGCCGAAGTCGATCTTGAGGAACTCGCCCTCGCCGACCCGGCGCTCCCCGGGCCGGTGGTGCGGCACCGCGGAATTCGGTCCGCAGGCCACGATCGTGTCGAAGGCCCGGCCGTCCGCGCCGTGGTCGGTCATCCGGCGCTCCAGCTCCTGCGCGATGTGCCGCTCGGTGCGCCCGATCAGGATCGACTCGGTGAGCTCGGCCAGCGCGCGGTCGGAGATGGCGCAGGCCTCGCGGATGAGCGCGATCTCACTCTCGTCCTTGACCCGGCGCAGCTCCTCCACCGCGTGGCCGAGCCCGACCAGCCGGGCGCTCGGCGCCGCCGCGGTGAGCTCGGCGGACAGCTGCCGGTGCTCCTCGACGGTGATCTCGTGCTCCTCCACCGCGATCCGCCGCAGCCCGTCCTTGGCAGCGCGCTCGACCAGCGCCGGGGCGCAGTGCCGGACGATGATCCGCTCCACGTCCGGCACCTCGGAGGCGGCCTGGGTGTCGTAGCGGAAGTCCGTGCAGAACACCGCGCCGCCGCGGGTGACCAGCACCGCGCCGTTGGACCCGGTGAAGCCGGTCAGGTAGCGCACGTTCACCAGCTTGGTGACCAGCGCGGCGTCCGCGTCCACCGCCTCCAGCCGGGCCCGCAGCCGCTCGCGGCGGGTGGCGTAGGCCTCGGGTGCGATGGCGGCGGGTCCGGCGGCGGTACGGTCAGCGGTCATGCCCTCTACACTACGAAGCTCCGTTCACTCCGGCAGCTCAGACAGGGCTCTTAGCGCCAGAAGATAGGAGTTGATCCCGAACCCGGCGATGGTCCCGCTGGCCACCGGCGCGATGACGCTCGTGTGCCGGAAGGCCTCGCGCGCGTACGGGTTGGAGATGTGCACCTCGATCAGCGGCGCGGTGCGCTGCGCGGCGGCGTCGCGCATGGCGTACGAGTAGTGCGTGAACGCGCCGGGGTTGATGACGACCGGCAGCCGGCCGTCGGCGGCCTCGTGCAGCCAGCGCACGATCTCGCCCTCATCGTTGGTCTCGCGTACCTCGACGGCGAAGCCGAGCTCGGCGCCGGCCGCCTCGCAGGCCTTGACCAGACCGGCGTAGGAGACGGAGCCGTAGACGTCGGGCTCGCGGCTGCCGAGGCGGCCGAGGTTGGGGCCGTTGAGGACCAGGACTTTGCGGAGCTTGTCCGGCTTGTTCTGCTGGTTCGGCTCGTGCTGCTCGCTCACAGGTCCACCACTCCCCCAGCGCTCTGTTCCTCGGCGACCTCGCTGTAAGCCGCGACCAGCAACGCCGGATCCGGGCCCTCCAGCACGCCGGGCTTGGCCAAGCCGTCGAGCACGATGAAGCGCAGCGTATCGGCGCGCGACTTCTTGTCCACGCGCATGGTCTCCAGCAGCTTCGGCCAGGCGTGGCCGTCGTAGGTGGTCGGCAGGCCGAGCGCGGTCAGGAGCTCGCGGTGGCGGTCGGCGGTGGCGTCGTCGAGGCGGCCGGCGACGCGGCCGAGTTCGGCGGCGAAGACCATGCCGACGCTGATCGCCGCGCCGTGGCGCCAGCGGTAGCGCTCGTTGCGCTCGATGGCGTGGCCCAGGGTGTGGCCGTAGTTCAGGATCTCGCGGCGGCCGGCTTCCTTCAGGTCGGTGGAGACCACGTCGGCCTTGACCGCGACGGCGCGCTCGATCAGCTCGCGGGTGTGCGGGCCGTCGAAGCGCCTGGCGCCCTCGATGTCGGACTCGACCAGGCGCAAGATCTCCGGGTCGGCGATGAAGCCGCACTTGACGACCTCGGCCAGGCCCGCGACGAAGTCGTTGGCCGGCAGCGTCTGCAGCGTGTCCAGGTCGCACAGCACGCCGGCCGGCGGGTGGAAGGCGCCGACCAGGTTCTTGCCCTCGGCGGTGTTGATGCCGGTCTTGCCGCCGACCGCGGCGTCCACCATGCCCAGCAGCGTGGTCGGGATCTGCACCACCCGGACGCCGCGCAGCCAGGTCGCGGCGGCGAAGCCGGCCAGGTCGGTGGTGGCGCCGCCGCCGAGGCCGACGACGGCGTCGGTGCGGGTGAAGGTGGACTTGCCGAGCACTTCCCAGATGTAGGCCAGGACGTCGACCGACTTGGCCTCCTCGGCGTCCGGGACCTCGATGGTCAGCGCCTGGTAGCCGCCGTGCTCGATGAGGTCGTCGCGGACCGCCTCGGCGGTCGCGGCCAGCGCGCGCGGGTGCACGATCGCCACCCGCACGGCCTTGGGACCGATCAGGCCGGGCAACTCGCCGAGCAGGCCGTGGCCGACGACGACGTCGTAGGGCGTCTCGCCGGCGACCTTGATGCGGGTCGCGGGGCCCGCCGCTTCGACGTTCACTGCTGGTTCCCCAGGCTTTCGATGATCTCCGCCGCGACCTCTTCGGGCTCGCGGTCGGTGCGGACGGTCAGGACGGCGACCTCCTCATAGAGGGGACGCCGCTCGTCCATCAGCTTGAGCAGGGTGCCGCGCACGTTGCCCAGCAGCAGCGGACGGTCGCGGTTGAGGCCGACGCGGGAGGCGGCGTCGGTGAGCGTCACCTCCAGGAAGGCGACACGGTGCTCCTTGAGCAGGATCCTGGTGTCGGCGTCGAGGATGGCGCCGCCGCCGAGGGCCAGGACGCCGTCGTGGGTGGCCAGCGCCTCCTTCACCGCGGCCTTCTCCAACGCGCGGAAGTGCGGCTCGCCGTGCTCGACGAAGATGTCGGAGATCTGCCGGCCGGCGGCGGTCTCGATGTCCTCGTCGGAGTCCCGGAAGGCGACGCCGAGCCGGTCGGCCACGAGCCGGCCGACGGTGGACTTGCCGGAGCCCGGGGCCCCGACCAGGACGACGACCGGGCTCACGCCTGCGCCCCCGGTCCGTGCTGCGGGCCCGCGATCTGCACCGGCAGGTTCGCGAGGTAGGACTCGTAGTTGCGGCGGGTCTCCTTGACCGAGTCGCCGCCGAACTTCTCCAGCACCGCGTCGGCCAGCACCAGCGCGACCATCGCCTCCGCGACGACACCGGCGGCCGGAACCGCACAGACATCCGAGCGCTGGTGGTGCGCCACGGCCGACTCGCCGGTGGCGGTGTCGACGGTGCCCAGGGCCTTGGGGATGGTGGCGATGGGCTTCATCGCGGCGCGGACGCGTAGCAGCTCGCCGGTGGACATGCCGCCCTCGGTGCCGCCGCTGTGGCCGGTGCGGCGGCGGACGGCCAGGGGGTCGTTGGCGACCGCTTCCATCTCGTCGTGCGCCTGCGAGCCGGGGGTGCGGGCCAGCAGGAAGCCGTCACCGATCTCCACGCCCTTGATGGCCTGGATGCCCATGATCGCGCCGGCCAGCCTGGCGTCCAGGCGGCGGTCGGACTGCACGTGCGAGCCCAGGCCCGGCGGGAGGCCGTAGACGACCACCTCGACGACGCCGCCGAGGGTGTCGCCGTCCTTGTGCGCCTGGTCGATCTCGGCGATCATCGCCGCCTCGGCGCCGGGGTCCAGGCAGCGCACCGGGGAGGCGTCGAGCTTGTCGACGTCCTCGGGGCGCGGCAGGACGGCCTCGCGCGGGGACTCGGCGCCGCCGATGCCGACGACGTGCGAGACGATCTCGGCCCCGAGGGCCTGGCGCAGGAACTCGCGCGCCACCTCGCCGAGCGCGACGCGGGCCGCGGTCTCGCGCGCGGAGGCCCGCTCCAGGACGGGGCGGGCGTCGTCAAAACCGTACTTCTGCATGCCGGCGAGGTCGGCGTGGCCGGGCCGCGGCCGGGTCAGCGGCGCGTTGCGCGCCTGCGCGTCCAGCACCTCCGGATCGACCGCGTCGGCGGCCATGACCGTCTCCCACTTGGGCCACTCGGTGTTGCCGACCTGGATCGCGATGGGGCCGCCCTGGGTGAGGCCGTGGCGCACGCCGCCGAGGATGGTCACCTGGTCCTGCTCGAACTTCATCCGCGCGCCGCGGCCGTAGCCGAGGCGGCGGCGCGCGAGGGCGTCGGTGATGGCCTTGGTGGAGGTCTGGACTCCGGCCGGGAGTCCTTCTAGGACCGCGGTGAGGGCGGGGCCGTGGGATTCACCTGCGGTGAGCCAGCGTAGCGACATGGCCCGATTCTTCCACGTCTCGACTGGCGAGCCGGACGGCGTTCGGGGAGTGGACGGCGGGTGGTTCCCCGCAAACCCCGTTGCACAGCGCACCCGCGCGCTGGCACAGTGCCAAGTTCGCCCCCGGAAGGACAGGACCCTTGGTCGTCTATGCCCTGATCACCCGACAAGCTTTCCGGCGCTATCTCACCTACCGCGGCGCGTTGTTCGGCGGCGTGCTCGCCAACACCGTGTTCGGTGTCATCAAGGCCTTCATCATGACCGCCGTGTGGCGTCAGCGGTCGACCATCGGCGGTTATGGCCTGGCCGACGTGCTCACCTATGTCTTCCTCGCGCAGGCGATGATCGGGCCGATGTCGTTGCTCACCAACGGGCTCGACATCCCGGCTCGGGTGCGGTCCGGGGACATCGGGACGGACTTGTTCCGGCCCGTCGATTTTCAGAACTACTGGTTGGCGACCGATCTGGGGCGGGCGGGGTTCGCGCTGCTCGGGCGCAGTGTGGTGCCCTTCGTGATCGGTGGGCTGCTGTTCCATCTGCACGTCCCCAAGGACCCGCGGGTGTGGGCCGCTTTTCTGGTGGCTGTGTTCCTTGGGACGATCGTCAGCTTCGCCATGCGCTACCTGGTGGCGATGTCCTGCTTCTGGCTGCTGGATGAGAAGGGCGTGACCGGGCTGGCGAACGTCCTGACCGGGGTCTTCGGCGGCATGATCGTGCCGCTGGTCCTGTTCCCGTCCTGGCTGGGGCACCTTGCGCGGACGCTGCCATGGGCCTCGCTGGTGCAGGTTCCGGCGGACGTGTTCCTCGGGAAGCGGACCGGCGCGTCGGTCGGCGGGGCCTACCTGTTCGAGATCGGCTGGGCCGCGGCACTACTGCTGCTCGGGCGGCTGGTCACGCGGCGAGCGCGGCACCGGGTGGTGGTCCAGGGTGGCTGAGCCGCATCTTGAACACAGGATTGACCACCGCTTCGAGCAGAGGCCGCCGGGGGTCGTGGCGACCTATATGTTCACGGCACGCATGTGGGCGCGCGCGGCTCTGCAGTACCGCGCCTCCATGGTGCTGATGATGGTCAACTCCCTCCTCACCGCCAGCCTGGAGCTGTTCGGCATCCTGGTCGTGTTCGGCAACGTCCACTCACTCGGTGGGTTCTCCCTCTCGGAGGCCCTGTACCTCTATGGGACCGCGCAGGCCGCGTTCTTCACCAGCGACCTGCTGTTCACCGGGACCGAGTATCTGGCCGACCGCATCCGCCTGGGCACCTTCGACAGCCTGCTGGTCCGGCCGGTCGGGGTGCTGCCGCAGGTCTTCGCCGACCAGTTCACACCGCGGCGGCTGGCGCCGTTGGTCCCGGCGTACGCGGCGCTGGCGATCGGCGTGGCTCGGGCGCCGGTGCACTGGACGCTGCTGCGCGTGGCCATGGTGCCCTACACGCTGCTGGTCGGGGTGGCCGTCTTCGGGGCGGTGTGGATCCTGGTCGGCGCCTTCCAGATCGTCGCTGCGGACGCCTCGGAGGTGATGAACAGCGTCACCTACGGCGGCCAGTTCATGACGTCGTACCCCTTGTCCCTGTACGGCCGGAACCTGATGCTGTTCCTGACCTTCGGTCTCCCGCTGGCCTACGTGAACTGGCAGCCCACGCTCTACGTCCTGGGCCACGCCGACCCGCTCGGCACGCCCTCCTTCCTGCGCTTCGCCGGGCCGCTGTTCGCCGCCGCCCTGTGGGGCCTGGCTCTGCTCGCCTGGCGCGCCGCCCTGCGCCACCACCGATCCACCGGGAGCTGACCGCCGTGCTCATCGAAGCCGAGAACCTGTCGAAGACCTACACGCTGCGCAAGAAGGCCGGCCGCCTGAAACGGGAGCGGACCACCGTCGAGGCGGTCCGCGACCTGAACCTGTCCGTCGCCGAGGGCGAGCTGCTGGGCTACATCGGGCCCAACGGCGCGGGCAAGTCCACCTCCATCAAGATGTTCACCGGCATCCTGTCGCCCTCGGCCGGGAAGCTGCACGTCGCGGGGCTGGAGCCGATCCGGGACCGCAAGCAGCTGGCGCGGCGCATCGGCGTGGTCTTCGGGCAGCGCACCACGCTGTGGTGGGACCTGCCGCTGCGCGACTCCTTCGCGCTGCTGCACCGCATGTACGCCGTCCCGGACGCGCGCTTCGCCGCCAACCTCAAGCGCTACGTCGCCCTGCTCGAACTGGAGCCGCTGCTCGACACCCCGGTGCGCCAGCTCAGCCTCGGCCAGCGGATGCGCGGCGACCTGACCGCGGCGCTGCTGCACGACCCGGCCGTGCTCTACCTGGACGAGCCGACGATCGGCCTGGACGTCACCAGCAAGGCCGTGGTCCGCGAGTTCCTGTCCGAGCTGAACCGAGAACAGGGCACGACGATCGTGCTCACCACCCACGACCTGGACGACATCGAGCGCCTGTGCCGCCGGGTCGTGGTCATCGACCACGGGACCGTCGCCTACGACGGCGAGCTGACCGCGCTGCGGGCCCGGGTGGCCCCGGACCGGACGCTGGTCGTGGACCTGGCCGCGGCCGGCCCGGCGATCGACGTCCCGGGCGCGAAGGTGACGCGCGTGGACGGCGCGCGGCAGTGGCTGGCGTTCCCCGCCGAGGCGAACGCGGCGGCTCTGGTGGCCGCGATCGCGGGCCGCTACGAGTTGCTCGACGTCTCCATCCGGGACGCAGACATCGAAGAGGTTATTCGCAACCTGTACACAGGCTGATACGGTAACCGCGCAATCTCGGGCGTGGCTGCTGATCTGTATTCACCAAATAAAGATCTGTAACGACTTTTCTGGGAGGCGCGTTGGCCGGATGGACGGTTCCCGGGTACACCGAAACCCGGGTACTCCGCACTGGGGAGACCGGCCGGGTCGTCGAGGCCGTGCACGACGCGAGCGGCGACCGGGTCACGATCACGTATCCGGGCGCCAAGCCGTGCTCGGACCCGGCGTTCCGGGAGCGCTTCCGCGACGAGGCGGCGCGGCTCGCGGGCCTGGAGCACCCGAACGTGGTGCGGGTCCGCGAGCTGGTGGCGACCGCGACCGCGATCGCACTGATCAGCGAGGCGGTGGAGGGCGCGGCACTGCGGAGGGTGCTGACGACCTCGATCCCGCTGAAGCCGCTGACGCCGGAGGCGGCGCTCGCGGTGATGAAGGCGTCGCTGGCCGGGCTCGGCGCGGCGCAGGAGGTCGGCGTCGTGCACCGCGACTACCAGCCGTCGAACGTGGTGATCGGCAGCGACGGGGTCGCGAAGGTGGGCGGTTTCGGCCTCGCCGTGCGGACCGAGGCGATGATGCCGGCGGCCGGTACGCCTTCTTATATGGCGCCGGAGCTGTGGGAGGGGGCGACGCCGCGGTCGGTGACCGACATGTACGCGGTCACGGCGACCTTCTACGAATGCCTGACGGGACGCGTGCCGTACGCGGCGGATTCCGTGTTCGAGCTGCAGACGCTGCACCGCGCGGCGCCGATACCCGTGGCCGACGTGCCCGCCGCGTTGCGGCCGCTGCTGGCTCAGGGGTTGGCCAAGACCCCGGTGGAGCGGCCTGGCGACACAGCGGACTTCCTCGCGGAGCTGGAAGCGGCTGCGGTCGTGGAGTACGGATTGGAGTGGGAGGAGCGCGGGCGGCAGGAGCTGGCCGCACTGGTAGCGGCGCTTCCCGCGGATAACGCGATAGCCGGGACGTCAGCCGGTCAGACCATCTGGTACGAGGAAGACCTCTCGCACGGCCTCTTGGGCGACGACGGCGAGGGGATGGGGCGCGGCACCAAGGCCGGGCTCGCCGCAGCCGCGATCGCGGTGATCGGCGCGGTGGTCGCGGCCGTGGCGTTCTCTCCCGGGAAGCACGCGGCGGCGGCTACCGGGCCGTCCGGGCAACTGGTCGTGACGCCCACCGACTCGTCGTCGGTGACCGACGACGCGTCGCCGGGGCTGGCGGCGGGAGGCGCGCCAACGCCCGGTTCGAGCAGCGCGGACAGCAGTTCCTCCGCGAAGTCGGCGACCAGCGGCCCGACCACGCCGGCGTCCGCGACCACGACGGTCACGGCGCCGCTGTCGTCGGCGACGCCGATCGGCCTGCCGTTGTCGAGTCTGGGCTCGCCGGGACCGTGGCCCAGCTATCCGCCGCCGCCTCCGCACTCGACGACGGTTCCGAGCACGCCGCCCGGGAGCACCGGGCCGACGACGACGCCGAGCGTCGCGGTGACCATCTCGGCCAGCGCGTCCATGGCGAACGGCAAGTACAGCGGGCCGTGTCCGCCCGCTGATCTGCCGACCGGGACGGTCACGTTCACCGTCGGCGGGCTGCCGGCCGGCGGCACGGTGCCGATCACCTATCACTGGCATGTGGTCGGCGGCGGCGCCGGCGGCGCGACGATCACCGCGCACGACGGCTCCGTGACAGATCAGTTCAAAGTTTGGGACGACCAGCGCGCCCAGAAGGGGCTCTCCGGCACGGTCGACATCACCTGGAGCGCGCCGGGCACGCCCGGGGGCACGACGAGCGCCGGGTCCGTGGACATCAGCTGCACGCCGAGCGGCGGCGGCAGCAGCAGCGGTCCCACCAGCTCGTCCGGCAACACCACCGGCGCTACTAGCTGAATTACCCCAGGCCCAACGCCTCGACGACGAACCGCCGGACCTCGCTGAAGGCCGGCGGTCCGTCGTCGCGCCCGGCGGCGGCCAGCTGCGTCGACCCGATCAGCATCAGCGTCTTGAGCTCGGGATCGAACCCGGCGGGCAGCCGGCCCAGAGCACGCTCGGCCTCCAGGTAGCCGACGACCATGCGCGTGCCCTCGGTCAGCACTGGCAGGCCGGGGACGCCGGCCGCGCGCAGCCGGGCCCGCAGGCCGTCGCGGAAGGTCACCAGCGCCAGCACGTGCTGCGCCACCGAACCGAAGAAGTCGGTCAGCGCCTCGGCCAGGTTGTCGGCGAGATCGCCCTGCCCGGCGCGGGCGCGCAGGCGCTCGTCCCGGTCGGTCACGCGGCGCGCGCACTCGATGAGGTAGTCGGCGAGGAAGGCGTCGAAGTCGGCGAAGTGCCGGTGCAGCACGCCCTTGGCCACGCCGGCCTCGTCGGTGACCGCGCGGCTGGTCAGCGCGGCCGGGCCGGCGCCGAGCAGGACCCGCTCGGCGGCGTCGAAGAGCTGCTGGCGGGGGTCGCGGATGGCGATGCCGGTGGGCAACGGCGGGGTCCCTTCAACGATTGCGGCGGCGATTCCTGGACGAGTGGGCAGGCGCCCATTAGAGTGGGCACATGGTCACTATAGTCGGAGGCACCCCGCCTGAGCAGCCCAGCGAGCCGATTCCGCAGGCAGACAAGCCGATCGCCGACATGCCAATCACTGACAACCCGCTCGCCAATAAGCCGATCACTGACAAATCGCTTGCCGACAAGCCGATCGCCGAGTCCTTCGGCGACGACCCCGAGCGCTACAACCGCGCCCGGCCGGGCTACCCGCGTGCGTTGATCGAGCGCATCGTGGCCGACCGGCCGGGTCGCAGCGTGCTGGACGTCGGCTGCGGCACCGGCATCGCCGCCCGGCAGTTCCAGGCCGCCGGCTGCGAGGTCACCGGCGTCGAGCCGGACGAGCGCATGGCGGCGTTCGCGGCCGAGCGCGGCCTGCGCGTCGAGATCGCGAAGTTCGAGGACTGGGACCCGGCCGGCCGCGTCTTCGACACCCTGACCGCCGCCATGACCTGGCACTGGGTCGATCCGGCGGCAGGCGCCGCACAGGCCGCGCGCGTCGTACGGCCCGGCGGACGGATCGCGCTGTTCTGGAACGCCTTCCAGCTGCCGCCGGACCTCGCGAAGGCATTCGCGAAGGTCTACGCCGACCTCCAACCGCAGATGCCGACCTTCCGGACCGGCGGCGCCCAATTCAGCAAGAACATCTACGCACCGCTGCTGGCCAGCACCGCCGAGCGCCTGCACGAGGCCGGCTTCGAACCCGCCGACCAGTGGCGCGACGAGTGGCAGCGCACCTACACCAGCGCCGAGTGGGTGGACCTCTTCCCGACCTTCGGCGGCCACGCACTGCTGCCCCGCGATCAGGTGGCCGCACTACAGGAGGCAATCGGCGCGGAGGTGGACGCGGTCGGCGGGGAGTTCGCGGTGGAGTATGCGACTGTGACAGTCACGGCAGTCCGGGCCGACAGCTAAAAACAGTTGAAACGGCTCAGGCAACTGAAGCACCTGAGGCGGACATACGATTCCGGCTGGATAGCGACACCCACGCGAAGATCACCTCGCCCCAGGACTACTCCAGCGAGCTGCCACCAGGACCGGACCTCAGCGCGCAGACGAAGCTGCTTGCCCCGCGCTTCGCATCGCCGCCAGCGCCCGGCCGGTCCAGCGCCGTCGGCGCGATCGGACCTCAGCGCGCAGACAAAGCCGCTTCCCCAGCACTGCGCATCGCCGCCAGAGGCGCCGGGACCCGGCCGGTCATCAGCTCCGCCTGTAGCACCGCCTGGTGCACCAGCAGGTCCAGGCCGCCCAGCACGGCGCCGCCGTGCGCCGTCCAGGCGGCGGCGAGTGGGGTCGGCCAGGGGTGGTAAAGCACGTCGAACAGGGTGCCGGGGGTTGTCGGGACCGCCGCGGCGAGGGTGTCGGTCGCGCCGGCGGGGGTGGTGCTGATCACGAGTTCGCACTCGAAGGCCGCTGCGGCCTCGTGCCAGTCGCGGATGCGGACTGGGGTGCCGACTGCTTCGGCGATCGCGTGGACCTCGGGGTCGCGGGCGTGGTTGCGGATGAAGACCTCGACCTCGCTCTTGGCGATGCCGGACAGGGCCGACAGGGCTGAGGACGCCGTCGCGCCGGCGCCGAGTACCGCGGCCGAGGCGGCCTCGGTCACGTGGCGCTCGGCCAGGGCGTTGACCAGGCCTGGGACGTCGGTGTTGGTGCCGGTGCGGGAGCCGTCCGGGGCGAACAGCACTGTGTTCACCGCCTCGACGGCGCGGGCTGTCGCGCTCACCTCGTCGAGGAGCGGGATCACCGCGCGCTTGAGCGGCATGGTCAGGGACAGGCCGGCCCAGGAGGCGTCGAGGCCGGACAGGAAGGCCGGGAGCGACGCCTCGTCGACCTCGTGCGCGTCGTAGGTCCAGTCGGTCAGGCCGAGCGCGGCGTAGGCGGCCCGGTGCAGGACCGGGGACAGCGAGTGCGCGATCGGGCTGCCGAGGACGGCGGCGTGGCGGATCAGGTCGGGTTCCTCACTGCGAAGGTCCGCACTGTGACGGTGCTCATTGCGAAGGTCCTCATTGCGAAGTGGAGCAGGCCTTGTCGCGTTGCTTCTGCTGGTACTTGGTGTAGAAGTTCGTGCCGGTGGCGGTGACACACCAGTAGTAGTCGCCCTCGTGCGTCGGCGCCAGCGCGGCCTTGATCATGTCGTCCGACGTGAGGTAGACCGGCGTCGGGGGCAGGCCGTGGTGCGGCGCGTAGGTCGAGTACGGGTTGGTGGCGTCCTGGACCTGGGCCGCGCTCGGGAGCTTGCCGGGGCCGAGGTGGCCGATCACGAACAGCGCGGTGGAGTCCACGCCCAGCGGGTCGTTGGCCTTCAGGCGCGCGTAGACGCCCTCGGCGACCCGGGCGCCGTCGGTCGGGTCGGTGACCTCGCCCTCGGCGATCGAGGCGACGGTCAGCACCTGCTCCGGCGTGCACTTGGCGGTCCCGCAGGTCAGCGTCGCGGCCTTGGCCACGAAGTTGATCTGGTTCAGGTACGCCATCCGGTTCGCCACCATCTGCGTCAGCACGCTCTTCGGCGTGTCGGCCGACGTCAGCGAGTAGGTGCCCGGTTCGAGCATGCCCTCGATCGTGGGCTTGTGGGTGGTGGAGTCCACCGCCCACGGCGGCAGGCCGATCGTGTTGCCCGAGATCGCCGCGTCGAAGTCGGCCTGCTTCCACTTGCGCTTGTCGATCATGCTTGCCACGACGTCCTTGCCCCACTCGTGGGAAGTCACGATTATCTGCGAGGCGTCGGACAGGTTCGACTTCTTCAACAGCTCCAGCACGGCGTTGGAGCCGGAGAGCGACGGGCAGATCGAGTAGGTCCCGGCGGTGATGCCGGAGGAGCCCTGGTTCTGGTTCGCCGCGTTGACGTACGCCCGCGTGCTCTTCACCACGCCGGCGGTGAACAGGGCGTTCGCTATCTGCGATCCGGTCGCGCCGCGCGGGATGTCGACCGGGACCTTCGCGGCGGCCGT
Organism: Catenulispora rubra; assembly: GCF_015356825.1. Lineage (GTDB taxonomy): Bacteria > Actinomycetota > Actinomycetes > Streptomycetales > Catenulisporaceae > Catenulispora > Catenulispora rubra. The sequence continues at coordinate 50,366 of NZ_JAACYW010000027.1, read as the reverse complement.
GCAGTTCGCCGCGGCGGTGAAGTCGGGGGCCGGGCCGTACTTGCCCTTGTAGTAGGAGTAGCCGGCGTACATGCAGCCGCCGAACAGGCTCAGGATGCCGACGAGCACGAACAGCGGCGCCCAGGCGCGCAGCTTGCCGCCGCGGCGGCGCGGGGGCTGGTCCTCGAAGAAGCCGTCCTGGTCGCCCCAGTCGCCGCCGCCCTGGTCGTAGCCCTGCTCGTAGCCGCTCTGGCCGTACTCCTCCTCGGCGCCGCCGCCGCGGCGACCCCGGCCGCCCCGGCGGCCGCGCGAGCGGCCGGCCCGGCCGCCGTCGTCCCAGCCCTCGCTGCCGTGCTCGGCGTAGCCGTCGTCGGTGGGGGCCGAGGTGCCGGTGTCGCCCCACCCGTCGTCCGTGTACGGCTCCGCCGCGGTCGTGGTGGCCCGGCCGGCGCCGTAAGGGTCCTGCGACGGCTGCGCGTAGGGGTCGATGACCTCGCTCTGCACGACCTTCGGGCCCGGGCGGGCGGCGCGGCGGCCGCCGCGCGGGACGCCGGCGCCGGCGTCCGCCGGCGCGGCCGGCTGGCCGTAGCCCTGCGGCGCCTGCTGACCGTAGCCGGGCTGCTGGTAACCCGGCTGCGCCTGCTGGCCCGGCTGACCCGGCTGGCCCGGCTGCCCTTGCTGTCCATACCCCTGCGGCGCCTGCGCCTGCTGGCCGTACTGCCCCTGCTGCGGCGGCTGGCCGTAGCCGCGGGTGCCCGCGCCGGGCTGCGCCTGCTGGCCCGGGATCGGCGCGGCCGGCTGGCCCGGCTGGCCCGCCTGACCCGCCTGACCGTACCCGCGCTGCTGCTGGCCGTAGCCACGCTGCTGACCGTACTGGTCCTGCTGGCCGGCCTGGCCCTGCGGAGCCTGTGGGGCCTGCTGCCCCGGCTGGCCGTAAGCACCCTGCTGTTGCTGTCCGTACCCCTGCTGACCGTACGAACCCTGCTGCTGGCCGTAGCCGCGGTCGTAACCGGACTGCTGCTGACCCTGCTGGCCCTGCTGCTGCTCGTACGACGACGGATCCTGGTCATACGGATCCGACGGCTGTCCATCGGCCCTCCGGCGGCCCCGCCCCTGAGGCGCGTCGCCCCCGTATCGCCAATCGCCGTCGCTCATCAGTTGCCGTCCTCCAGCTGGACCATCGTGCCGGGCGGACGTCCGGACATCCGTTCGGCATCAAGTGCGTTCTGCAAGATAACCACGGCGGCCGCTTGGTCTACCACCGATCTGCCCTTCTTGGCCTTGACGCCCGAGGCGCGCAGCCCCTGGGTCGCGGTGACCGTGGAAAGCCGCTCGTCGACCAGCCGGACCGGCCGCCGCGGACCCAGGCGGCGGGCCAGATCCCGGGCGTAGCCCCGGATCTTGGCCGCGGCCGGGCCCTCGCCGCCGGACAGCGAACGCGGCAGGCCGACCACGATCTCGAAGGCCTCGTACTCAGCGGCCAGGGCCGCCAGGCGGTCCAGGGAGCCCCGGCGCGGCTCGGCCTTCACCGTCTCCACCGGGGTGGCGAGCAGGCCGTCGCGGTCGCAGGAGGCGACGCCGATCCGGACCGTGCCGACGTCCACCCCCAGCCGCACGCCCCGGCGCATCTCGCGCTGCGGGACGGGATGCGGAGACGGTTCCGGGACCTCCGGTAGTTCCATGATCCGCGGTCCTCCATCCGTCCGGGCACGGCCCACTCCAACCGTGACGCGTCCGTGACCGTACCCGGTTCCGGCCTCCGCTGTCGCCTCCGGCGCCGATAAACCGATTTGCCGGACACCGCATGACAAGGTACGAATCACCGTCCGTGACAGGACCCGGGACCGAAGACCGGTCCCGGGCCCGGAAGCCGTCCGAAAAGCCGTCCGAAAAGCGTACGCGCCCTACGCGTCCCGGCTTCCCGTACTTCCTCCGCGCGCTACGCGGCCACCTTCTCCGCCACCGCGCGGCCGACGCCCTCCAGCGCCGCCGGGATCGCCGTGACGTCGGTGCCGCCGCCCTGCGCGACGTCGTCCTTGCCGCCTCCGCCGCCGCCGAGGGTCTTGGCCGCCGAGCGGACCAGCTCGCCCGCCTTCAGGCTCAAGGCCCGGGAGCCCTCGTTGGTCGCGATGACCACCACCGGCCGCTCCCCCGCCGCGGCCGCGACCGCGACCACCGCCGGGCGCGTGCCGAGCCGGCCGCGCACGTCCAGCACCAGCTTGCGCAGATCGTCCGCGGACGCGCCGTCCGGCGCCTGGTGCGTGACCACCGCGACGCCGTGCACGTCGGCCGCGCCGTCCGCGAGCGAGCCCGCGATCTGCAGCAGCTGGCCCGCCTTGAGCGCGGAGATCTCCTTCTCCGCGTCCCGCAGCTTGGTCATGATGCCGCCGACCCGCTCGACCAGCTCCTCCGGCCGCGCCTTCACGACCTCCGCGAGCTGCGCCACCAGGACGTGCTCGCGCGCCAGGAAGTTGTACGCGTCCGTGCCGACCAGCGCCTCCACGCGGCGCACGCCGGAGCCGATGGAGGACTCGGAGAGCAGCTTCACCAGACCGAGGCGGCCGGTGTTGTCCACGTGCGTGCCGCCGCAGAGCTCGTGCGCCCACTCGCCGACCGAGACCACGCGGACCCGGTCGCCGTACTTCTCGCCGAACAGCGCCATCGCGCCCATGGCCTTGGCCTCGGGCTGGCTCATCACCTGCGCGGTGACCGTGAGGTCGTCGATCAGCAGCTCGTTGACCCGCTGCTCGACGTCCGCCAGCACCGAGTGCGGCACCGCGCCCGGGGAGGCGAAGTCGAAGCGGAAGCGGCCGGGCGAGTTCTCCGAACCGGCCTGGGTCGCGGTCTCGCCGAGCAGTTCGCGGAACGCCTTGTGAACCATGTGTGTCGCGGTGTGCGCGCGGGAGATCGCCGCGCGCCGCGCGGTGTCCACCTCGCCCCACGCCTCGCTGCCGAGCACGACCTCGCCGTCGCGCACGATCGCCCGGTGCGCGATCAGGTCGCCGACGGGCTTCTGCACGTCCACGACCTCGGCCAGCGCGCCGTTGCCGAGCCGGATCAGGCCGTGGTCCGCGAGCTGGCCGCCGCCCTCGGCGTAGAAGGGGGTGCGGTCCAGGACCAGCTCCACCTCGTCGCCCGGCTGCGCGGAGCTGCCGACCTGGCCGTTGACCAGCATCGCCTTCAGCAGGCCCTCGGAGGAGACCTCGTGGTAGCCGGTGAACGCCGACGGGCCCGCCGTGTCCAGCAGCTCCCGGTACGCCGACATGTCGGCGTGGCCGGTCTTCTTCGCCCGCGCGTCCGCCTTCGCCTGGTCCCGCTGCTCCTTCATCAGGCGGCGGAAGCCCTCTTCGTCGACGCTCAGGCCCGCCTCGGAGGCCATCTCCAGGGTCAGGTCGATCGGGAAGCCGAAGGTGTCGTGCAGCTTGAACGCCTGGTCGCCGGAGAACACGGTGCCGCCGGACTTCTTCGCCTCGTCCGCGACCGTCTCGAACATCGCCGAGCCGGTGCGCAGCGTCTGCAGGAAGGAGGTCTCCTCCGCGACCGCCACCGCGACGATGCGCGAGGAGTCCGCGACCAGCTCGGGGTAGGCCGGGCCCATCGCTTCGATGGTGGTCTCGGTCAGGTCCTTGATGGTCGCGCCGTGCGCGCCGAGCAGCCGCATGTTGCGGATCGCGCGGCGCATCAGGCGGCGCAGCACGTAGCCGCGGCCCTCGTTGCCCGGCGTGATGCCGTCGCCGATCATCATCGTCGCGGTCTTCACGTGGTCGGTGACCACGCGCAGCGAGACGTCGTTCTTGGTGTCCCGGCCGTAGGTCACGCCCGCGATGGACGCCGCCTTGTCCAGGATCGCCCGCGAGGTGTCGATCTCGTACAGGTTGTTGACGCCCTGCAGGATCGTCGCCAGACGCTCCAGGCCGAGGCCGGTGTCGATGGACTTGCTGGGGAGCTCGCCGAGGATCGGGAAGCCGCCCTTGTCGCCGCCCGCGCCGCGCTCGAACTGCATGAAGACCAGGTTCCAGAACTCCATGTAGCGCTCGTCGTTGACCGCCGGGCCGCCGGCCTCGCCGAACTCCGGGCCCCGGTCGTAGAAGAGCTCCGAGCACGGGCCGCAGGGCCCGGGCACGCCCATCGACCAGTAGTTCTCCTTCATCCCGAGGCGCTGGATGCGCTCGGCCGGGAAGCCGGTCTTCTTCCAGATCTCCTCGGCCTCGTCGTCGTCGAGGTAGACGGTGACCCAGATCTTGTCCGGGTCCAGGCCGAAGCCGCCCTCGGAGACCGGCGTGGTGCACAGCTCCCACGCCATCGGGATGGCGGTCTCCTTGAAGTAGTCCCCGAAGGAGAAGTTGCCGCACATCTGGAAGAACGAGCCGTGCCGGGTGGTCTTGCCGACCTCCTCGATGTCCAGCGTGCGCACGCACTTCTGGACCGAGGTCGCGCGCGGCCAGGGCGCCGGCTGCTCGCCGAGGAAGTACGGCTTGAACGGGGCCATGCCCGCGATGGTGAGCAGGGTGGTCGGGTCGTTCGAGATGAGCGACGCCGACGGGACGACCGTATGGCCCTTCTTCTGGAAGAAGTCGAGCCAGCGGCGGTGGATCTCCGCGGAATCCATGAGCTTGTCAGCCTTCTAGGAAATGCGGCGCGAGTCGGGCAACGACCCTGGCGCCGCGAGTATTGACGGGGCGTCGGGGTGGGCCGGTTCGGCCGAGCAGGGCGGCGACCGGCCCTAGATAGCTCGCGCCTTCTTGGAGGAACCGTCACCTTCCGGATCACGGTCGGTGGTCGGCGGCACGTCGATGCCCAGCGCGACGTTCAGCTCCTCCTCGCGGTCGTGCGCCCGCTCGCGCACGTCCTCGAAGAACTCCTTGACCGAGTCCAGCAGACCGCCGCCGGAGATCGCGGCCCGGTCGGCGATGCCGGCCGGGGTCAGCTCCTTCGCGGTCGCGGTGACCTTGCGGAACACCAGCACACCCGCGGTCGCGCCCATGGACACCCAGAAGAGGCGGCGCACAGTTCCTGTGAACATCGGAGGCGTCATCCCTTCTTCTTGTCGGCGCGACGGGCCTTGCGGTCCGCCTTCAGCTCGGCCTTGACCCGCTTGGCCACGTCCTCATTCTTGCGCGAGGTGATGGCCGCGCGCACCCCATAACTGAAGGAGGCCACCTTCACCAGCGGTCCGCCGATCGCCGAGGTGGCGGTGGAGACCAGTCCGGAGACGTTCTTCGACATCGTCTCGACGTTGTCCGTGATGTGGTCGACCTTCACCAGCTGGGCGTTGCCGTTCTTGACGGTGTCGGTGATCTCGTTCAGCAGCGGGACGGTCTCCTGGGTGATGCCGGCGACCAGCTTGGTCGTCTCCTTCAGCACCTCGGCCACGCGGACCAGGACGAAGGCGAAGAAGCACACTCCGATCGCGAAGAAGATCGCGAACACCAGTCCGACAATCGCGCCAGCGGACACCAGGGACTCCCTGAAGTTTGTTATAGGTATAGGTATTGACGAAACGCTTTACGTTTGGAGACAGCACCCTATCGCGCGGTGGGAGCTCTGCGGCACGGGGCTCGACGGCGTCGCCCCGTCGGCGTGTCAGGAGGCTTCGCCGCCGGGGGCGGGGTCGTTGGCGGAGCCGGTACCGCCCAGCATGGCCCTGACACGGTCGTAGACGTCGGAGTAGCGGGCCTCCGCGCCGTGCCTGGTGGGCTCGTAGTAGCGGCGGTCCTTCACGGCGTCGGGCGCGTACTGCTGCGCGGCCACGCCGCCGGGGACGTCGTGGGCGTAGACGTAGCCCTTCCCGTGCCCGAGGGACTGGGCTCCGGAGTAATGAGCGTCACGCAGATGCGGCGGCACCGGACCGGCCAGGCCCTTGTGCACGTCCTCCAGCGCGGCGCCGATGGCCTTCACGGCGGAATTCGACTTCGGCGCCAGGGCCAGGTGGATGACGGCGTGCGCCAGCGTGATCTGCGCCTCGGGCCAGCCGATGAAGGAGACGGCCTGCATGGCGGCCACGGCGACCTGGAGCGAGCTGGGATCGGCCATGCCGATGTCCTCGCTGGCGGAGATCACCAGGCGGCGCGCGATGAAGCGCGGGTCCTCGCCGGCGTCGACCATCCGCGCCAGGTAGTGCAGTGCGGCGTCCACGTCGCTGCCGCGCACGGACTTGATGAAGGCGCTGGCGACGTCGTAGTGCTGGTCGCCGTCCCGGTCGTAGCGGACCGCGGCCCGGTCGACCGCCTGTTCCAGGAGCTCCAGCGTGAGCTCGGCGGGGACCTCGCCCTTGGCCGCGGCGAGCGCCCCGGCCGCCCCGGCTTCCAGGGCCGTCAACGCGCGGCGGGCGTCGCCGCCGGCGATGCGGAGCAGGTGGATCTCGGAGTCCTCGGGGAGCGTGACCTTGCCGGCCAGGCCGCGCTCGTCCGCCAGCGCGCGGTGGACGACCTCGCGGACGTCGTCCTCGGTCAGCGGCTGCAACGTCAGCAGCAGCGAGCGGGACAGCAGCGGGGAGATGACGGAGAAGTGCGGGTTCTCGGTGGTCGCGGCGACCAGGGTGACCCAGCGGTTCTCCACGGCGGGCAGCAGGGAGTCCTGCTGGGCCTTGGAGAAGCGGTGGATCTCGTCGAGGAACAGCAGCGTCTCGCGGCCGTACATGCCCAGCTCGCGCTTGGCCCGGTCGACCACGGCCCGGACCTCCTTGACGCCCGCGTTGATCGCGGACAGCTCGGCGAAGGTGCGGTCGGTGGCGTTGGCCACGACGTAGGCCAGCGTGGTCTTGCCGGTGCCGGGCGGGCCCCAGAGCAGGATGGAGGACGGCACGGTGACGCCGTCGCCCTGCTGGACCAGCCGCCACAGCGGGGAGCCGGATCGCAGCAGGTGCTTCTGGCCCACGATCTCGTCGAGGGTCCGGGGGCGCATGCGCACGGCCAGCGGGGCCGAGCTCTTGGCCTTCTCGGTGCCCGCCTCCTCGAACAAGTCCAGCTGCTCCACGTCATGACCTTAGCGCCCCGGGCTGACAGAGCCGTCCGTCAGAGCAGTCCGTCACAATGATCGCCATGACGGAACCCGTGATACGGCGCGTGGAGTCGGCCGAGGAGTTGTTCGCGGTCGCCGGGGACGACCACCTGCTGCGCTCCGACGCCGCCCCGGAGGAGTCGCTGGAGCAGCAGGGCGTGGGCTGGGTCGCGGCCGACGGCGGCTTCGCCTTCGGCGGGTCGGCGGACGGCCCCGGGCTGGTCGACTGGCTGACTGTGATCGGCACGCCGGAGACGGCCGGCGCGCTGCTGCGGCACGCGCTGGAGTCGCTGCCGCGGCGGCCGTACGGCTTCTCCGTGCCGCGCGGCACCGAGATGGCGGCGTACGACTTCTCGGAGCCGGAGACCTGGGACTTCATGGCGTTCGACCCGGCCTGGGGCGTCGAGCTGCCGGCGATCCCCGGCGAGGAGCGCGTCGCGGAGATGCTGCCCTCCCCCGCGGCCGACGCCGAGATCGCCGGCTTCCTGAAGGTCGCGAACCCCTCGCACTCGGCGAAGCCCGGCTGGGAGGCGATCCAGGCGTGGGGCGTGGTGCGCGACGCGGAGGGGGTGCTGCTGGCGTGCGGCGCCTACTGCCGCCGCGACGGCGGCAACGGCTACCTGGCCTCGATCGGGACCCGGCCGGAGTCACGGGGGCAGGGTCTCGGCGCGGCGGTGTCGGCCTGGCTGACCCGCCGCTCGCTGGCGAACGGCGACGGCTTCTGCGCCCTCGGCCACTGGCACCCGAACGAGCCGGCGCGGCGCGTCTACGCGCGGCTCGGATTCCGTACCACGCACCAGATGATGAGCGGGAGGTTCGAGGCGTGAGCCGGTTCGATCTGCGCGAGGTGTCCGTCCAGCGCGAGGGGCACCTGATCATCGACCGGGTGACGGCGACCATCGCCCCGGGGCGCTGCACGGCCCTGGTCGGCCCCAGCGGCGCGGGCAAGACGACGCTGCTGCGGCTGTTCAACCGCCTCGACGATCCGAGCGGCGGCACGATGCTGCTGGACGGCGCGCCGCTGGACACGCTGGACGTGCTGGAACTGCGGCGGCGGGTGGGGCTGGTCGGGCAGCGTCCGGTGCTGGTGACGACGACGGTGCCGGAGGAGCTGCGGGTCGGGGCTCCGAACCTGACCGACGACGAGGCGCTGGGGCTGCTGAAGCGCGTCGGGCTGGCCGAGGAGTTCTACGACCGGCCGACCGAGGGCCTGTCCGGCGGCGAGGGGCAGCGCGTCTGCCTGGCCCGGACGCTGGCGGTGGGCCCGGAGGTGCTGCTGCTGGACGAGCCGACGTCGGCGCTGGACCCGGAGGCCGCGACGGCGGTGGAGGAAACACTCTGCGGGCTGCTCGGCGGCGGGCTGACGGCGATCCTGGTGAGCCACAGCGCGGCGCAGGTGCGGCGGATGGCCGACGACGCGCTGGTGCTGCGGAAGGGGCAGCTGGTGGAGAGCGGGCCGGTCGCAGGGGTCGAGTATGTGAACGCGGATGCTTAGGCGGGCGGCGTACAGCGGCGGTAGATCGGGCTTTCAGGTCGTGTCGATATCGGCCACTACCGGCACCGGCCGCGTTGAGTACCGCGCCATGAGCGCCGCCGTCCAGTCTGGGTCGGGCATCTGCCCGACTTCGGCGATCCGGGCCGCGAGCTCGGCGAAGTAGTCCTCGTATCCGCTCGGCGTGAGCATGACGACGTAGCGCGCCGACTCGGGATAGGGGTTGGCGAAACCGTGGGCGAGTCCGCGACCGGCGAACACTGTGTCGCCCGCCTCGGCCGTGCGGTATCCGGCGTCCACCCGGAAGCGCATGCGGCCTTCGAGCAGGACGAAGCATTCGTCGTGGCCGTCGTGGATGTGCGGTGCGGGGCCCGGATGACCGGAGGGCAACACGCCCTCGATGACGGTCAGCGCGCCGTTGGTGTCTGCCGCGCCGACCTTGACGACCATCTGCCAGTTCGGCAGATCGAGCCGGGCGCCTTCGCCGATGACTTCGCTCATGGCGCTCAAGGTAGGGGCCTCCGCCGCCGTGACGCCCCGGCCAATTCGCAGCGGGTGGATCCGGGTCGCCTGAAAGTTCCAGCGCCGACCTCCGACCTGTCCGACCCGCCCCCTAAGATCGCGGCATGAGCAGCCCCGCGGTACCCGAATGGACCGGAGTCGCCCTCTCCGTCAGCCTGGTCGGCCTCGCGGTCCTCATCGCCTGGCGCCAGCGCCTGGGCCTGGCGCGTGAGGTCGTGGTCGCGGCGGTGCGGGCCGGGGTGCAGCTGTTCCTGGTCGGGGCGGTGCTGCTCTTCCTGTTCAAGCACGCGGGGCTGCCCGGCGGGTTCGCGTGGCTGGCCGTCATGGTGGTCATCGCGGGGCAGGTCGCCGGGCGGCGGGGCAAGGGGCTGCGGCACGCCCGGTACGTCGCCACCGCCGCCGTGGCGGTCGCCGCAGCGGTGACGATGGGGGTGCTGATGGCGTTCGGCGTCATCCAGACCACGCCGCGGGTCGTGGTGCCGGTCGGGGGGATGGTGGTGAGCGGGGCGATGGCGGCGACCGGGGTCACGCTGGCGCGCATGGTGGCCGAGGCGAAGGGTCAGCGCGCCGCCATCGAGGCGCGGTTGTCGCTCGGGCTCAGTGCCACCGCCGCGTTCGCGCCGCACCGGCGGGAGCTGCTGCGGACCGCTCTGATCCCGACGCTGGACTCCACGAAGGTGGTCGGGCTGATCAGTCTGCCCGGGGCGATGACCGGTCTGATCCTGGCCGGGGTGTCGCCGGAGGTGGCCATCCGCTACCAGATCGTCGTGATGTACATGCTGCTCGCCGCCGCGGTGATGGCCGCGCTGGCCGCCGCCGAGCTCGGGCAGCGGATGTTGTTCACTCCGGCCCAGCAATTGCGCTGACCACGGCGGCGCGCGGGAGTGCAGGTCAGCCGGGTTTCGGGCGGCGGCGCGCGGGATTCGAACACAGTCCGATGCTCAATAGCGGCCGTCCGTTAATCGCGCTCTCAGGCTGGTATGCCTAAGCTCCACTCCCATGACTACGCCAAGCAGCACCGACAGCGTCGAAGCCGCCGACGGCGACGCCGTCCTCGAGGTCGAGACCGACGCCACGGTCGACACCAAGGCCGACTCCAAGACCGCGGCCAAGACCGAGGCCGCGGCCGACGCCAAAGCCCCGTCCGCCGCCGACGAGGTTGCCCCCGTCGCCGACGAGATCATCCCCGAGCTCGTCGAGGACGAGGACGACTACCTCGACCCGGGCGACCTCGCCCTGGACGAGGCGAAGACCGGCTCCGGCATCGCCGCCGGCGCCGGCGCGATCGTCGCCGCGGGCCTGGCCCTGACCTCGATGGGCGGCAGCTGGGTGGGCGACATCCTGTCCCAGCGCCAGCAGCTGATCGGGCAGATCAACACCGCCAACTCCGCCGCCGACGCGATCATCAAGCAGCGCTACACCGAGCCGTGGCACAAGACCGCGCTGGTCGGCATCTGGTTCGCGGTGGCCGCCATGCTGGTCGCCGCCGGGACGCTGTTCGTCGGCGAGTTCTTCGCCAAGCACCCGGCGCCGACCTGGGTCCGCGCCCTGACCTGGGGTGCCCTGGCGCTCGGCATCGTCGGCCTCGGGGTGTCGGCGGCGCTCTACTTCGACGTCTTCACCGGCACCATCACCGTCCCGGCCGGGTCTGGCAGCAGCGGACAGTGATCGGACCGGTATGCGGGGCAGTATCCAAGACGCCGCCCGGCTACCTCCCGGCCCACTCGTCCGCGGTCAGTTCGTAGCGGACTTCCCCGTGCTCGGAGCCCTCGATCGGCTCCAGCTCGGGGAAGTACGTCTCCACGTGCCGCATCCCCAGCTTCTCCATCACGTTGCGCGACCCGCGGTTCACGAACATCGTCTCTGCCCAGATGAGCCGCACCCCGAGTTCGGTGAACGCCTTGCGCGCCAACGCCTCTGAGCCCTCTGTGGCATAGCCTTTGCCCCACGCGGCCTGCCGCAGCCGGTACCCGAGCTCCGCCTCGTCCAACGGCCCGTCGGCCTTGGGCCGCAGGCAGAACCACCCGATGAACGCCTCGCCGTCCTTCTCCTGCGCGGCGAACAAGCCCAGCTTGTGGTCCCACTTCTGCACGCCCGCGATGATCCGCGGCAGGATCCGCTCCCGGATGTCCTCCGGCGCGGTCGGCTTCCCACCGCTCAGATACCGCATCACCGCCGGATCGCTGTCCAGCTCGATCAGCAGCTCGGCGTCGTCGGCGGTGAAGGGGCGCAGGAGCAACCGCTCGGTCTCAAGATAGGTGTCCACACCGCCGATCATCGCCCAGGAGCGCTCAGGCCACCCAGCGGTTTTCCTCCGATACCGGCGGCAGCGCGGCCTCGCACCGGAACGCCGCGGCCAACCGCCGCACCGCGTCCCGCAGCGTCTGCTCCGGCAGCGTGTAGGGGATCCGCACCCGGTGCTCGAACGTCCCCGGGTCCACCCCGAACTGCGGCCCGCCGACCAGCCGCACCCCGAAGGCCGCGGCCCGGTCGGCCAGCTCCGAGGACGACGGCTCGCCGAGGTCCACCCACAGCGACAGCCCGCCGGCCGGCCGGCGCCACGACCAGTCCGGCAGCTCCGCGGCCAGCGCCTCCTCCAGCACGGCCCGCTGCCGCCGCAGCCGCTCCCGCCGCTCCTCGACGAAGCCCCCGCCGCGCCGCAGCAGCGCCGCGGCGATGATCTGGTCCAGCACCGAGCCCGCCATGTCCATCGCGACCCGCTGCCCGGCCAGCTCGGTGGCCATCCGCGGCGTGGTCCGGATCCAGCCGATCCGCAGGCCGCCCCAGTGGCTCTTGGACATCGAGCCGACGCAGATCACCTGCTCGGCCGCCGCGCGCGAGACCGAGGCCGGGAACGGGACCGGGGACGGGACGTCCAGGGCCATGTCCGAGACCGTCTCGTCGTTGATGATCCAGGTGCCGGCGGCGCGCGCGGCCTCCGCCGCCTCGGCGCGGCGCTCCGGCGACATCAGCGTGCCGGTCGGGTTCTGGAAGTCCGGGATCAGGTACGCCACCCGCGGCGCCGCCTGCCGCAGCTGCGCGGCCAGCACGTCGGACTCGATGCCGTCCTCGCCGACCGGCACCGGCACCGGCCGCAGCCGGGCCCGCCGCATGGCCTCGACGCTGTTCGGGTAGGTCGGGCTCTCCACCACCACCCGGTCCCCCGGCCCGCACAGCAGGCCCAGCGCCAGCACGTTGCCGTGCTGCGCCCCGGAGGTGATGACGATCTGGTCCGGGGTGGTCGGCAGGCCGCGCTCGACGTAGCGCTCGGCGATGAGCTCGCGCAGCTCCGGCCAGCCGGCGTGGTAGTAGCCGGTGTCCGTGGTCAGGGCGGCGATCGTCGGCGCGACCTCGGCCAGCACCTCGGCCATCAGCTCGCCGGGCATGCCGAAGGAGGCGCAGGACAGGTCGATGGCGACCTCGGCGGAGCCGGGCTGGGCCGGCAGCAGCCAGCCGCCGGAGACCTGCGGGCCGGCTCCCGGCGGCAGCGTGGTCCAGGTGCCCGAGCCGCGCCGGCTCTCCAGGAAGCCGTCCTCGCGCAGCAGGTCGTAGGCGGCGGTGACGGTGGTCCGGCTCATCCCGAGGGCGGCGGCCAGGTCGCGCTCGGCCGGGACCCGGGTCCGCAGCGCGATGCGGCCGTCGAGGATCAGGCACCTGACGCTCTGGGCCAGCGCGCGGTAGGCGGGGCGGCGGTCGGTGTCGCCGGCCGGATCGGCCGCCCCCAGATGCGAGACGTCGCGGACCAGCCGCGCCAGCCGGGTGCTGCCCACCGAGCGGTCGGTCGTCGCCAGTTCCAGCGGAGCTGCCATGCCACCCTCCCTTGATTGGCCCTACACGGAAGGCCACTTGAGGTTCCATCCTGATGGAAGTGGCCCGCAAGGGCAATCCTGAGGGAGGCCAGCATGACCAGCACGGTGTCGACGCAGGGCACGTCCACCCTGGCCCCGGTAGTCGGCGACCAAGCCGAGCGCGCCCTACTGGGGCGCCACGAGCAGCGGATCTCGGACCCGCTGCCGATCGGCGACCTGGTCCGAGCCGGATTGGCCTGGCTCTCGGCGCTGAGCTCTGTACTTTCGATTCCCCGCGAGCGGCGCGCGCGCCGCATGGTCCAGCTCCAGCTCGGGCTGATCCTCTACGGCGTCAGCGACGGCATGATCCTGATGTCCGGGCTCGGCGCCAACCCCTGGGACGTGTTCCACCAGGGCCTGGCCAAGCACATAGGCCTGCAGGTCGGCACGACGGTGATCCTGGTGGGCGTGGCGGTGATGCTGTTCTGGATCCCGCTGCGGCAGAAGCCCGGCTTCGGCACGCTGAGCAACGTGGTCGTGGTCGGCCTGGCGATGGACGGCGCGATGGCCTGGATGCCGAGCCCGCACGCCTGGTGGCTGCGCTGGGGCGAGATGCTGGCCGGGATCGTGCTGAACGGCGCGGCCACCGGCGCGTACATCGGGGCCGGCATGGGCCCCGGCCCGCGCGACGGCGTGATGACCGGCTACGCCGCGCGCGGCCACTCCATCCGCGTGGTCCGCACCTCGATGGAGGTCGCGGTCCTGGCCACCGGCTGGCTCCTGGGCGGCACGGTGGGCATCGGCACCGCGGCCTACGCGCTGCTGATCGGGCCGCTGGCGCACCGGTTCATCCCGCTGCTGGCGATCAAGGCGAAGGACGATGACGGCAGTGCAGGGCGGACGGCGAAGCCGGAGAAGCGCCGCCTGGTGGCCGCCGGAAGCCTGGCCTCGGAGAACTGCTGAGCATCAGAGAACTGCTGAGAGATACCGGACTCCGGAGCGCGTCTTCCTTGGTGGGGCCTTGGGGGACGCGCTCCGGTCTTGTCCACTGAAGTGCGGTCAGAACCCCCGCACCTTGCGCGGCCGAATCCGCGTCGCCACCGAGTATTTCTCCATGGCCTCCGCGACCGTCTTGCCGAAGTAGCGCGCGGCCCGGTCCGTGTACTTCGCTACGAACTCGGGGATCTCGCCGATCGGCGGGTGGCCCTCAAGGATCTCGACGTCCCCAGTGAAGACCTGCACCTCCAGGTCGTGCACGCCGCCGTCGAAATGCAGCGCGACCGTCGGCCGCTCCTTCATAGAGCGCAGCCGGGCCGCGGTGTCGGAGTGGTAGATCAGGAAGCTGCCGTCGCCCCATTCGTCGTCCTCGTCTGGGACCCACAGGAACCACACCGGGTTCGGTTGCGGCACGCCGGCGGAGTTGACGGTGACCAGCCAGACGATCTCTTCCTCGGCCAGGCGGCGGCGGACAGTCTGGCCGAACTCGGTGGCGGGGTCCGGGAGGACGTGTACACCAGCGACATCATTCATGGGGCCAAGATAAACAGCCACAGACGTCTATGCGATCAGCTTCAGCACGGCGTCGCACAGGGTCCTGGGCAGGATGAAGGAGTCCGACTCGTTCATGTCCAGGACCACGCCGTCCACGCCGTCGTAGTCGGCCAGCCGGAACAGCGCCGAGGCGGCCATGTCGGCGGCTCCGGTCACCCCGGGATCGCGCTTCTGGTGCGCGGCGTACAGGTCCGGCGCGGTGAACGCCATGACGTAGTTGCCGGGCGGCTTGAGCAAGGCCACGACGCGGGGCCGTCCGGTGTCGTCGACCGGGACCACGTAGTGCTCGAAGCCGGCGAGCCGTTCGCCGAGGTCCTCGCCGCTGTCGGTGAGCGCCGTCTCGACCTCCAGCGCGGCGATCCAGCGGTCCAGGAAGTCCAGGACCGCGTCGTCGATCCCGAGCGACCAGCCGTGCTCGACCGCCCCGGCCGGGTTCACCTGGAGCTCCGACACGCCGGTGCCGAGCGCGCCGAACAGTTCCACGCCGCGCACCGGGCCGCCGGCCGCGGCGAAGGCGGAGCCGGCCTCGATCGCGGCGTTCACCTGATCGGCGTCGGTGAAGACCCACAGCCGCCCCGGAGCCGGCGCCTGGCCGAGGGCCGGGGTCGGGATCATGCTGTCGTAGACCCTGCGGTCCGGGAACACCTCGTCGAGCCACATCATCGGGGCGTACCAGCCGTCGTGGGCAAGTAGGGCGCGTACCACGTCGCTCTCCGACGCCTCCCCGCGCGCGTAATCGGTCAGAACCCCGGTCACCGCAGCCATGGGACCATCCAATCAGGGTTCGCCGACACGCGACAAGGGCGGGCCGGGATCACTCCCGGCCCGCCCTCGCCCACTTCTCAGACGCTGGGCGTCACGTGCTCAAACCGACCCGCCGTCACGCCTTGACCGGCGCCGCGTCCTTGGCTTCCTTGGCTTCCTTGGCCTGGCCCTTGGGCTCGTACACCGCGTCCACCCCGGCCTCCTTGCGCTGCGCCGGGGTGATCGGCGCCGGCGCGCCGGTCAGCGGGTCGCCGCCGGTGGCGGTCTTCGGGAAGGCCATCACGTCGCGGATGGTGTCCGCGCCGGTCAGCAGCGCGACCAGGCGGTCCAGACCGAAGGCGATCCCGCCGTGCGGCGGCGGGCCGTAGTTGAAGGCCTCCAGCAGGAAGCCGAACTGCGACTGCGCCTCCTCCTGCGACAGGCCGATGGCGTTGAACGCGCGCTCCTGCACGTCCTTGCGGTGGATACGGATCGACCCGCCGCCGAGCTCGGTGCCGTTGAGGACGATGTCGTAGGCGTTGGACAGAGCCGAGCCCGGGTCCTTGTCGAAGCTGTCCAGGCTCTCGGCGGTGGGCGCGGTGAACGGGTGGTGCACCGCGTGCCAGCCGGTCTGCTCGCCGGCCGCGTCCTCGATCGGCTCGAACATCGGGAAGTCCACGACCCACAGGAACTTCCAGGCGCTCTCGTCGATCAGCTCGCCGCGCTTGCCGATCTCCAAGCGAGCAGCACCCAACAGTTCCTGGGAGGCGGAACGCTTGCCGGCGGCGAAGAACACCGCGTCGCCGGGCTTGGCGCCGACCTTGTCGGCCAGGCCGGCCAGGTGCGCCTCGGACAGGTTCTTGGCGACCGGGCCGCGCAGCTCGCCGGTCTCGGCGTCGATGACCACGTAGGCCAGGCCGCGCGCGCCGCGCGCCTTGGCCCAGTCCTGCCAGGCGTCCAGCTCCTTGCGGGTCTGGGCCGCGCCGCCGGGCATCACCACGGCGCCGACGTAAGGGGCCTGGAACACCCGGAACCCGGTGCCGGCGAAGTACTCGGTCAGCTCGGTGAGCTCCTGGCCGAAGCGCAGGTCCGGCTTGTCCGAGCCGAAGCGGTCCATCGCCTCGTGGTACTTCATGCGCGGCAGCGGCAGCGGGATCTCGACGTCCAGCGTCTCCTTCCACACCGCGGCCACGATCGCCTCGCCGACCTTGAGGATGTCCTCCTGGTCCACGAACGAGGCCTCGACGTCCAGCTGGGTGAACTCCGGCTGCCGGTCGGCGCGGAAGTCCTCGTCCCGGTAGCAGCGCGCGATCTGGTAGTAGCGCTCCAGGCCGGCGACCATCAGCAGCTGTTTGAACAGCTGCGGGGACTGCGGCAGCGCGTACCAGGTGCCGGGCTGGAGGCGGACCGGCACCAGGAAGTCGCGCGCGCCCTCGGGGGTGGAGCGGGTCAGCGTCGGGGTCTCGACGTCGAGGAAGCCGTGCTCCTCCATGACGTCCCGGATGACCTTGGTGGCCTTGGACCGCATGCGCAGCGCCCGCGCCATCGGCTCGCGCCGGATGTCGAGGTAGCGGTACTTCAGCCGCATCTCCTCGTTGATGTTCGAGCTCTTGTGCTCGTCGATCGGGAACGGCAGCGGCGCGGCCGGCGAGAGCACCTCGACGGTGTCGACGACGACCTCGATCTGCCCGGTCGGCAGGTCCGGGTTCTCGTTGCCGTCGGGGCGCACGCGCACCTCGCCGGTGGCCACGACGCAGTACTCGTTGCGCAGGTCGTGCACGGACTCGCTCTCGCGCACCACGACCTGCACGAAGCCGGACGCGTCACGCAGGTCCAGGAAGGTGACGCCCCCGTGATCGCGCCGGCGGGCGACCCACCCGGCCAACGTGACGGTCGTGCCGGCGTCGGACGCGCGGAGCGTCCCCGCCTCGTGGGTGCGGATCACAGTCTTGACTCCTGAATCGTCGTGACGATGTCAGCAAGGGAGACGGACTCCTGCTCACCGGTCGCCAGTTCCTTGATCTGAATGACGTTCTCTGCGATATCGCGCTCGCCGAGGATCAGCGCGTACTTCGCGCCGGAGCGGTCGGCGGCTTTCATCGCGGCCTTCATGCCCTTGCCGCCGTAGCCGAAGTCGGCCGCGACGCCGGCCCGGCGCAGCATGGTCACCAGCTCGAACAGCAGCTCGCGGGCCTCGTCGCCGAGCGGCACCGCGAAGACCTCCAGCTGCTCGCCGCCGGGCACCGCGCGGCCCTCGGCCTGCAACGCCAGCACGGTCCGGTCCACGCCGAGCGCCCAGCCGACGCTGGGCAGGTTCGGCCCACCGAGGTCCTCGGACAGGCCGTCGTAGCGGCCGCCGGCGCCGATCGCGGTCGGCGAGCCGGTAATGCCGCTGTGCACGAACTCGAACGTGGTGCGGGTGTAGTAGTCCAGGCCGCGGACCAGTTTCGGGTCGTCGACAAAGGCGACGCCGGCCTTGGTGAGCAGGCGCCGGACCTCTTCGTGGTACGCCTTGCACTCGTCGCAGAGGTTGTCGCTCATCAGCGGTACGTCGGTGAGCTGCTTCTGCACCGACTCGCGCTTGTCGTCGAGCACGCGCAGCGGGTTGATCTCGGCACGCTTGCGGGTCTCCTCGTCGAGGTCCAGCCCGCGCAGGAACTCCTGGAGCTTCTCCCGATAGGCCGGCCGGCACTTCTGGTCGCCGAGGGAGTTCAGCAGCAAGGTGTACTCGGTCAGGCCGAGGCCCTTGTAGATGTCGTCGCCGATGATCAGCAGCTCGGCGTCCAGCCCCGGGTCCTCCGAGCCCAGCGCCTCGGCGCCGACCTGGGAGAAGTGGCGGTAGCGGCCGCGCTGCTGCTTCTCGTAGCGGTAGAAGGAGCCCGAGTACCACAGCTTCACCGGCAGGCTGCCGCGGATCAGGTTCGCCTGGAGCGCGGCGCGCAGCACCGAGGCCGTGCCCTCCGGCCGCAGGGTGATGTCGTCGCCGCCGCGGGTGGTGAAGGAGTACATCTCCTTGGTGACGATGTCCGTGCTCTCGCCGACGCCGCGCTTGAACATCGCGGTCGACTCGAAGGCGGGCGTCTCGATGTAGCCGTAGCCGGCCCGGCGCAGCGGCGCGGACATCGCCTCGCGCACGCCGAGGTAGCCCGCCGAATCCGGCGGGAGCAGGTCGAAGGTGCCGGGGGCGTTCTGGAACTTGGTCATGATGGTCGTGGACATCCCTACAAGCCGCGGGGGGTGATCTGCTGCGGCGCGGCCTCCGTCAAGAACGGGTTCGTGGCGCGCTCGCGGCCGATCGTGGTCTGGGGGCCGTGGCCGGACAGGACGACGGTCTCGTCCGGCTGCGGCAGGCAGACGCGGGCCAGTGACGCCAGCAACTCGTCGCGGTCGCCGCCGGGGAGGTCCCAGCGGCCGACTGCTCCGGCGAACAGGAGGTCCCCGGTGAAGAGCACCTTCGGGATGTCCTGCTGCTCGGGAGTCCGGAACGTCACTGAGCCCTTGGTATGGCCCGGGGCGTGGTCGACCGTTATCTCCAGACCGGCCAGGCTCAGCACGACGCCGTCGGTGAGCTCCCGGACCTCGTCCGGCTCGACGAACTTCGACCGCCCGAAGATCGGCGTGCCCGGCGCGATGCCGAGCCAGCTCTGCGGGTCGGTGAGCATCCCGCGGTCGTCGGGGTGGACGTAGGCCGGGACGCCGTAGTCGCCGCAGACCGGGATGACGCTCATCGTGTGGTCGACGTGGCCGTGGGTCAGCAGGACGGCCACCGGCTGAAGTTTGTGCTCCCGGACCGCCTCCTCGACCCCGGCGGCGGCGTCCTCACCGGGATCGATGATCACGCACTGCTCACCGGCTCCGGGCGCCACGAGATAGCAGTTCGCACCCAGGCTTCCGGCTGGGAATCCGGCGACAAGCACGCGCGCCCCACACTCAGTTCGGTCGATGCGGTTGGAGATTTCCCTACGCAGGTTACCGGCGGCCCCGGTCCCTTTGCGAACTCATTGGAAGCTCACAGGTGTTTTCTAGGGAACGCACCGTACACTGTGCCGCTGAAAGCTCGGATCACACTGTGGATCTGCTACGACCTCGGCCGCCAGGGTCGACCCACTATCCGGAGGCGAATCGGTGACCAGCAAGGACCGTCAGCGAGAGCTGGAGCGCGCCCGCTACGAGCGCGTCCAGGCCCGCTTGGCCCAGCAGCAGGAGGCCGCCAAGAAGCGCAACAAGATCACAGCAGCCGTGGCCGCGGTCGCGGTGGTCGGGATAGGAGTCGGCGTCGCGATCGCGACCTCCGGCGGCAACAAGACCGACAGCTCGGCCAACTCCAAGCCGACGTCGGCGTCCTCCACGCCCTCGGGCTCCCCGACGACGCCGGCGCCCACCAGCTCCAGCCCGGAGAAGATCGGCTACACGAAGACCGGCAACGCGTCCAAGGACGTCGGCGTGCCGACGTACAACGCGGCCGACGCGGCCAAGCCGTACAGCGCCACGATCTCGTTCAACTCCGGCGACCTCTCCTTCGACGCGCTGACCACGAAGGCGCCGTACACCACGTACTCCTTCAAGTACCTGGCCGGCAAGGGCTACTTCACCAACACCACCTGCCACCGCCTGGTGACCTCGGGGATCTACGTGCTGCAGTGCGGCGACCCGAGCGGCACCGGCGGCGGCGGCCCGGGCTACCAGTTCCAGGACGAGAACCTGACCGGCGCCACCTACACGGCCGGCACCATCGCGATGGCGAACGCCGGGCCGGGCACCAACGGCAGCCAGTTCTTCATCGTCTTCAAGGACTCCCCGCTGCCGGCGAACTACACCCCCTGGGGCAAGGTGACCTCCGGCATGGACGTGGTGACCAAGATCGCCGCGGCCGGCGAGGACGACTCGAACGGCCAGGGCGACGGCAAGCCGAAGCAGACGGTCACCATCAAGAGCGTGACGATCAAGTAAACAAGGGGGAGACCCCGGTCGTCGCAGTGTTCGCCCCGGTGTTCCCGCGGCACTTCCAGCGTGTCGCCGCGGTGGTCTTCCGGCATGCCCGGGACGCCGGGGCGGAACAGCGGTTCGATTCCGGAACGTGACGCGGGCCGTCCCCTCACCGGGACGGTCCGCGCTATTGTGTCCCACTGGACGACCGGAACCCGGATCCGTGCAGCTTAATTGTGGCGGACCGGTCCTCAGACACCCCGGTCCAGCAGAACTTGGAGGCTCATCGTGGGCGAGGCAACCGAGGCTTGGGGCCGGGTCGCCGAGGACGGCACCGTCTACGTCCGGACCGCCGACGGCGAGCGGCAGGTCGGCTCGTGGGCGGCCGGGTCCCCGGACGAGGCGCTGGCGTACTACCAGCGCAAGTTCGACGGCCTGAAGGTCGAGGTGGACCTGATCGCCAACCGGCTCAAGCAGTCGGGCCCGTCCGCGCCGTCGCCCAAGGACGCCCTGGACAAGATCGGCAAGCTCCGCGAGTCCATCTCCGGCGCCAACGCCGTGGGCGACCTGGAGGGCCTGCTGGCCCGGCTGGACGGCCTGGTGGAGCTGGCCGAGCAGCGCAAGGCCGAGCACCGCGCGGTGCGCGAGCAGCAGCAGGCCGAGGCCCGCGGCGCCAAGCAGGGGCTGGCCGAGGAGGCCGAGCGGCTGGCCGTGTCCACCGAGTGGCGGGTCGCCGGCGACCGCATGAAGGTCCTCCTGGACGAGTGGAAGGCCGCCCCGCGCCTGGACCGCAAGACCGACGACGAGCTGTGGCACCGGCTGTCCCAGGCCCGCTCGGCCTTCGCCAAGCGCCGCAAGCAGCACTTCGCCGAGCTCGACGCCCAGCGCGTGGAGATCCGCGCGCACAAGGAGCGCCTGATCGCCGAGGCCGAGGCCCTGCAGGACTCCACCGACTGGAACTCCACCGCCGGCCGCTTCCGCGACCTGATGAGCGAGTGGAAGACCGCCGGCCGCGCGCAGCGCGACGTCGAGGACGAGCTCTGGAAGCGCTTCAAGGCCGCCCAGGACACCTTCTTCGCAGCCCGCAACGCGGTACTCGACGAGCGCAGCGGCGCCGAGCGCGAGAACCTGGCCGCCAAGGAGATCCTGGTGGTCGAGGCCGAGGCCCTGCTCCCGATCACCGACCACCGCGCGGCCCGGGTCGCGCTGCGCTCGCTGAACGAGCGCTGGGAGGCCGTCGGCCCGGTCCCGCGCGACGCCCGCCAGCGCATCGAGGGCCGCCTGCACACGGTGGACCGCGCCATCGCCGACGCCGAGGCCGCCGAGCACTCGCGCAAGGACCCGGAGAAGCGGGCCCGCGCCGAGGCCACGGTCGAGCAGCTGCGCGCCGTGCTGGACAAGCTGCGGGTACAGGCGGACAAGGCGCGTGCGGCCGGGCAGGAGAAGAAGGCGGCGGAGGCCGAGGCTTCGATCGCGGCTCGGCAGGAGTGGTTGGCCGAGGCGGAGAAGGCGCTGGCGGAGTTCACGGCTTGAGGGCTGGTGGTGTTCGCGTCCTGAGGCTGGCGGCGTTCACGGCTTGAGGCTGGCGGAGTTCATGGCCTGAGGGCTGGCGGTGTTCACGGCCTGAGGACTGGCAGAGCTCACGGCTTGAGGCTGGCGGAGTCTGCGGCCTAAGCGCTGGCGGAGTTCACGGCCTGAGGTTGGTATCTGCGGTTGGTATCTGCGAGTTGGTTCTTTCCATCCGGGCGTCTTCCTTCGGGAGGGCGCCCGGATCGGCCTGTGGGGCAAGGGTTTTGGCGCCTTTAGGGGTTGTCCCGTAACAGGCTCATCGGCGCTGAGCGCCGGGGGTTGAGTCCACCTCACCCACCGCGCCCGCTATGCCCAGGTCTGAAGCCCGAACCCGACGGCGCCGGCCAACGCGAAGGCGGCCGCGGTGAGCATCAGCACCGCGACGACGGCGCCGGCCGCAGCCGTCCCGGGGGCGATCCGCGCCGGCCAGATCCGACTCGGGTGCCGGGGGTCGTAGCGCAGCCGGATGCGGCCGTCCGGCGCCTCGGGGAACGTGGCCCGGCTGCCGGCCCGGCGGGTCTCACCGCGCAGCGTCGTGAACTCGTAGACCCGGTGCAGGACATAGCTCTCGTCCGAGGGGTGCGGCGGCACGGTGTAGCCCGCACTGGTCGCGAAGCCCTCCACGACGACCGTCCGGCGCCACGCGGCCGGGTCCACGACGTAGTCCACGCACAGCGCCACCAGCATCCACGGCAGCCCGACCGCGAGCACCCCGAACCCCCCGGCGACCACCCACAGCGAGGCCCGGTCCCACTGCCCGGCGATCAGCAGGCCGGCCAACGTCGCCAAATGCGCCGCCGCCATCGCGATCAACCCCTTGCGCGCAGGGGACAACGTCATCCGCGCCGGGACTCGACTCCGCACCCGCACACCCTAGCGATCACGGCGTCCCGGTTGTAGCCCGAATCGTGCGCTTGCCCAAAACGTTGCTATCGCCCGAAACGCCTCACCGATAGTCGGTGCGTCGGGCGGTCGGGGTTCTGGCCTGTGAGCGATCACGCGCGATGTTCTGTTCTCGAAGTATTGACGAAGGTATTGCCCAGTCCAAGACATGTGACCGCTCACGGAAACTGTCTTTCACGAGGGGCATAATGCACGATTTTGCAGGCAGCCGCAGCCCACAACGCATGATCGGGAACATGGCCGGTATGAGCGCCGACCTCGCCGCCGGTACCTTGCTCGCCGACCCCCGCCCCGACCGACGAACAGCTTCAGTCGCGGACGGAGTCGGGCCGACGGACGTGACGTTCGGCAGTTGAGGTTCGGGACTTGAGGTTCGCGAGTTGAGGTTTAGCGCCAGCCAGGCCCGCCTGTCCGGGTTCAGTCGGCGTCGAAGACCTCGGACGCGTTCGTCGCGGTCACGGCGCGATCGAGCCACTCGTCAAGCTGCTCGCGGTCGATGCATCCCTCGATATGGGCACGCTGCTCGTCCGTCAGCGTCACGCGCCGCTTGTCCAGGACGCGGAGCACGCTCGCAGAGACACCCTCGGCACGGAGCTGCCGCGAGAACGACGAGCGGTAAAACGACGTGTCCAACGCCATCATCTGCCTCCAGATCGCGCCGGCCGGGGTGCCATCCACCCCGACGAGAGTAAGTTCGGCCAGGTCGAAGGCCTTGTCTTCGTCTTCCATGGTCTTCAGTGCCGAGGCCAGTGCTCCCAGTATCGCATCGACGTCCTCGTCATTCGCGTGGGTTAGTACGGAAAACACCGTGAGGAGAACATCGCGTCGTGCCTCCTCCTCATCTACGACAGCTGGCACGTTGTGCGGACCGACGACAAGGGCGCGGAGCGTCAGCGCAGCCCACGACCCGGCCCCACGCTTGAACGGCTGGGACGCCCACTGTGCGACGCGACGATCCTGGCAGACCACGAGTAGCAAAACAGGCAACTTGTATCTGTCTGCCAGGTACGCGAGGTAGTACATCCAGGAGTAGGGCTTGTCGCTGTCGCAGCTCCGCTGTGCTTCAACGAGCACCAGGTACGCCTGACCGTCCGCCGTGTCACAGCGCAGCAGAGTGTCGATGCGCCGTTCCAGCGGCCGGATCTCCGTCACGTCGCCGGAGATGACCGACACCACGTCGGGCGTGGGTAATGCCAGACCTAACGTCCGAAACGTCTTGCTGAGCAGCTCCGAGTCGTGTTGGAAGATCCGATGTAGGGCTTCGTGCGAGGAACCGACCATGTCCGCGACGATAATCAGGGCTTTTGCGGCGAATCCGTCTTTCCGTCCCGCTTCACACGAAAGAGTGCGAACAAACTCACGCGTGCTTGGCGCTCGTCACCCGATAGACGTCGAACACCCCTTCAACGCCCTTGACCGCCTTCAGCACCGCGCCCAGATGCGCGGGGTCGGCCATCTCGAAGGTGAAGCGCGAGATCGCGACCCGGTCCCGGCTGGTCGTGACCGAAGCCGACAGGATGTTGACGTGCTGGTCCGACAGGACGCGGGTGACGTCTGAGAGGAGCCTGGACCGGTCTAGCGCCTCGACTTGGATCGCGACGAGAAACATGGACGCCCCTCCGGGCGACCATGACACCTCCACCATCCGTTCGGGCTGGGCGGCCAGGGATTCGATGTTGGTGCAGTCCGCGCGGTGGACGCTGACGCCGGAGGCGCGGGTGATGAAGCCGACGATGTCGTCGCCGGGGACCGGGGTGCAGCAGCGGGCCAGCTTGACCCAGATGTCGTCGGCGCCCTTCACCAGGACGCCGGGGTCGCCGGCGGGGCGGGCCTGGCCGCGGCGGGACAGCTTCTCGATGTTGCCCGGGACGGTCGCCTCGGCCAGGTCCTCGGTCGCGCCTTCTTCGCCGCCGAGGAGGTGCAGGAGGCGGTGGACGACGTGCTGGGCCGAGACGTGGCCTTCGCCGATCGCCGCGTACAGGGCGCTGATGTCGGCGTGGCGGAGGTCGTGGGCGACGGTGGCCAGGGACTCGGAGGTCATCAGGCGCTGGAGCGGCAGCCCCTGCTTGCGCATGGCCTTGGCGAGCTGGTCCTTGCCCTGTTCGACCGCCTCCTCGCGGCGCTCCTTGGTGTACCACTGGCGGATCTTGTTGCGAGCACGCGGGGACGCCACGAAGCCCAGCCAGTCGCGCGAGGGGCCGGAGTTCGGGGCCTTGGAGGTGAAGATCTCCACCACGTCGCCGTTGTCCAGCTTGCTGTCCAGCGGGACCAGGCGGCCGTTGACCCGCGCGCCGATGGTGTGGTGGCCGACCTCGGTGTGCACCGCGTAGGCGAAGTCGACCGGGGTCGAGCCGGACGGCAGCGCCATCACCATGCCCTTGGGCGTGAAGACGTAGACCTCGGCGGTGGACAGGTCGAACCGCAGCGCGTCCAGGAACTCGTTCGGGTCCGCGGTCTCCTTCTGCCAGTCCAGCAGCTGCCGCAGCCACGCCATGTCGCCGCCGGGGTTGGCGGTGCCGGCGCCGTTGGTCGGCTTGCGGACGCCCTCGACGGCGTCCTCCTTGTACTTCCAGTGCGCCGCGACGCCGTACTCCGCGCGGCGGTGCATCGCGAAGGTGCGGATCTGCAGCTCCACGGCCTTGCCGCCGGGGCCGATCACCGTGGTGTGCAGGGACTGGTACATGTTGAACTTCGGCATCGCGATGTAGTCCTTGAACCGGCCGGGGACCGGGTTCCACCGCGCGTGGATGGCGCCGAGCGCCGCGTAGCAGTCGCGCACCGAGTCCACCAGGACCCGGATGCCGACCAGGTCGTAGATGTCGGCGAAGTCGCGGCCGCGCACGATCATCTTCTGGTAGACCGAGTAGTAGTGCTTCGGCCGGCCGGTGACGGTGGCGCGGATCTTGGCCTCGCGCAGGTCGCCGTGCACCGCGTCGATGACCTGGCTCAGGTACTCCTCGCGCTTGGGCGCGCGCTCGGAGACCAGGCGCACGATCTCGTCGTACATCTTGGGGTAGAGGATGGCGAACGCCAGGTCCTCCAGCTCCCACTTGATCGTGTTCATGCCCAGCCGGTGCGCCAGCGGGGCGTAGATCTCCAGCGTCTCGCGGGACTTGCTCTCCTGCTTCTCCCGCTTCATGTAGCGCATGGTGCGCATGTTGTGCAGCCGGTCGGCGAGCTTGATGACCAGCACGCGGATGTCCCGGGCCATGGCCACGACCATCTTGCGCACGGTCTCGGCCTGCGTGGCCTCGCCGAGCTTGACCTTGTCCAGCTTGGTGACGCCGTCCACGAGCAGCGCGACGGTGTCGCCGAAGTCGCCGCGCAGCATGTCGAGGGTGTAGTCGGTGTCCTCGACGGTGTCGTGCAGCAGCCCGGCGCACAGCGTCGGCACGTCCATGCCGAGCTCGGCCAGGATCGTGGTGACGGCGAGCGGATGCGTGATGTACGGATCGCCGCTCTTGCGCCGCTGGCCGCGGTGATGCCGCTCGGCGACGGCGTAGGCCTGCTCGACCGGCTTCAGGTCGGCCTTCGGGTGGTTGGCCCGGATGATCTTGAACAGCGGCTCCAGGACCACCGGCGGCCCGCCGCTGCGCGCGGAGCCCAGGCGTGCGAGGCGCGCGCGTACGCGGCTGGAGCTGGGGCGGGAGGAGGTGCCGGACTTGACGCCGGCCGCGGCGGCCGGGACCGGCGGCGCGGCGGGGAGGGAGGCCGAGCTCAGGCGCGCGGGGGCCGCGGAAGGCGGTGTGGGCACGGCTGAGGTGGGAGATGCCGGGGCCGACTTGGCACGCGGTGCGGATCCAGCCGGCGGAGTCGGCACGGGGGCCGCTGCAGAAGCAGCTGTCGGTGCGGAAGAAGACGGCGCGGGCACGGCGGAGGCGGCTGAGACAGTCGCGGCAGAAGGCGCCGGTGCAGGCACAGCCGGCGCGGAAGAAGGCGGTGCGGTCGGGGCAGAGGAAGCTGCGGGCGCCGGCGCAGAAGAAGGCGGCGAGGTCTGCGAGGAAGCAGCAGCGGCAGGAGCCGAGGCAGGCGCGGAAGAAGCAGCAGAGGCCGCCGGGGCGGGCACAGTCGGCGCTGAAGAAGATGGCGAGGTCTGCGAGGAGGCAGCAGCGGCCGCCGGCGCGGAAGAAGCTGAGGCGTTCGCGGCAGAAGCAGCACCGGCAGTCGGCGCAGGCACAATCGGCGTGGCGGAAGAACCCGCCGCAGCGGCGCCAGATCCACCCGGAGCCGTAGCGGCCTTCGGAGCCCGAGCCTGAGGCTTCCCCTGCCCCGACCCCTGCGGCTCCCCGGCAGCCGTCGTGGCGCCGTTCTGGGCCGCGGCAGTAGCAGGCGCAGGGGTAGCAGGCGCGCCGGTCTTGCCCGCGCCACCGGACCCGGAGCCCTTACCCCGGCCGGTCTTCCCCGACTTCGCAGCAGCGTCGTTGCCTGTGGCGGCCGTGCCGTTCGCGGTCCCGTTCGCCGCGGCGTCTCCGCCGCCGGTCGCGCCGGACCCGGCCGTCGTCCCGACCTGCTCCTTCGTCGCCAAGCGCGACCCCTCTCGCCTAGTGGGTTCGCCCAGTGTAACGACCGCTGCCCGGGCATTGTTTCCCAGTCGGCGCAACAGCCAGGTCAGACCACCACTCAGACCATCAGTCAGACCGCCGCTCAGACCACCAGAAGCGGGTGGATCCCGGCGTTCGGGACGGCTGCGGCGAAGCGCTCGCGGCCGTGCAGGAAGGCCAGCTCCATCAGCACCGCCAGTCCCACCGGCTCCGCGCCCGCGTCGCGCACCAGGTTCGCCGCCGCCACCGCGGTGCCGCCGGTGGCCAGGATGTCGTCCACGACCATCACGCGCTCGCCGGGTTGGAAGGCGTCGCGGTGCACCTCTATGGCCGCGGTTCCGTATTCCAGCTGGTAGTCCTCATGGTACGTCTCGCGCGGCAGCTTGCCCGCCTTGCGGACCGGCACGAACCCGACACCCGCCGCCAGCGCCACCGGGGCCGCCAGGATGAAGCCGCGCGCCTCCAGCCCCGCGACGCGGGTGGCCCCGGCCGCGCGCACCAGCTCGGCCATCGCCCCGACCACCACCGCGAAGCCCTCCGGGTCGGCCAAGAGCGGAGTGATGTCCTTGAACACGACCCCCGGGTTCGGGAAGTCGGGGACGTCGAGAATGCGAGTGGCGAGGACCTTGGACAGGTCCCCGCCACTGGGGTTTTCGGGGAAGCTCACTCCGGTGAGCTTACCCTGTGCGATCACCGCCCCCTGCCCGCGCCGAGGCGGTGCGGGCAGGTCGGAGCAGGTGAAAGCGTCAGCGCCGCTTGCCGCTGGGCCGGTTCCGGCCCCGGTCCCCGCGCACCGGCTGGTTGCGCGGACCGCGCGGCACGTCCCGCGCCGGCTCGCCGGCCCCGGCCGCCTCGAAGTCCTCGGGGTCGCCCGGGTACTCCGCGCCCAGCCGGTCGTCCTGCGTCGGCACGGCGTTGCGCTCGGCCCGCGCCGCGGCCTTGGCCTGCGACCCGGACGCCTTGCGCTTCAGCGTGCGCATCTCCGGCTCGCGCTCCTTCAGGTCGGCCAGGATCGGCGTCGCGATGAAGATCGAGGAGTAGGTGCCGACCGCGATGCCGACCAGCAGGGCCAGCGCCAGGTCCTGGAGCACGCCCGCGCCGCCGCTGACCACCGTGCCGGCGAACAGCAGCGACGCCACCGGGATCAGCGCGATCAGCGAGGTGTTCAGCGAGCGGATCAGGGTCTGGTTGACGGCCAGGTTGGCGGCCTGCGTGTAGCTCTGGTCGGTCTTGGTCGTGCCCAGGCCCTTGGTGTTCTCCCGGACCTTGTCGAACACCACGACGGTGTCGTACAGGGAGTAGCCCAGGATCGTCAGGAAGCCGATGACCGTGGCCGGGGAGACCTCGAAGCCGATCAGGGCGTAGATGCCGGCGGTGATCACCAGGTCGTGGATCAGGGCGACGATGCCGGACAGCGCCATCTTCCACTCGTAGAAGACCGCCAGGTACAGCATCACCAGCGCCACGAAGACGATCAGACCCTCGATCGCCTTCTGCGTGATCTCGTGGCCCCAGGAGCCGGAGACCAGCTGCACCGTGACCGCGTCGGGCTTGTCCTTCTGGCCGGCGTCGGTCGCGATCGCCTCGCGCACCTTGGCCAGCTGGTCGCTGCTCAGCGGCGTGGTCTTGACGATGACGTGCCGGCCGTCGGCGCTGCTCGAGCTGTAGACCTGCGGGTCCTTCACGATGGCGCCGACGTGGTCGGTGATCGTCTGGGTGCTGGCCGTGGACGACTTGATGTCGAACTGCGACCCGCCCCGGAAGTCCAGGGTGAAGTTCAGCCCGAAGACCACCAGGGACACGACCGAGATGAGCAGGAGGGCGCCGGAGATGGTGTACCAGCGCTTCTGCTTGCCGATGAAGTCGTAGGCGACCTCGCCGCGGTACAGGCGGTTGCCCCAGCTGTTGTGGGCGGACATCAGGCTTCATTCCCTTCCGCGGAGCCCCGGCGGGCGGCGGCACGGCGGTCGACGACCGTCTGGCGGATGCCCGGCGACTTCTTCACGCCCAGGCGGTTGGGGTCCAGCCCGGACCAGGGGTGGCCGTCGTTGAAGAAGCTGCGGCGGGCCAGCAGCGTGACGATCGGCTTGGTGAAGGTGAAGACCACCACGATGTCCAGGAGGGTGGTCAGACCCAGGGTGAAGGCGAAGCCCTTCACCGTGCCGACCGAGACCTCGTACAGCACGAAGGCGGCCAGGAAGGACACGAAGTCCGAGGAGATGATGGTGCGCCGGGCCCGGACCCAGCCGTGGTCCACGGCCGTTCGCAGGGTTCTGCCCTCACGGACTTCGTCGCGGAGCCGTTCGAAGAAGATGACGAACGAGTCCGCGGTGATGCCGATGGCGACCACCAGACCCGCGACGCCGGCCAGCGAGAGCCGGAAGCCCATCGCCGGGCCGAGCAGGCTCGCCAGCGAGTAGGTGAGGATCCCGGAGATCAGCAGCGAGGCCACGGCCACGAGCGACAGACCGCGGTAGTAGGCGATCAGGTAGGCGACGACCAGCACCAGGCCGATCCCGCCGGCGACCAGGCCGGCGGTGAGCTGGTTGCCGGCCAGCGAGGCCGAGATCTGCGAGACGTCGCCCTGGTCGAAGGTGATCGGCAGCGCGCCGTACTTCAGCACGTTGGCCAGGTTCTCGGCCTGCTTCTGGGAGAAGGTGCCGGTGATCCGCGCGTTGCCGTCGGTGATCGGGGTCGTCACCGTGGCCGCGCTGTAGACGACGCCGTCCAGGTCCACGGCGAACTCGCCGCCGTTGCCGTTCAGCAGCGTGGTGACGCGGCCGAAGTCCGTGGCGCCCTTGCCGTTGAAGGACAGGTCCACTTCCCACTGGCCGGTCAGGAACGCGTTCTGGCCGCCGGCGGTGACCGCGT
The DNA here is from genome assembly GCF_015356825.1 of Catenulispora rubra. GTDB lineage: Bacteria > Actinomycetota > Actinomycetes > Streptomycetales > Catenulisporaceae > Catenulispora > Catenulispora rubra. The sequence continues at coordinate 20,481 of NZ_JAACYW010000027.1, read as the reverse complement.
TGGCCGAGGCGCTCGTCAGGTCCTTGCCGTCCACGTCGGCCGGCTGGAGCAGGTACGGCACGTGGGAGGTGAAGTCACAGCCGACCGCGAACGCGTTGGCGGGGAACTTGCTGCCCAGGTCCGACGGCGGCTTGGTGCAGTCGATGGTCTCGTACAGGAACAGCGTGTCCTGGCTCGGGGTGGTCTGCTTGACCGTGCCGTCCGGCGCGGTGGCCGGGGCGCTCGGGGACGCGCTCGGCGCGCCCGAGGACGGGTTCGCCGCCGGGGTCGAAGGCGGGGTCGAGGGCGTGGACGCCGAGCTCTTGGAGCTGGCGGTCGCGGTCGCGGTGCCGCTCGGGGAGCTCGGGGTGGTGCTGGGGGTGGCGTCCTTCAGACCGGAGTCGGCGACCCGGTGCTGGGTGGACGTCGCGGTGCCGGTCGGCGTGGACGGAGTCGAGGACGTGCTCGGCTTCGACGACGTGGCGCCGCTGCTGCTGCCCTTGGACGAGGGCGTGCTGGACGCCTTGGAGCCGGACCCGGACGGCGTGCCGGTCCCGGACGGGCTCGGCGTGGAGGTCTGCGGGGTGTTCGGCGTGAGGCTCTGCCGCAGCGGGACGCCGTACTGGGTGGGGTCGGAGACCACCACGCGGAAGTACAGCTTCGCGGTCTGGCCGAGCTCCCTGAGCAGGTCCGAGGAGTTCTTGCCGGGCAGGTCGATCTCGATCGAGTTGTTGCCCTGCTTGGTCACCTGGGCCTCGGACACGCCCTGGCCGTTGACGCGGTTCCGCATGATCTGCAGCGCCGTGTCCATGTCTCCGGAAGCCGGGGTCTTGCCCTGGGCGGTCATGGTCATCGTGGTGCCGCCGGCGAGGTCGATGCCGAGCTGGGGCGTGCGGTGCCCGGTGCCGATCATGGTGCCGACCAGCGCCATGATGACGGCGGCCAGCGCCGTCAGGGGGGTCCATGGGCTCGTCTTGCGGTTCCGGGACCGCGGAGCCTTCGATCCGGCCAAGGGATTCGTCCGTCTCTTCGTGTCGTGTCGTGTCCGGCGACGGCGCGTCGGTCACACCCCACGCCGCCCCGCCACCCGGACCGGGGTTCACAGTCCGTGGCGGCGGTGCGACCTTACAGGTTTTCGTTGAGGAAACCTTTTGTGTTGGCGAGCCAAGTCGGGACCGGGGTCACGACTTCGCCGGCTCGGCGTCCTTGACCTCCTCGGCGGAGCCCTCGGAATCGGCCGGCTCGGCGTCGGACTTCGCGGTGTCGGACTTGTCGGTCTCGGACTTCACGGCGTCATCGGCGTCATCGGCGTCGGCCGGCTTCGCGTCCTGCGCCGGCACGGCGTCCTGGGCCGGGATGGCGTCCTGCAGGCCGTGCGGGGCGTCGCCGATGCCGCCGGGGGTCGGCGCGTCCTCGGCGTCCTCGCCCTCGGGCACGTCCTCGTCTTCCATGATGATGCCGACGATGGCGGGCTTGCCGAACTTGATGCGCGTCCCCGGGGTGGTCTCCACGATGGCCCAGTCGTCACCGACCTCGACGATGGTGCCCATGATCTGGGCTGTGGTCCGCACGTACGCGCCGGGCTGCAGGTGCTGCAGCATGTCGGACTGCTGCGCCCGGGCCCGCTTCTGCGGACGGATCATCATGAAGTAGAACATGGCCCCGATCAGGACGATCCAGATCAGGAAAACGGGAGATCCCATAGGTGTCGCTGGTCCTTGTTGAAGACCGCCGGCGCCGGGCCGGGCGGTCGCTGATGGGCGGTGGGGGGCACCGCCCGACTCGCGGGAGTTTATGCGAGCGGATACGCCCCGAACAACGGTCCGGGGCCTACGGCCGGTTCCCGTGACCCAACGTAGTCGAAATCATCCGGAACTTGTGAACCATGGGAGCCTGCAGGGCCGCAAGTCGCCTGGTGGGAACGATGAGACCGGTGATGTGCCGCCGGTTCGCGTGATATGCCCGATATCAAACGGGTATTGACGGCCAGCCCCGGATCAGGGTGCACTGAGCCCGAAATGCGCCCAGGCCGCGGCGGTCGCGATCCGCCCCCGCGGCGTCCGCGCCAGCAGGCCCTCGCGCACCAGGAACGGCTCGGCGACCTCCTCGACCGTCTCGGACTCCTCCCCCACCGCCACGGCGAGCGTGGACAGCCCGACCGGCCCGCCGCCGAACAGCTTGAGCAGCGCGTGCAGCACCGCGCGGTCCAGCCGGTCCAGGCCGCGCTCGTCGACCTCGTAGACGTCCAGCGCGGCCCTGGCGATCTCCAGGTTCACCGCGCCGTCGGCCTTGACCTCGGCGTAGTCCCGGACCCGCCGCAGCAGGCGGTTGGCGATACGCGGGGTCCCGCGCGAGCGCCCGGCGAGCTCCTTCGCGCCGTCGGCGTCGATGCGCACGTTCAGCAGCCGGGCCGAGCGGTTGACGACGTGCTCCAGGTCGACGGCGGAGTAGAACTCCAGGTGCGCGGTGAAGCCGAAGCGGTCGCGCAGCGGCGCGGGCAGCAGCCCGGAGCGCGTGGTGGCCCCGACGAGCGTGAACGGCGGCAGCTCCAGCGGGATCGCGGTGGCCCCGGGGCCCTTGCCGACGATGACGTCGACCCGGAAGTCCTCCATCGCCATGTAGAGCATCTCCTCGGCGGGCCGGGACATGCGGTGGATCTCGTCGACGAACAGCACCTCGCCGTCGGCCAGCGAGGACAGGATCGCCGCCAGGTCGCCGGCGTGCTGGATGGCCGGCCCGGAGGTGATCCGGATCGGCACCTGGAGCTCGTTGGCGATGATCATCGACAGCGTGGTCTTGCCCAGCCCGGGCGGCCCGGACAGCAGGATGTGGTCCGGCGCAGCCTCCCGCATCCGTGCCGCGTCCAGCACCAGCGACAGCTGGTCGCGCACCTTGGGCTGCCCGACGAACTCGGCCAGCCGCTTGGGCCGCAGCGCCGCGTCGGCCGCCTGCTCCTCGACGTCGCCGGTGACGGCGGCGCCGGAGACGAGGCGTTCGGTTTCCTGTTCCACGAGCTCCTCTTTTATGACAAATGCCGGCTTCGCCGACGAATCAGATCAGCTGAGCCCCACTACTTCTTCATCGTCCGCAGAGCCGCCTTCAGCAGCGGCCCCAACTGTACGGTCTGCCCGGCCGCCTCCTGCTCGGTGGCCAGCGGGCTGACCGCGGTGACCGCGTCGTCGGCCTCGCGCGCCGACCAGCCGAGGCCGGTCAGCGCCTCCAGCAGCTGGATGCGCCAGGAGCCCAGGCCCGCGCGGCTCCAGCCGTTCTGCGCCTGCCCCGGCACCGCGCCGGTCGGCGGGCCCAGGCGCTCCTTGAGCTCCAGCAGCAGACGCTGCGCGCCCTTCTTACCGATGCCCGGGACCTGCGTCAGCGCCGCCTCGTCGCCGGTCATGAAGATGGTCCGGAGCGTGTCGGGGGCGTGCACCGACAGCATCGCCTGCGCCACCTTCGGGCCGATGCCGCTGGCGGTCTGCACGAGCTCGAACACGGCGCGCTCGTCGTCGGTGGCGAAGCCGTAGAGGGTCAGCGAGTCCTCGCGGACCACCATCGCCGTGAAGAGCTTGGCCTTCTCGCCGACGCTCAGGGCCGCCAGCGTGCCGGGGCCGCAGTGCACGAGCATGCCGACGCCGCCGACCTCGACCACGGCGCTGGTCGGGTTCACCGCGGCCACCGGGCCGGACACGAAGGCGATCACGCGCCACTCCTCACTGTGCTGTGCTCATAGCTCGTCGCTCATAAGTGTGCTCACTGCCGAGTGTGCTCACTGCTGCTTAACGCCGCTCACTGCTGCTCACTGCTGCTCATCGTTGCTTACTGCTATTCATCGTTGCTTCGCGATCGCCGCGGCCAGCCGGTTCTGCGCCGTCCCCCGCCAGATGTGGCAGATGGCCAGCGCCGCGGCGTCGGCGGCGTCGGCCGGCTTCGGCGGCTCGGCCAGCCGCAGGACCCGCGCCACCATCGTGGCCACCTGGTCCTTGTCGGCGCGTCCGGATCCGCTGATCGCCGCCTTCACCTCGCTGGGCGTGTGCAGCGCCACCGGCAGCCCGTGCCGCGCGGCCACCAGCATCGCGACCGCGCTGGCCTGCGCGGTGCCCATCACGGTGCTGACGTTGTGCTGGCTGAAGACCCGCTCCACCGCGACCGCCTCGGGCCGGTGCTCGGTGAGCCACGCCTCCAGCCCCTGTTCGATGGCCAGCAGCCGCCGCGAGAGGTCCATGCTCGCCGGGGTGCGGATGACGCCGACCCCGACCAGCGTCAGCGGCCGTCCGGGCGTGCCCTCGACGACGCCCACGCCGCACCGCGTCAGTCCCGGATCGACCCCCAGCACCCGCACGCGCGACCGACCGACCTTTCGTTCCCTGAGATGTCGCCTGAAACAGCAGTTCTCTTGTTCAGGGAAGCCTAGTGGCGCGGGGGGACACAATGAGGGAGCCGGGCCCACGCTCGCGGATCCGGCTCCCACATATGCACATATGCCGCCTTGTCAGGCGTCGATCTTCTCCATGACCTCGTCGGAGACGTCGAAGTTGGCGTAGACGTTCTGCACGTCGTCGCTGTCCTCCAGCGCCTCGATGAGGCGGAACACCTTGCGCGCGCCGTCCTCGTCCAGCTCGACCTGCACCGAGGGCAGGAAGGAGGACTCGGCCGACTCGTAGTCGATCCCGGCGCCCTGCAGCGCGGTGCGCACCGGGATCAGGTCCCCGGCCTCGCTGACCACCTCGAAGGACTCGCCGAGGTCGTTGACCTCCTCGGCGCCGGCCTCCAGCACCGCCAGCAGGATGTCGTCCTCGCTCAGGCTGCCGGCCTTGGGGACGATCACGACACCCTTGCGGGCGAACATGTACGACACCGAGCCCGGGTCGGCCATCGACCCGCCGTTGCGGGTCATGGCCACCCGCACCTCGGAGGCGGCGCGGTTGCGGTTGTCGGTCAGGCACTCGATCAGCACCGCCACGCCGTTCGGCGCGTAGCCCTCGTACATGATGGTCTGCCAGTCGGCGCCGCCGGCCTCCGCACCGGACCCGCGCTTGACCGCGCGGTCGATGTTGTCGGCCGGGACCGAGTTCTTCTTGGCCTTCTGCACCGCGTCGAAGAGCGTGGGGTTACCTGTCACATCTCCGCCGCCGGTCTTGGCCGCGACTTCGATGTTCTTGATCAGCCGGGCGAACAGCTTGCCGCGCTTGGCGTCGATGACCGCCTTCTTGTGCTTGGTGGTCGCCCATTTGGAGTGGCCGGACATTACCCCTGCTCCCTAACTACGAATTCATTCAGGCTGCGTCGCGGTCGTTCACCATGGCCACGAAGTACTCGTGGACCCGGTGGTCCGCGGTCAGCTCCGGATGGAAGGACGTCGCCAGCAGGTTTCCCTGCCGGACTGCGACGATCCTACCGATAGCCGGGCCACTGGTGACGCGTGCCAGCACCTCGACACCCTCGTCGAGCTCCTCCACCCACGGCGCGCGGATGAAGACGCCGGTCAGTTCTCCGATTCCGTCGAAGCCGATCGGCTCCTCGAAGGACTCGGTCTGCCGCCCGAAGGCGTTGCGCCGCACGGTGATCGGCAGCCCGCCGAAGGTCTCCTGACCGGCGGCGGCGTCGGTGATCCGGTCGGCCAGCATGATCATCCCGGCGCAGGTGCCGAAGGCCGGCATCCCGTCGGCGATCCGCTTGCGCACCGGGACGAACATCTCGGCCGTGGTGGCGAGCTTCCACATCGCGGTGGACTCCCCGCCGGGCACGACCAGCGCGTCGACCGCGTCCAGATCGGCCGGGCGGCGCACCGGCGCGGTGTTCGCGCCGACCGCCGTCAGCGACGCGACGTGCTCGCGGAAGTCGCCCTGCAGCGCGAGCACGCCGATCGTCTTGGTACCGCTGTCCCCCATGGGGTTACCAGCCGCGGGAGGCGTAGCGCTGCTCGTCCGGCAGCGTGTCGATGTTGATGCCGACCATCGCCTCGCCGAGGTTGCGGGAGACCTTGGCGATCAGGTCCGCGTCGTCGTAGTGCGTGGTGGCCTCGACGATCGCCTTGGCGCGCTTGGGGGCGTCGCCGGACTTGAAGATGCCGGAGCCGACGAACACGCCCTCGGCGCCGAGCTGCATCATCATCGCGGCGTCGGCCGGCGTGGCCAGACCGCCGGCGGTGAACAGCACGACCGGCAGCTTGCTGGTGCGCGCGACCTCCTTGACCAGCTCGTACGGGGCCTGGTGGTTCTTGGCGGCGAGGAACAGCTCGGACTCGTCCAGCGTGGTCAGCTTGCGGATGTCGGCGCGCAGCTGGCGCATGTGCCGGGTGGCCTCCACGACGTTGCCGGTGCCGGCCTCGCCCTTGGAGCGGATCATCGCCGCGCCCTCGGCGATCCGGCGCAGGGCCTCGCCGAGGTTGGTGGCGCCGCAGACGAAGGGGACGGTGAACGCCCACTTGTCGATGTGGTGGGTCTCGTCGGCGGGGGTGAGCACCTCGGACTCGTCGATGTAGTCCACGCCGAGCGCCTGCAGCACCTGGGCCTCGACGAAGTGGCCGATCCGGGCCTTGGCCATGACCGGGATCGAGACGGCCTCGATGATGCCGTCGATCATGTCGGGGTCGCTCATCCGGGCCACGCCGCCGTCCTTGCGGATGTCGGCGGGCACCCGCTCCAGCGCCATGACCGCGACCGCGCCGGCGTCCTCGGCGACCTTGGCCTGCTCGGCGTTGACGACGTCCATGATCACGCCGCCCTTGAGCATCTCGGCCATGCCGCGCTTGACGCGGGCGGTACCGATCTCCGGAGCCTGCGCGGTGTTCTCGTTCACGGACACGGATGACCTCACAAGGGAAGGATTATCGGATGATGAGCGGACTGCTCCCGATGCACCATCCTAGAGGGCGCGCAAGTGTGATCCACCTGACAATGTGGCCAGGTCAGGATGCGGGAGTGGACGGTGAGGCGGCTTGTGTCGGACGGGGAACGTCATCACCGCAGGTCCGTGACGCCCCTTACACACAACGCGCCCCTTACACCTTACCGCTAGGTGGAGGCCATCCCGCGCAAACCGACGGGTTCCTCGTCGTCCATCTCGAAGGTGTCCGGGAACGGCGCGTGCCCGGCCAGCCGGAACCACCGCACCAGCCGCTGCCGCCGGAGCACCCACGTGACGCGGACGGCGTCGTTGTAGAAGTGCCGCGCCAGCTGCACGCGCCGGCAGGAGGAGTCGAGCTCGAGCAGCAGCGCGCCCCCGCCGGGCCGCTCCTTGAGCGCGAGGCTTTCCTTGGGGTCTTCGAAGACGTCGCGCAGCACCCGTGTCAGGTTGGTCTCGGCGAGGTCGCGGGAGTCGGCGGCGGCGTCCCGCGCGGTGTGCGCGGCGTCGTCGAGCAGGATAGAGGCGGCCGGATCGAGCAGCCGCGAGGCCGCGAGGTCCAGGGACACCGAGGCGCGCCGGACGAGCTGCGCGTCGAGCGCGGCCCAGGCGGCGTCGCGGCGGGTGTGCAGGCGGTCCAGCCGGTTGGCGGTCCAGCTGAGGTAGACGCCGATGAGCAGGACCACCGCTGCGGCGTAGACGAGGACGGACACGGTGGGTCAGCCTAGTGGGCGCGGAGCGTTTGAGGTGGGCGCGGCTGCTGCTGCGGCGGCGGGCGGGGCCTTCGGAGGCTGCGGGATGACTCCGACGCACCCGTTCGCAGCAACTTGAGACGCGATGCCTTGCGACACGCCCGGGGTGGGTTCGAGGCTGGTCGAAGCTTCAGTGCACACCGCTTTTGAGGTGGTGTGCCCCCGTGGTGGGTGGGGACTCTCCCCCGCTCAATCCTGCGCGGCCCCGGCCCGCGCCCGGTAGGCGGCCACCGTCGTGCGGCTCGCGCAGGCGTTGCCGCAGAAGCGCCGCGTGCGGTTGCGCGACTGGTCCACGAAGTAGTTCCCGCAGCCGGCGGCGGCGCAGCGTCCGAGGGTGACCGCCGGGTCCCCGGCCGCGACCAGGGCCAGCTTGGCGGCGACGAGCTGGCCGAGCCAGCGTTCGGCGGGGGCGCCGTTGCGGCTGAAGTGGATGTGCCAGCCGCCGAGGCCGTCGTGGTCGGAGAGGTGCATCTCCGGCGGGTAGTCGCGCAGCAGCCGGTGGACCGCGTCGGGGACGGCGCCGTCGACGAGTTGGGCCAGCGCCGTGGACACCAGCGCCGGCAGGCCGCCGTAGGCGCCGTCGGCCGGCGGCGTGACCTCGTGTTGGTCGAAGAAGGCCGCGACCAGTTCGCCGTCCTGGTCCAGGGTGCCGGTGTTGGCCAGCTCGACGGCCAGCCGGGTCACGTTCCCTATGTAGTCACCGTATTGCACTTGACCGCCTACATCATCAATTCCTACTGTAGGCGCCATGATAACTGACACCGCCTACATAGCCCGCCGCCTCCAGCTGCTCGGGGACTGGGACGCCGCGCTCGCGGTGCTGGCCCCGGACACCGAACCCGAGCTGAGGGCCGAGATCGCCTTCGAGCGCTGGATGTTCCAGTGGACCGGCCAGGACGAGGCCGAACAGGCGGTCGCCGCCCTCGACCAGGACACGCCGACGGCCCACCTCCTGCGCGCCCGCCTGGCCTACAGCCGCCTGCTCTTCAACCGCGACCCCCGCCCCGACGACCGCGCCGCCACCGAGGCCGGCTACCGCGACGCCCTCCGCGACGGCGACGACTCCACGCGCGCCTGGACGGAGTTCCACTGGGGCTGCCTGCTCGACAACATCGACGGCGACGCGGCCGCGGCCGCCCCGCACTTCGAGACCGCGCTCGAGTTCAGCGTGAAGCACGGCGACGCGGCCCTGGAGTCCATCGCGATCCGCCACCTGGCGGCCCGCGAGGAGCCCGCCGAGCGGATCCGGATGCTGCGACGATCGCTGAACCTGCGCGCCGCCCTGGCCGCCCGGCCGTACATCGCCGCAGCGCAGGCCACGTTGGCATCCCAGCTGCCCGAGGACGACCCCGAGCGCGCCGAGCTGATCGAGATCTACCTCGCGGCGGCCGCGGAGATGCGGATCCCGTGGCTGCTCGGCGGGCGGACCGGCAGCACCGAGGATTTCGAGGACTGACGGACCCGCCTCAGGGCTCCAGCACCTCGCGCGCGCCCAAAGCCTCGACCGCCGCCTCCGCCTCGGCGGCGCGCGCCAGCGAAGCCGCGTCCGTCGTCACCATCTCGTACACCGCCAGCAGGTCCGCGGCCACCACCGACCAGTCGTACCGCCGCACCGCGAGGGCCGCGGCCTCGGACAGGCGGGCGCGCTCGGTGGCGTCGTCGAGGAGTTCGATCGCGTCCTTCGCCAGGGCGTGCGCGTCGCCGGTCGGGAACAGCCGGCCCAGCGCGCCGCCCTGGAGCACCAGGCCGAAGGCGTCCAGGTCGCTGGCCAGGACCGGGGCTCCGGCGGACATCGCCTCGACCAGGATGATGCCGAAGCTCTCGCCGCCGAGGTTGGGGGCTACGTACACGTCCACGCTCGACAGCAGCCGGGCCTTATCCTCGTCGGAGAGGCGGCCCAGGAACTCCACCTGGCCGCGGACCGCGTCCGGCAGGAAGGCCGAGACCTCGTCGATGTCGCCGCCGCCGAGGACCAGGAGGCGGGCTCCGGGGCGGGCCGCGGCGATCTCGGGGAACGCCTCCAGCAGTGTCGCCAGGCCCTTGCGGGATTCGTTGATGCGGCCGATGAACGCCAGTGTGCCGCCCTGGCCGGGCTGCGTCTGCCACTCCGCCTTGGGCTCGGCGCGCTCGTAGAAGCCGACGTCCACGCCGTTCGGGATCACCACCGCGTCGCCGCCCAGGTGCTCCACCAGGGTGCGGCGCGCGTATTCGGACACGGCGATGCGGGCGCTGATCTTCTCCAGCGTCGGCTGCAGGATCGGGTACGCGACCGTCATGGCGCGCGAGCGCGGGTTGGCCGTGTGGAAGGTGGCGACGATCGGGCCGGAGCCGGCCCAGCACGCCAGCATCGACAGGCTCGGCGAGGACGGCTCGTGCACGTGCAGCACGTCGAACGCCCCGTCGTGCAGCCAGCGCCGCACCCGCGCGGCGGACAGGAAGCCGAAGTTCACGCGCGCCACCGAGCCGTTGTACGGCACCGGCACGGCCCGCCCGGCGTGCGTGACGTACGCCGGCAGCGAGGCCTCGTCGTCGGCCGGGGCCAGCACCGACACCTCGTGGCCCAGCCGGATCAGGTGCACGGCCAGGTCCCGGACGTGGTTCTGCACGCCGCCGGGGATGTCCCACGCGTAGGGGCAGACCACGCCGATCTTCACGACGCCTCCTCGGAGGAGGATGCAGAGGATTCAGCGGACGGTTCCGAGGGCGGTTCAGGGGTCGAATCAGAGGTCGATTCAGAGAACTCAGCAGGCAACGACTCGGCCGGCTCAGGCTCAGGCTTCGGCTTCGGCGCCTTGGCCGGGTCCAGATCCGCGAGGAAGAACTTCTGCATCATGTGCCAGTCCGTCGGATGCGCCGCGATCCCCTCGGCGTAGTTGTCCGCGAGCTGCTGGCACATGACGGCCACCTTCTCCGGCCGCTTCCCGTCCTCCGGAACCGGGATCTCCGGGCGCACCCTTATGCTCATCCGTCCATACGACGGGTACCAGAGCTGCACCGGCAGCAGCACCGCCCCGGTCTGCACCGCGAGCGCCGCCGGCCCCGCCGCGATCCGCGTGGCCTCGCCGAACATCGTCACCTGCGCCCCGTTGGCGCTCAGGTCCCGGTCGGCGACCAGCGCCACCGCCTTGCCCGCGCGCAGCCGCCGGGCCAGCGTCCCGAACACCGACGGCCCGCCGTCGTGCGGCAGCACCTCCATGCCCAGGCCGCGCCGGTAGTCCAGGAACTTCTCCGCCACCGACTCCGGCTTCAGGTGCTCGGCGACGGTGGTGAAGCCCTCGCCCATGAAGTTCACCAGCCAGACCCCGGCGTGGTCGTAGTTGCCGGTGTGCCCCAGCGCCATGATCACGCCGCGCCCGGAGGCCAGGGCCTCCTTCAAACGCCCTATGTCCTCGGGCGGGAAGTCGACGCCGTCCATGATCCGCGCCCGGCTCCACGTCGGAATGCGGAACTGCTCGCAGTACTGCCGCAGCGCCGAGCGCATCGCCCGGCGCGACACCGCGCGCAGCTGCGCCTCCGGCGTGTCCTTGCCGAGCACGCGCAGCAGGTTCTTCTCCAGCTGCCGCACCTGGCTGCCGCGCCGGGACCACAGCCGGTCGGCGATGACGTCGAACAGCCGGTACGCGGTGCGCTCCGGCAGCACTTTCACTATCGTCCACGCCGCGCCGTAGCCCCAGCTGACGACCCGTTCCTTGACGCCCCCCGCGTTCCCCGCGCTCACGCGACCGCCTCCCCCTTGAGCAGTACCTTGCGAACCAGCAGCACCCGCTGAACCAGCGTGACCAACGACCCGACGGCGATGGCCCACAGCGTGACGGCCTGGATGTACGGCACGCCCAGCCCCGACAGCCCGGTCGCCACCAGCGACCCGACCAGCCGCTCGCTGCGCTCGACGTAGCCGACGTTGGCGTTCACCCCGAGCCCCTCGGCTCGGGCCCGCGCGTAGGACACCACGGCGCCCAGCGCCATGATCGTGAGACAGAGCCCGAACATCACCGGCTGGTTCCCGCCGCGGGCGAACCAGTACGCCAGCCCGCCGAAGATCGCGGCGTCCCCGAGCCGGTCCAGCGTGGAGTCCCAGAACGCCCCGAACTTGTCGGTGCGCTCCAGGATGCGCGCCATGGTGCCGTCGACCAGGTCGGAGAACACGAACGCGGTGATGACCACCGTCCCGACGAAGAACGACCCCCGCGGGTAGAAACACAGCGCACCGGCGATCACGCCGAGCGTGCCGACCAGCGTCACCGCGTCCGGACTGATCTTCATCTTCAGGAAGAACTTGGCAGTCGGGGTGAAGACGGCGGTGAAGAAGGCACGCGCGTAACGGTTGAGCATGACCGTCCAAAAATCGGGTACGTGGGGATCGGTGGGGCGTCTGTACCGCGGCCAGCCGACCGCGAGGCCATCATAGGGGTCCGGCCGCTCCCGCCGACCCGCGGTGGCCGGGTTTCCCCCTGCGAACCCGGCGCCTCCGAACGGATCATCAGGCCAGGTCGGGCACCCTCTCACCACCCCGATCCAGCCCCTGGTTGAGCGCTGAGACAGCGGCCCGCACCATCGCGGTGAGCACCGAGGTGTCCATGCCGACGCCCCAGACCTCGCGGCCGTCGACCCGCGAGCGGAGGTAGCAGGCCGCCACCGCGACGGCGCCCTCGGAGACCGCGTGTTCGGAGTAGTCGAGGATGTCGAACCGTATCCCGGCCTTGCCCAGCGCCACGGTCAGCGCGGACATTGGCCCGTTCCCGGACCCCGACACCGGGATCACGCTGCCGCCCGCGGTGACCACGGTCGCCGCGACCCGGTGGTGGCCCCGTGACCCTCCGATCGATCCAGCCCACCCCGCTCGTCGAGCAGGCCGCCGCGCAGCTGCGCGAGCAGATCACCGGCGGGTCCTGGCCGGTCGGCACCAAGCTCCCCGGCGAGACCACGCTGGCCGGCTCCCTCGGCGTCGGCCGCTCCACGGTCCGCGAGGCGATCCGCGCGCTGGCCGGCGAGGGGCTGCTCCAGCCGCGGCAGGGTGCCGGGGTGTTCGTGCTGGCCACCGAGTCCCGGACGGATCTGGCCGACCACCTGCGCAAAGCCTCGCTGGCCGATCTCTACGAGGTCCGGATGATGATCGAGACCCGCGCCGCGCGGCTGGCCGCCGAGCGCCGCACCCCGGCCGACGCCGCCGCGCTGGAGGCCGCGCTGGAGCGCCGGACCCGGGCCGCGCGCCGCTCCGACGAGGAGTTCATCGAGGCCGACGTCGCCCTGCACACGGCCGTGGTGGCGGCCGCCGGGAACCCGGTGCTCACGGCCCTGTTCGAGCAGTTCGTCCCGACCCTGCGCGAGGCGCTGACCGACCTGGTCCGGCGCAGCGGCCGGGCCGACGAGAACCTCGGGCACGCCGCGCACGCCGCCCTGGTCGCCGCGGTCGCCGAGGGCAACCCGGACCGGGCCGAGACCGTGGTCTCCGAGGAGATCACCTCGACTCCCCTGCGCCGGATCCCGTGACCAACCGGTGCGACCCGTGAACAGCCCGTGAACCGCTCGGGCCCCGCCCCCTTGTGGCATGTCGCATATAGGAGTTGGCTGCAAGGAACAGCCGGGTAACGAAGTATGTACAGCTGGTACAACCGCTACCCCAGTGTCATGACAAGATCGGCTCCGGCTCAGAGAAGAGCCGCCCTGACACAGGAAAAGGAGCACGCTCGATGGCGGACAAATCAGGCGGACAGGGCGGCCACGCCGGGGCCGCCGGCAGGGTGACGACGCCCTCCCGGCCCGCGCGGATCCGGAACGTGGTCCTGGTCGGCCACACCGGGGCCGGCAAGACCACGCTCGCCGAGTCGCTGTTGGCCGCGACCGGCGCGGTGAACCGTCCCGGCCGGGTCGAGGAGGGCACCACCGTCACCGACTTCGACGAGGTCGAGCAGCGCCAGCAGCGCTCGGTCGCGCTGGCGCTGGCCCCGGTGGAGTTCGAGGGGATCAAGATCAACCTGCTGGACGCCCCGGGCTACGCCGACTTCGTCGGCGACCTGCGCGCCGGGCTGCGGGCCGCGGACGCCGCGCTGTTCGTCGTGTCGGCCGCCGACGGAGTCGACGGCTCCACGCGCCTGCTGTGGGAGGAGTGCGCGGCGGTCGGGATGCCGCGCGCCGTGGTGGTCACCAAGCTGGACTCCGCGCGCGCCGACTTCGACGAGATGGTGCTGATCTGCCAGCGCATCTTCGGCGACGGCGTGCAGCCGCTGTACCTGCCGCTGCTGGACGACGAGGAGCACGTCGGCGGCGTCATCGGGCTGCTGTCCCAGCGGATCTTCGAGTACTCCGACGGCGAGCGCACCGAGCGGGACGCGGAGGAGGCGCACCGCGAGGGCGTGGAGAACGCCCGCAACGCCCTGATCGAGGGGATCATCGCCGAGAGCGAGGACGAGACCCTCATGGACCGCTACCTGGGCGGCGAGGACCTGGACGTCGACGTGCTGATCGACGACCTGGAGAAGGCGGTGGCCCGCGGCTCGTTCTACCCGGTGCTCCCGTACTCGGCGATCGTCTCCGGGACGGTCGCCGCGCCCCCGGCGCTGGGCGCGATCGAGCTGCTGGAGCTGATGGCGAAGGCCTTCCCCTCGCCGCTGGAGCACGAGGTGCCGCCGGTGACCACGCCGGAGGGCAAGCCGAAGGGGCCGCTGGCCTGCGACCCGGAGGGGCCGCTGGTGGCCGAGGTGGTGAAGACCTCGACCGACCCCTACGTCGGGCGGATCAGCCTGGTGCGGGTGTTCTCCGGCACGCTGCGCCCCGACGTCCCGGTGCACGTCTCCGGGCACGGCCAGGAGGCCCGCGGGCACGCCGACCACGACGTCGACGAGCGCGTCGGCGCGCTGTCCAGCCCGCTGGGCAAGGTGCAGCGCGGGATCGACGCCGGGATCGCCGGGGACATCGTCGCGGTGGCCAAGCTGCTGCACGCCGAGAGCGGCGACACGCTGTCCGGCAAGGACGACCCGATGCTGATCGAGCAGTGGCTGATGCCGGACCCGCTGCTGCCGATCGCGATCCGCGCGCACGCCAAGAGCGACGAGGACAAGCTGTCGCAGTCGCTGTCCCGGCTGGTCGCCGAGGACGCCACGCTGCGCCTGGAGATGAACCCCGAGACCCGGCAGCTGGTGCTGTGGTGCATGGGCGAGGCCCACATGGACCTGGTCCTGGACCGGCTGAAGAACAAGTTCGGCGTGGCCGTGGACACCGTCTCGCACCGCATCTCGCTGCGCGAGACCTTCGGCGGCGCGGCCAAGGGCCACGGCCGGCACGTCAAGCAGTCCGGCGGCCACGGCCAGTACGCCATCTGCGACATCGAGGTCACCCCGCTGCCCTCCGGCAGCGGCTTCGAGTTCGTGGACAAGGTGGTCGGCGGCGCGGTGCCCCGCAACTTCATCCCGTCGGTGGAGAAGGGCGTGCGGGCGCAGATGGAGCGCGGCGTCGCGGCCGGCTACCCGGTGATCGACCTGCGCGTGACGCTGTACGACGGCAAGGCGCACTCGGTGGACTCCAGCGACATGGCCTTCCAGACCGCCGGCGCGCTGGCCCTGAAGGACGCCGCGGCCAAGACCAGCATCCTGCTGCTGGAGCCGGTCGACAGCCTGGAGATCCAGGTCGCCGACGAGTACGTGGGCGCGGTCATGGGCGACCTGTCCTCGCGCCGCGGCCGGGTGTCGGGCTCCGAGCCCGGGGACAACGGCCGGACCGTGATCCGCGCCGACGCCCCGGAGGTGGAGATCGCGCGCTATGCGATCGAGCTGCGGTCGCTGTCGCACGGGACCGGCACGTTCACCCGCAACTACCTGGGACACGAGCCGATGCCGCCGCAGCTGGCGACGAAGGTGAAGGCGGAGGTCGAGCAGGAGGACTGAGGACTCTGTCCTCCGACTCCACGCGGGCAGTTCCCTGAGGACGGTTCCATAAGGACAGTTCCGTGAGGACCAGTCCGTGAGTACAAGTACGTGAGCACAAAAGAGCCCCGCCGGGTCTTTCCCGGCGGGGCTCTTCAGGGTTGTGGTGCGGCGTCTCAGACCGACGCACTCTCACGCGGCGTCGGCGGCAGCGCGCACGCAGCCGTGCCTCCGGGCATCCGCTGGCGGTTGTTCGCGATCAGGCGGTACACGCCGGCCGCGACCCAGCGGATCGGCGGCATGCGCAGGGCCCAGCCCGCCGCGGCGTAAATCCCCCCGGCGGTAAGCAAAAGGCGCGCAATAGCCTGCGCGCCTCCGTGGATCCGGCCTGTCGGGTCCACCAACAACACTTCGTGGTTGGCCCGCTCCGGGGTTGTCCCGTATGCCGCGAGGTCTGCGAACTGGTATGGAGTCACCTCCGCTGTGATCGGGAGGCGCTTGAGGACGTTGACCGAGCGCGTGCAGAAGCCACAGTCTCCGTCGAAGATCAGAACCGGCTTGGGGAAGCTGCCCTCGTCCATGACCTCAGTCTACGGGCCACTCGTCCGCCAACAGCTTGCGGGTTTCCCCCAGCAGCTGCGGCAGCACCTTCGTGTGGCCGACGACCGGCATGAAGTTCGTGTCCCCGCCCCAGCGCGGCACCACGTGCTGGTGCAGGTGCGCGGCGATGCCCGCGCCCGCGACGTCGCCCTGGTTCATACCGATGTTGAAGCCCTGCGCGCCGGAGGCCGCGCGCACCGCGGTCATCGCGCGCTTCGTGAAGTCCGCGAGCTCCGCGGTCTCCGGGAGGGTCAGGTCCGTGTAGTCCGCCACGTGCCGGTACGGGACCACCATCAGGTGCCCGCCGTTGTAGGGGTACAGGTTCAGCACCGCGTAGACCAGCTCTCCGCGGGCGATGATCAGCCCCTCCTCGTCGCTCAGCGACGGGATGCGGCAGAACGGGTCCTCCCCGGCCGCCGGGCCGGTCGGCTTGTTCTCGCCCTTGATGTACGCCATGCGGTGCGGCGTCCACAGCCGCCGGAAGCCGTCCGGCTCCCCGACACCGTCCTGCCCCTGAAGGTCGGCCGCCTGGTTCGGGTCGCTGGGCGAATCGGGCATGGTCATGACACGAAGCTTAGGCGGTGCCGCTTTCGAGACGGAATAGCGCCCTGAGGATCACCGCCGTAGATCGTTCTGGTCCGCGGCGACACCGTTCTTCGTGATGCGGAGCTCACCGTGGGTGCCCCGGGCTCACCCGGCGACCGCATATTGTTGAAGCCACTATGACCCTCACCGATCGCCTGCCCGCCACCGACGACCCCGACGCCCTGTTCGACGCCTTCAGCGCGTGGGCCGGCGAGCAGGGGATCACCCTCTATCCGGCGCAGGAGGAGGCGCTGCTGGAGGTGGTCACCGGGGCCAACCTGATCCTGTCCACGCCCACCGGCTCCGGCAAGTCGCTGGTCGCCGCCGGCGCGCACTTCGCCGCGCTCGCCCGCTACCGCGACGACCCCCGGCAGCGCACCTTCTACACCGCGCCGATCAAGGCGCTGGTGAGCGAGAAGTTCTTCTCGCTGTGCGCCATCTTCGGGGCCGACAAGGTCGGCATGCTGACCGGCGACGCCAGTGTGAACCCGAACGCGCCGATCATCTGCTGCACCGCCGAGGTGCTGGCCAACCACGCGCTGCGCGAGGGCACCGAGGCCGACATCGGCCAGGTCGTGATGGACGAGTTCCACTTCTACGCCGAGCCGGACCGGGGCTGGGCCTGGCAGGTGCCGATCCTGGAGCTGCCGAAGGCGCAGTTCGTGCTGATGTCGGCGACGCTCGGTGACGTCACGCGCTTCGAGAAGGACCTGACGCGGCGCACCGGACGCCCGACGGCGGTGGTCTCCTCCGGGCAGCGTCCCGTGCCGCTGTACTACTCGTACTCCGAGACGCCTCTGCACGAGACTCTGGAAGAGCTTCTGCAGACCAACCAGGCGCCGATCTACGTCGTGCACTTCACCCAGGCCGCGGCCATCGAGCGCGCGCAGGCGCTGATGAGCGTCAACGTGTGCACCAAGGAGGAGAAGGCCAGGATCGCCGACATGATCGGCAACTTCCGGTTCACCGCGGGCTTCGGCAAGACGCTGTCCCGGCTGGTCCGGCACGGGATCGGCGTGCACCACGCCGGCATGCTGCCGAAGTACCGCCGGCTGGTGGAGCTGCTGGCGCAGGCCGGACTGTTGAAGGTGATCTGCGGGACGGACACCCTCGGCGTCGGGATCAACGTGCCGATCCGGACCGTGCTGTTCACCGGTCTGACCAAGTACGACGGCGTGCGGACCCGCCAGCTCAAGGCGCGCGAGTTCCACCAGATCGCCGGGCGCGCCGGCCGGGCCGGCTACGACAGCGCCGGGTACGTGGTGGCGCAGGCTCCCGAGCACGAGGTGGAGAACTCCAAGCGCGTGGCCAAGGCCGGCGGCGACAAGAAGAAGCTGTCGCGCGTGGTCCGGGTGAAGGCGCCGGACGGGTTCGTCTCCTGGGGCAAGCCCAGCTTCGAGCGGATGGTCTCGGCCGAGCCGGAGCCGCTGACGTCCAGCTTCCAGGTGAGCCACGCGATGCTGCTGAACGTCATCAGCCGGCCCGGCGACGCCTTCGACGCGATGCGGCACCTGCTGGAGGACAACCACGAGGACCGCAAGTCGCAGCTGAAGCTGATCCGCAAGGCGATCGCCATCTACCGCGCGCTGCTGGCCGCCGGCATCGTCGAGCAGCTCGACCAGGTGGACGAGCAGGGCCGGATCGTGCGGCTGACCAAGGACCTGCAGTTCGACTTCGCACTGAACCAGCCGCTGTCGCCGTTCGCTCTGGCGACGCTGGAGTTGCTGGAGCCGGAGTCGCCGACCTATGCGCTGGACGCGCTGTCGGTCATCGAGTCGACGCTGGACAACCCTCGGCAGGTCCTGTCCGCGCAGCAGAACAAGGCGCGCGGCGAGGCGGTCGCGGAGATGAAGGCGGACGGGATCGAGTACGAGGAGCGTATGGAGCTCCTGGAGAGGGTCACGTATCCGAAACCTCTGGACGAGATGCTTCAGGCGGCTTATGACGTCTACAAGCGCAGCTCTCCCTGGGTCGCGGACTATGAGGTCGCTCCAAAGTCCGTGGCGCGGGACATGTTCGAGCGCGCTATGACGTTCGCGGAGTACGTGAGCTTCTATACGCTTCCGCGCTCTGAAGGACTGCTTCTGCGCTACCTCGCGGACGCCTATAAGGCGCTGAAGCACACGATGCCCGAGGAGATGCGCAACGACGAGGTCGACGACCTCATCGAATGGCTCGGCGAGATGGTGCGCCAGGTCGACTCCTCGCTGCTCGACGAGTGGGAGGAGCTCGTCAACCCGGGTGAAGAGACCGCAGCTGTCTCTCCGCACAACTTCGACGAGCGCCCGCCGCCGGTCACCGCGAACGCCCGCGCGTTCCGCGTCATGGTGCGCAACGAGCTGTTCCACCGCGTCGAGCTGTTCGCGCTGCGGAAGTACGACGACCTCGGCGAGCTGGACGCGGCCGCCGGCTGGGACTCGGAGAAGTGGTACTACGCGATCGAGGACTACTTCGACACCCACGACGAGCTCGGGACCGGGCCGGACGCGCGCGGGCCGAAGCTGCTGGTGATCGACGAGAATCCGGAGGGGCGGCCGGGCTTCTGGCTGGTCCGTCAGATCTTCGACGATCCCGAGAGTTACCACGACTGGGGCATCAGCGCCGAGGTGGACCTGGCCGCCAGCGACGAGGCCGGGACCGCCGTGGTGACGGTGACGGATGTCAGTCAGCTGTAGGGGCTGGGATTGTCGGTAGTACGCGGGGATCGTTCGGCGATGCTTCATCGTTGGTCGGTTGGAAGACCTACGATGGCGCGGCGACGATGCCCGCGTCGAGGAACACCGGCCCGCGATGAGACGAAGACCCCGCCGAACCCGAGGTGAGTGACCCGATGGCCCGCAAGAACCTGCGCCTGATCAAGCCCGGCGAATACCGGCCCGACTGGTCGCAGTCGGCGCGCGGCGGCGGCATCTCGCCGATCTTCCTGGCGCTCCTCGCCGGCTTCGCGGCCAGCGGTTTCGCCCTGTACAAGGGATACGGCAGCAACCGCGCGGGGGTGTTCATCTTCGTCCTCTGCGGCTGGCTGATCTCACTGTGCCTGCACGAGTTCATGCACGCCGCCGCGGCGTACTGGGGCGGCGACCACACCGTGGCGCGCAAGGGGTACCTGCGCCTGGACCCGCGCGCGTACGGGCACCCGGTCCTGACGTTCGTGCTGCCGCTGTTCTTCCTGCTGATCGGCGGCCTGCCGCTGCCCGGCGGCGCGGTGGCGATCGAGTCGCACCGGCTGCGCGGGAAGTGGAAGGACTCGCTGGTCTCGGCGGCCGGGCCGGCGGTGAACGTGGTGTTCTCGATCGTGCTGCTCGTGGTGCTGGGCACGTGGGGGCCGCCCTTTATCTTCACGCCGACCGTCCCGGACCACGCCGCGCTGTGGTCGGCGCTGACGTTCCTGGCGTACATCCAGATCGCCAGCGCGATATTGAACCTGCTGCCGATCCCCGGCCTGGACGGCTACGGGATCATCGAGCCCTTCCTGAGCGCGGACTGGCGGCGGATCGGCGCGCAGATCGCGCCGTACGGGATCCTGATCGTGTTCGCGCTGCTGTACGCGCTCGGGCCGGACCGGAACTTCATCGCGCAGTGGACGCATGACATCTTGTCCCCGCATTCGCCGCCCAACGGCTATTTCTACGGGTACAACCTGTTCAAGTTCTGGGGCAGCGTCAACGGGTGACGGCCCGGTAGCACGGTAGAGCAGTAGCAGAGCGCCCGCCGCAGACCGAAGTCCACGGCGGGCGCCGAGTCTGCTTGTCGCGCCGACGCTACGCCAGCCCGGCCCGCCGCAGCGCGTCGGCCAGCGCGCCCTGCGGCTCGCTGCTTCCGCCGCCACGCCGGTCGCCGCCGCGGCCACCGCCGCCGCCCTGGCC
>NZ_JAACYW010000269.1 GCF_015356825.1 Catenulispora rubra | reverse complement strand
CTTCGAGAACAGGCCGGCGCGCAGTGCCCACCACGCCGCAGCGGCTATGAGCAGCAGCGGCAGCACGATCGCGAGGATCAGCGGCAGCGGGTTGCTGGAGGACTTCGTGGACGCCGAGGGGGCTGGCGCGGCAGCACTCTGAGACACGTCCGGAGCGCTGACCGAGGCGGAGGGTGGGGCCGCGGAAGTAGAACCTTGAGACGCCGGCGGCTGGCCCGGCCCGGATCCCGATCCGGAGCCCGATCCCGCGTACGTCGGCAGCGGTCCGGCGATGAGTCCGTCGCCCTCGGCGTCCTCGGGCAGCGCCACGAGCCAGCCCGGGTCGAGCTTCGTCGGGTCCTTCAGGATCTTGCCGTCGGGCTCCTTGCGCCCCTGGTTCAGCGTGACGATGTCCCCGGTCCGGTTCTGGGTCCCGAGGAACCGCTGCGCGACCATCGCCAGGGTGTCCGGCTTGCCCTGGTAGGTGTTGGCGATCCAGCAGTACTTCGTCGGCGTGCCGTTGGGGTCGATGTGCACCGTGGGCATCACGCCGTAGGCGACGCCGTCCCCGTAGGCGTCGTCCGGCAGCCGCAGCAGCCAGCCGGGGGAGATCTTCGTCGCGTCGGTCATCGTCTTGCCGTCAGGCTCCTGACGGCCCTTGTTCAGGTTGAAGATGTCCGTGGCGCGGTTCCCGTTGTGCAGGTACCGCTGCGCGATCTCGTACAGGAACTCGGGCTGCCCCTGGTAGCTGCTGGACACGGCGTAGTACTTCACGATCGGTGGCGGCGCCTTGGCTGCTGCGGTCGCCGGTCGGGGTCCGGCCAGCAGGACGAGCGCGGCCGCGATGACGGACGTCAGGGTGCGGCGTCGCCAGTGTTTGCCCGCGGCCTGCCCCGCTCTGTTCACCGACATCTGCGTCTCCTCGGGTGCGGCGGGGCGTTCTTCGACGGGTGAATCGTTGGCCCGCTTGGTGCGGGGTGTCAACGCAGGGCCCTGGGTCCCTGGGCCCATAGCCGCAGGCCAGAGGCTGGCTCGCGGCCGGACGCCGCGCCTAGCGTGAGGCGGTGTCAGCCCAGACCACTTCGAAGGGAGCATCCACCGATGCCGAACCTCAACGTCACCTACGGGGAGATGTCGGACGCCGCGAGCCGGATGCGCAACGACAAGGCGGACATCGACTCCAAGATCGCCGAGTGCAAGAGCATCGTCGACCAGCTGACCGCCAGCGGTTTCGTCACCGACCAGGCCTCCGGCCGGTTCGACGAGGTGCACAACGAGTTCGTGACCTCCGCCGGCCAGCTGATGGACTCGCTGGACCAGCTCTCGCAGTGGCTCGACAAGGCCGTCTCCGCGATGCAGGACATGGACACGCAGATGGCCCAGTCGCTGCCGCAGAAGTGAACCGGACCGGCTGAATCAGGATTCGTGGGAGGCGACCGCCATGCGCATGATGATCACCGTGGCCCGGCCCGCAGGACCGGCTCACGACGTCGTGGTGGACGCCGATCCCGCGACGCCGGTCCGGGACGTCGTCAAGGGACTGCTGGACGCGGTCGGCGCGGTCGGCGCGGACGTCGCGCGCGGCGCCGAAGAGGCGGTCTTCCTTGACGGCGTCCGCCTCGACCTGTCCGCCCCGCTCGGCGCCGCCGGCATCCACGACGGCGCGGTCCTCTGGCTCGGCGCGCCCGGCCAGAGCAGCCAGAGCGCCGCCTCCGGCCTGGTCACCGTCCGCGCCGTCGCCGGCCTGGACAGCGGCCGGGTCTGGCATCTGAACGCCGGCGTGCACCAGATCGGCTCGGACCCGTCGTGCGCGGTCCGGCTGGGCTCGGAGCAGCCCGGCGTCGTCGCGACGGTCCGGGTGAGCCTGGACGCCTCGGTCATGATCCGGCCCGTCGCCCTGCGCGAGCCGCCGGAACTGGACCGCGTCCCGCTGCCCGACGCCGAGACCGTCTGGCCCGAGACCACGGCGCTGCGGATCGGCGACAGCAGGTACGAACAAGCCGCCGTCCGCCAGCCCGACGCGATGATCGAGGTCTCGCCGGAAGGCGAATGGCTCGACTACAACCGGCCGCCGCGGCTGCTGCCGCCGCCAGACCGCACCTCCTTCCGGCTCCCCGCCGAGCCGTCGCCGGCCCGCCCGAGCCCGCTGCCGTGGATCACCGCGCTGCTGCCGGCCGGCCTCGGCCTGGTGATGATGACGGTGATGCACAACTCCAGCTATCTGCTGATGGCCGGGTTCTCGCCGGTGATGATGGTCGGCAACTGGCTCAACGGCCGCCGCACCGGCAAGATCGGCCAGCGCCGGATCCAGGCCGAGTACGTCGAGCGGCTGGCCGCCGCCGAACAGGACATCGGCCGCGCGATGGAGCAGGAACGCCTGCGGCTGCGGGCCTCCAGCCCGGACGCCGCCGAACTGCTGCTGATCGCCACCGGCCCGCGCAGCCGGCTGTGGGAACGGCGCCGCAGCGACCCCGACCATCTGCTGGTCCGGGTCGGTCTGGCCGATCTGGACAGCTCGGTCGTCGTCGAGCAGGTCGACGGAGCCCAGCGCACCTCGCAGTACCGCGCCGCGCACGACGCCCCGGCGGCGTTCTCCATCGCGCAGGCCGGCGTCGTCGGCGTGGCCGGACGCGGGGAGTGGCCGCGGCAGATGGCCCGCTGGCTGGTCGGCCAGGTCGCAGTGTTGCAAAGCCCGCGCGACCTTCAGCTCTACGTCCTGACCGACCCGGCCGGCGACAGCCTGTGGGACTGGGCCACCTGGCTCCCGCACGCCCGGCCGAGCCTGGGACAACGAGCCCTGACACTCGTCGGTGCGGACGCCGAGACGCTGAGCCACCGCGTCGCAGAGCTCGGAGACCTCATCGCGGCCCGGCAGCGGTCCCGGTTGGACTCCGGCGCCGGCGCGGTCCGCGTCGATCCGGACGTGGTGGTCGTGCTCGACGGCGCGCTGCGGCTGCGCGCGCTGCCCGGTGTCGTCACCGTCCTGCGCGAGGGCCCCGCGGTCGGCGTCTACAGCATCTGCGTCGACGCCGACGAGCGCACCCTGCCCGAGGAGTGCACCACGATCCTGGCCGGCGGCATCCCCGGCCGGCCGGTCGGCCTGCGCCAGCAGCGCGCCGCGCTGATCGAGCCGATCCTCGCCGACGACGTGAGCGCCGACTGGTATCCCGTGGTCGGCCGCCGCCTGGCGCCGCTGCGCGACGTCAGCGAGGTGGCCGGCGGCGTGGCGCTGCCGGACTCGGCGCGCCTGCTGGACCTGCTGGACCTGCGCGACCCGAGCCCGGCGGCGATCAGCGGACGCTGGCAGGCCTCCGGCCGCAGCACCAAGGCGGTCATCGGCGCGTCCCTGGACGGCCCCTTCGCCCTGGACCTGGTCGCACACGGCCCGCACGGCCTGGTCGCCGGGACCACCGGCTCGGGTAAATCAGAGTTCTTGCAGAGCCTGGTCGCCTCGCTGGCGGTGGCCAACCGCCCCGACGCGATGACCTTCGTACTCGTCGACTACAAGGGCGGCGCCGCGTTCAAGGACTGCGTCGAGCTGCCGCACACCGTCGGCATGGTCACCGACCTGGACACCCACCTGGTCGAGCGCGCGCTCACCTCCCTGGGCGCCGAGCTGACGCACCGCGAGCGGCTCCTGGCCGCGGCCGGCGCCAAGGACCTGGAGGACTACCTCGACTACGCCACCCGGCGCCCCGAGCTGGCCCCGATCCCGCGGCTGCTGATCGTGATCGACGAGTTCGCCTCGATGGTCCGCGAGTTGCCGGACTTCGTCACCGGCCTGGTGAACGTCGCCCAGCGCGGCCGGTCCCTGGGCATCCACCTGATCCTGGCCACGCAGCGGCCCTCCGGCGTGGTCTCCGCCGAGATCCGCGCCAACACCAACCTGCGGGTGGCGTTGCGCGTCACCGACGCGGGGGAGAGCGCCGACGTCATCGACGCCCGCGACGCCGCGAACATCTCCCAGGCCCACCCCGGCCGCGCCTACGCACGTCTCGGCCACAGCTCCCTGCTGCCGTTCCAGACCGGCCGGGTCGGCGGACGGCGCCCCAGCAAAGACCGCTCCGTCGCCGCCCCCGCACCGTTCCTGCGCCCCGTCGGCTGGCTGGACCTGGGCCGTCCGGCGCCCGAGCGGCCCGCCGCGGCCGCCGAGACCGATGTGGTCACCGACCTGTCGGTCCTGGTCTCCGCCCTGCGTCAGACCACTGATCTGCTCGGCCTGCCCGAACAGCGCCGGCCCTGGCTGCCGCCGCTGCCCGGCGCCCCGGTCGTGGACCTCGCCGCCGAACCGACCGCCTCCGACTCCGGCGAGCCGGTGTTCTCCTGGGCCATCCAGGACCTCCCGGCGGCCCAGCAACAAGAACCGGTCACCTTCGACCTGGCCACCTTCGGCCACCTGCACATCATCGGCGCTCCCCGCTCGGGCCGGTCGCAGGCGCTGCGCACCATCGCCGCCGCCGCGGCCAGCGCGGCCTCCGTGCCCGACCTGCACCTGTACGGACTGGACTGCGGCAACGGCGCGCTGCTGCCGCTGAGCAAGTTCCCGCACTGCGGCGCGATCGTGCAGCGCTCGGAGACCGAACGCGCCTCCCGGCTGCTCAAGCGGCTGCACAGCGAGGTGATGAACCGGCAGCGGATCCTCGGCGAGGGCGGCTTCGCCGACGTCACCGAGCAGCGCCAGGCCAGTGCCCCGGACGAACGGCTGCCGCACATCCTGCTGCTGCTGGACCGCTGGGAGGGCTTCATGGGCACGCTCAGCGAGCACGACAACGGCTCGCTGACCGACGTCATCCACACCCTGATGCGCGAGGGCGCCAGCGTCGGCGTGCACGTGGTGATCGCCGGCGACCGCACCCTGATGTCCGGCCGTATCAGCTCCCTGACCGAGGACAAGCTGGTGCTGCGACTGCCCGACCGCTCCGACTACTCGCTGGTCGGCCTGAACCCGCGCACCATCCCGGACAACATGCCGCCCGGCCGCGGCTACCGCTCGGCCGGCGCGGTCGAGACTCAGGTCGCGCTGGTCGCCGCCGACCCTTCGGGACCCGCTCAGGTCGCCGCGCTGCGCGCGCTGGCCTCCCGGCTCGGCGAGCGCGAGGCCGACGTGCCGAAGAGCCTGCGACCGGGACGGATCGCGGTGCTGCCCGCGCAGCTGACCTTCGAAGAGGCCTGGGGATATCTGCAGGACGAGCGCGATGCGAGCGAGGCAGGTCGCGGGGAGGCACAGCAGCCGTGGGCGCTGCTCGGCGTCGGCGGCGACGAGCTGGAACCGGTCGGCGCGGCGCTGTTCGAGGACCGGCCGACGTTCCTGATCGCCGGGCCCTCCGGCTCCGGCCGCAGCACGGCGCTCGCGGTGATGGCCGAATCGCTGCTGCGCACCGGCGCGGAGATCGTGATCGGCGTGCCGAGCGTGTCGCCGCTGACCGCGTTGGCCGGCCGTCCGGGCGTGCGCGGCGTCGTGAACGCCCCGGACCCGACCGAGGAGGAGCTGGCCGCGCTGCTCGACCCCGGCGAGGGCCCCGTGGTGCTGATCCTCGACGACGGCGAGGGTTGGCGCGAGTGCCGGGCCCGCGAATGGCTGCGCGCCTACGTCCGCACCGGTTCGGGCCGCCGGCGCGGCCTGATCCTGGGCGGCGAGATCGGCTCGGTCGCGATGGGCTTCTCCGGCTGGCAGGCCGAGGTGAAGAAGAACCGGCGCGGGGCGCTGCTGTCCCCGCCGGAGCTGAGCAACGGCGACCTGGTCGGCATCCGGCTGGCCCGCTCGCAGCTGGCGCCGCGCGTGGTGCCCGGCGCCTGCCTGGTCCACCTCGGCGACGGTGTCCTCGTCACCGCGCAGATCCCCACGCTGAAATCCAAGGAGGGCTGATGGCCGACCTCATCGTCCGCGACGACCTGGTGAGCCTGGTCAACGATCTCAATTCCCTGATCGGCGAGTTCGAGGGCGCGCTGGACCTCCAGAACGACGACAAAGGCCTGTGGGGGCAGCACAACGCGAACCTGTCGATGGGCGACTTCGCCGCCAACTGGCGCATCCACCGCGACGGGATGGTCAAGGACATGAAGTCGCTGCGGGACTCGGTCGACAAGGTCAACCAGGCCTGGCAGCAGGCCGACCAGCAACTGCACGACAGCCTGAACCAGCAGTCGTGAACCAGCAGTCGTGAGCCGGCAGGAGGAACCGTGAGCATCCGCAACCTCGGCAGCTGGGAGGCGCTGGGCCTGGGCTCGGACCCGGTCTACGCCGATCCGGACGTCGTGGCCTCGGCCCAGCAGCGCTACCAGAACATCGCCACCACCATCGACGACGCCGTGTCCCGGCTGCAGAAGGTGATGGACGACAACGCCGAAGGCCTGGTCGGCCAGTACATCGACGGCCTGCGCAAGACCGCCGGGGCGCTGCACGACAAGCTGCAGAAGGCCGGCGTCCGCTACCACGACGTCGCCGACCAGATCAAGATCTACGAGCCCGAACTCCAGCACGGCCTGGACGAGACCGCCGGGGCGCTGAACGACGCGAACACGGCCGCCGGCGACCAGAAACAGGCCAGCTCCATGCCGGACCCGCAGAAGGCCTCCGACGGCTCTGTCTCGCCGACCGAACAGCAGAAGGGCACTGACAAGACCAAAGCCGAGAACCAGGCCAACGACGCCCTCAGCGCCGCCAAGAACCGCCTGAACAATGCCCTGGACCAGCTCAACACGGCCGGAAAGCGGTTCGGTGACGCCGTCAACAGCAAGAACTACCACGACGGGCTCAGCGATACCTGGAAAGACAAGATGGACGAGATCCTGGGCTGGTTCAGCAAGATCCTCGGCTACATCGGCATGGCCCTCGGCGCGATCGCGCTGCTGATCCCGGGACTTGATGTGGTGGTCCTGGCCGGGGTGGTGGTCGGCGCCGCCGCGCTCATCGTCAACTCGATCCTGTACGCCGACGGCAAAGGCAGTCTGCTGGACGTGGTCTTCGGCGCGGTCGGACTGGGGCTGGGCTTCATCGGGATCGGCGCCTCCCAGCTCGCGAAGGGTCTGTCCTCCGACGCCAAGGCGCTCGCGGGGCTCACCGGCCGACCGGGCGCGCCGCAGCTCGGCTTCGCCGACAACACCTTCGGCGGGGCGTTGGACCACATCCCGCTGCGGCCCATCGGGCCGGCGCCGTCGACCATGAACGACCAGTTCCTGATCGACCCGGTGACCAACGCGGCCTCCAAGTGGGACCACATGTCCGACTGGTACAACAACCCGGTCACCAACAAGGCCCTGGGCTGGCTCGGCGGTCAGCTGGGGAAGCTGCCCGGCGACTGGGGCCGGTTCGGCAGCATGATGGGCTCCCAGCCCGAGATCGGCTTCTGGGGCTCGGCCGGCAAACAGATCGGCGACGCCTGGAACATGTGGAAGGGCCTGGGCACCAACCCGCTGAAGAGCATCGCCGACTGGGCCGGCGTGCTCGGCGGCTGGAGCGGCTACAAGGGGCTGTCCGGGGTGCTCGGCGCGGTCGGCGGCAAGATGAATCCGGCCTGGTACGTCTGGGGCGGCTTCAACGGGCTGTTCGGCCTGGGCATCGGGATCTCCTACACCGGCGGCCGGGAATCCGGCCTGATTCCCGCAGTGAATCCGTGAGGAGGCGACGGCCATGACAGTGGACGACGAGACGGCCGAGATCACCGTGCCCTGGTTCTGGGGCGGCGTCCCCGAACCGGACGCGACTGAGGAGCAACAGCTGGCCTGGGCCGACCACGTGGTCGAGATGTTCGACGAATGGACCCGCGACGGCTGGGACGAGGGCTTCCGCACGAGCTGGACCGCCGAGGGCGGCCTGCCCGAGGACTACCCGTTCACCGCCGACAACGTCGGCCGCGGCATCGCGCGCTGGCTCACCGACCGCGCCGCCACCCTCCCGGACTGGCAGCGCATGGCGTGGGGCACCGCCTTTGTCCAGGGCTGGCCGCGCTGGTCGCCGGTGCCGGTGGTGGTCGAGTACCGGGCGCCGGTCGCCGACGACCCGATCTACCTGATGGAGCTGGTCGGCGCGGGTTCTTCCGCCGAGGCCGGCGCCGACGGCGTCGCCGACCGGCAGATCGAGTACGTCACCACGCCGCACGGCGACGGATTGCGGGTGCTCAGCGTCCAGCGCACCCCCGACCACCTCGCCTACGGCCGCCTCGACGCGGCGATGCGGCTGGACTGGCCGGCCGACGGGGACCGCCCGGCGGCGCGGGTGGACGTGCTGCTCACCACCCGTGTGATGGACCTGCAACTGCTGGGGCTGATCGGCCCCGGTGTGGAGGTGCTGATGCAGCAGATCGCTGAGAACCCGAAGCCGATCAGCACTCCGGCTCTGACTCCGCAGGGGGCAGCCCGATGATCGACGTCGAACTGGTACTGCCGGCCGGCTGGGCCGTGCTGCCCACGGCCCCCGACACCGAGCGCGTGCGGAAGTGGGCCATCGACCGCATCATCACGCGCGCCCTGCCGGCCACGCTGCCGCGCGACAGCGCCGAACCCTGGCGCCGCGAACTGCGCAAGCAGCTGACCGCCGCGACCGACGAGGCCAGCCGCAACGGCGCACGCTGGGTGGTGCTGCCGCTGCGGGAGTTCAACGGGACGCGGATCCCGGGCTCGCTGCTGCTGACGATCCTGGAGGACCAGGATCCGCAGGACCCTGAGCAGCTGCTGGCCTCGATCCTGGACGACGCCGGGCCGGACGGCTCGTGCCTGGACGTCGGCGGCTCCACCGCGGCCCGGATCACGGCGGTGATCCGGCAGGAGATGTACGGCAAGGAGACGGCGGCGGTGCGGGTGTCGTACTACCTGCCGCATCCGGAGCGTGCGGGGGTGTGGGGGCTGGTGACGTTCTCGGTGGTGGCCGGGGACGATGTCGAGGATCCGGTCGTGCGCGGGATCGTGTTCCTGTTCGACACGATCGTCTCCACGCTGCGCTGGGTGGAGCGCGATGCTGCGCCGACTCAGGACGAGGTGCTGGCTATGGTCGCGGCGACCGTGGAGGAGCTGGAGGGGGTTCCCGAGCCGCAGACGGCTTGATCTTGACGGGCTGCGGTTCGGCTTGCTCGGTCGGCGTTGGGCCCCGGCGCGCTGTACCTGGATCGGAGCCGGTGCCCGGCGCGTGCGAGGGTTGCGCGGCGAGGCTGAGCTCTTCACAGTTCCGGTCGCAGTTGTACCCTGACCTCTGTGATGCATCGAGGAGCGACCGCCGCGAGCCTGCTCGCCGCGTTCGTCACGCTCCTGGTGCTGTTCGGCGGCCAGAACACGGCTGTGCTCGTCGCGTCGGCGACCGCCCTGACCCTGCTCGCCGCCGCACTGCGGTGCAGTGCGTTCGCGGTGCTGATGGCCGGGACCACGATGGCCGCGCAGACCGCCGCCGCCGCGCGTTCCTCCCTGCGCGACACCGCGTTCCTGCCGCAACGCGACCCCGACGCGGCCGGCAAGCCTCATCCACGAGCGCCAGGAATGAACCCTGTGACCGTCTGACCGGCTGAGCCATTTCACCGGCCGCACGGTCCATCTCGCTGATCTCATTCATCCGCAAGATGTCCCGAAGGGTTCGTCCACCATGCCGTTCTACTCGTTGCTCACGCCTGCCATCGTCGCCGCGTACCACGCCGTCACGGGGCTGTCGGTCATGCTCGTCCCCGTGCTCGGCGGCTTGGGACCGGCGGTGGCGATCGTCATGTTCACCGCCGCCGTCCGCCTCTGCCTGCACCCGCTGAACCGTGTGCAGATGAACGCTCAGCTGGCTTCGCAGAAGGGTCGCGCCGCGCTGGCACCGGCTGTGCAGAAGCTCCAGCGCAAGTACAAGCACGACCCGTTGCGTGCGCAGCGCGAGACCGTCGAGCTGTACCGGGCCAACGGCGTGAAGCTGGTGCCCGGGATCGGCCTCGGGCTGGTGCAGCTCCCGGTGTTCTTCGTGGTGTACCGGCTGTTCGTGTCGCCGACGATCGGCGGGCACCACAACGGGCTGCTCACCGACCAGTTGTTCGGCGTCGGCCTCGGCTCCGACTTCCGCGACTCGTTCAACGCCGCCGGCTCATCGGCGTTGCTCGGCCACGTCGCGGTCTTCGCAGCCCTGCTCGCCGCACTGGCGGCGCTCGCCACGTGGTCCTCGCGCCGGATGCGGCAGAGCACCGCAGGCGACGCCGCTGCCTTCGGCGCGCCTGCCGCCGGAGCGCCGACAGCCGGCCTCACGAAGCTGATGGCCCTGCTGCCGTACTTCACGGTCCTCGGGGCGTTCGTGCTCCCGCTGGCCAGCAGCCTCTACGTCGCGACCACGACCCTCTGGACGCTGGTGGAGCGACGGCGCCTGCTCCAGCCGACTCAGTCCTGAACGATCCACTGTGCGCCGTCGATCAGCTCCCGCACCACATCCAGATGCCCGGCATGCGTCGCGGTCTCGGTGATGTGGTGCAGGACGATCTGGCGCACGGAGTCCAACCGCCACTCACCGAACACATACTCCGGCCACCACACAGGGGCCGCATCGAGATCGCACTCGCTCAACACGGCATCAGCCAACGCAGCCTCCGCCCGATACCGCGCAAAAACCTCCTCGGCCCCCAGCCCAGCATCAAGCTGCCACCCACCGGGCTCCCGCCGCTCCACCGCAGCAATGACCTCCGGATCCTGCCCAATGACGCCCCGGAACCAGAAGCGCTCGTCGTCGTAGGTGAGATGACTCACCAACGCCAGACACGTCCACCCCGAAGGCAGCACCGGCCGCCGCAAAGCCTCTTCATCCAACGCCTCCAGCGCCCCAAGCACATGCTCACGCTGACTACGCAGGTACCGAAGAAGATTCGCGCGCTCATCGCTCACCCGCCGAACTTTAGAGGAGCCCGCCGACGGGGAGGCCCGACCGCGCGGCCCGACCCGCACCTGCCTTCTCGCCGGCCGTGCCCCGCGAACCCTCGCCGCCCTCGCCGTGGCCCCGTCGTCACTTCTGGTGACCTTGCCAACTGGAAACGATTTTCATATGCTTCCCTTATCGGGACTTGAAAACGGTTTTCATCATCAAGGAGGGGGGCTCAGCATGGCCCAGAGCATGACCAAGAGCCTGAAGCGCGTCACCGGAGGCGTGTTGGCCATCGGTGCGGCGGCGGCGCTGACTGCCGGGTGCTCGACCAAGTCGGCGGCTCCCGCGAGCCAGCCCGCCGGTGCCGTCCAGTCGTCGGCGAAGATCGCGGTGGTCGCCGCGGAGAACTTCTGGGGTTCGGTCGCCCTGCAGCTCGGCGGGTCGCACGTCACCGAGACGTCGATCATCACCAACCCCGACACCGACCCGCACTCCTACGAGGCGACCCCCAACGACGCCAAGCTCATCTCCGGCGCGCAGCTGTTCGTCCAGAACGGCGTCGGCTACGACACCTCCTGGGCTCCCGGCCTGGTCAAGGCCAACCCCGCCTCCGGCCGCGAGGTGCTGACCGTCGGCGACGTCGTCGGGCTCAAGGACGGCGACAACCCGCACCAGTGGTACTCCCACGACAGTGTCTACAAGGTCATCGACGCGATCGTCGCCGAGTACAAGAAGCTGGACCCGGCCGACGCCGCCTACTTCGACGCCCAGAAGCAGACCTTCGAGACCACCACGCTGGCCAGCTACAACCAGCTCGAGTCCGACATCAAGACCAAGTACGCCGGCGTCCCGATCGGCGCCTCGGAGTCCATCGTCTCCCCGCTCGCCGAGGCCCTCGGACTGAAGATGCTCACGCCCTACTCCTTCCTCAAGGACATCTCCGAGGGCACCGACCCCTCGGTCGCCGACAAGACCGCCATCGACGGCCAGATCAAGGGCAAGCAGATCAAGGTCTACGTCTACAACTCCCAGAACTCCACGCCGGACATCGCCGCTCAGGTCGCCGAGGCCAAGGCCGCCGGCATCCCGGTGACCACCGTGACGGAGACCCTCGCACCGGCGTCCGCTACCTTCCAGGACTGGATGGTCGGGGAATTGCAGGGGCTGAAGGCGGCGCTGGCACAGGCGACGGGCCGGTAAGAACAGTACGAAGCGGCGGAGACGATGACGGCGATGGATGCGGTGGAAGCAGTGAGTACGGATACGGATACGAATTCTGAAGCGATCGCCGCGGCACCCGACGGCGAGTACGTCGCGAACTCAGCGACCATCGCGAACCCAGCGACGGCCGCGAACCCAGCGACCGTCGCGAACAAAGCGACCATCGCGACCGCCGAGCAGGTCGCGCCCCCGGAAACCCAGCTCTGCAACGCCGGCAACATCCCCATAGCAGTCGTCGAACTCCGCGGCGCCTCCGCCGCCGTGGGCGGCCGCACCCTCTGGGGCGGCGTCGACCTCACCGTCGACTGCGGCGAGTTCGTCGCCGTCCTGGGCCCCAACGGCGTCGGCAAGTCCACCCTCATCAAAGTCCTGCTCGGCGTCCTGCCCGCGGCCGCTGGCGAGGTCCGCGTC
Source organism: Catenulispora rubra (assembly GCF_015356825.1). GTDB lineage: Bacteria > Actinomycetota > Actinomycetes > Streptomycetales > Catenulisporaceae > Catenulispora > Catenulispora rubra. The sequence continues at coordinate 3,607 of NZ_JAACYW010000269.1, read as the reverse complement.
CTGGGCCAGCGCCCCGGCGCGGCCGGCGCGCAGATCGGCTACCTCCCGCAGCGCCGCTCCTTCGACGCCTCGCTCCGCATCCGCGGCGTCGACGTCGTCCGCCTCGGCCTGGACGGCGACCGCTGGGGCGTCCCGCTCCCGGGCACCCGCCGCTTCGGCGCCCGCCGCCGCGCCGAGCAGGAACGCGTCCGCGAGGTCATCGACCTGGTCGGCGCCTCCGCCTACGCGCACCGCGCGATCGGCGAGTGCTCCGGCGGCGAGCAGCAGCGCCTGCTGATCGCCCAGGCGCTGGTCCGCCGCCCCCGGCTGCTGGTCCTCGACGAGCCCCTGGACTCCCTGGACCTGCCGAACCAGGCCTCGGTCGCGGCCCTGATCGGACGCATATCGCGCTCCGAGGACGTCGCGGTCGTGATGGTCGCCCACGACGTGAACCCGATCCTGCCCTACCTCGACCGGGTCGTGTACCTGGCCGACGGCGGCGCCGCCTCCGGCACCCCGGAGGAGGTCATCACCACCGAGACCCTCTCGAACCTGTTCCGCACCCCGGTCGAGGTGCTGCGCGCCTCCGACGGCCGGCTGGTCGTGGTCGGCGGCCCCGAGGCCCCGGCCCTGCACTCCGACCGGCACGACGGATACGACCGGCACGACCCGCAGGCCGGCGTCCGCCGCGTCATCGGCGCCACCGCCAGCGCCACCCCCAGCGCTAATGTCGGTGCCGGAGCCGGAACAGCACCCGGAACCAGCACCGGCGCCAGCACCCCAGCACCCCCCGCCCCCCGATCGGGGTCCGACAATGTCCGCTGACTCCGGCCTGTCCTGGAACCCCCTCACCGACATCAACCAGATGTGGCAGCTGGACTCGATGGTCAACGCCTACCGAGCCGGCACCATCGTCGCCATCCTCGCCGCCGTCGTCGGCTGGTTCATGGTCCTGCGCCGCCAGACCTTCGCCGGCCACACCGTCGCCCTCGCCGGCTTCCCCGGCGCGGCGGCCGCCGTCTTCCTCGGCGTCAGCGCCTCCTGGGGCTACTTCGGCTTCTGCGTCGGCGCCGGCGCGGTGATCGCGGCCCTGGCCCGCAACGGCAAGGGCGGCCTGGCCGAGGAGTCCGCGCTGACCGGCATCGTCCAGTCCTTCACCCTGGCCTGCGGAATGCTGTTCGTGGCCCTGTACAAGGGCTTCCTCAACGGCGTCAACTCCCTGCTGTTCGGCAGCTTCCTCGGCGTCACCCCCGGCGACATAGCGGTCCTCGCGGTCGTCGCCGTCGTGGTCCTGGCCGCCATGGCCCTGATCGGACGCCCCCTGCTGTTCGCCTCCGTCGACCCGGCCGTCGCCGCCGCGCGTGGCGTCCCGACCCGGGCCCTCGGCGTGCTGTTCCTGGTCCTGCTCGGCGCCACCACCGCCGAGGTCTCGCAGATCACCGGCTCGCTGCTGGTCTTCGCGCTCCTGGTGATGCCAGCCGCCACCGCGCAGCGGTTCACCGCGCGCCCCGCGCTGAGCCTGATCCTGTCCGTGGTCTTCGGTCTCGTCGTGACCTGGTTCGGTCTCGGCGCCGCGTACTTCTCGCCTTACCCGATCGGGTTCTGGATCACCACGTTCGCCTTCGGGTGCTACCTCCTCGCGAACGTCTACGGCTTCGTGACCCGCTGGCGCGGGACCGGCCGCCGCCACGTCGTAGAAGTCCTGGGGGCCTCATGAGCATGTTCAGCCATCCCTTCATGATCTACGCGCTGCTCGGCGGTACCGGCATCGCGGCGGCCTGCGGCGCGGTCGGGTTCTTCCTCGTGCTGCGCGCGCAGGTCTTCACCGGCGACGCCCTGTCGCACGTCGCGTTCACCGGCGCCCTCGCCGCCCTGGCCTTCGGCGTCGACCTGCGCATCGGCCTGTTCGTCGCGACGATCGCCGTGGCCCTGCTCCTGGGCGCGCTCGGCCGCCGTGGACGTGCCGACGACGTCGTGATCGGCAACGTCTTCGCCTGGATCCTCGGCCTCGGTGTCTTCTTCCTGACGATGTACACCACCGACCGCTCCGGCTCCGGCAACGGCTCGGCGACGATCAACGTGCTGTTCGGCTCGATCCTGGGCCTGTCGTCGAGCCAGGCGCAGACCGCGCTGTGGATCGGCGTCGGCGTGGTCGCGGTGCTGCTGTTCATCGCCCGACCGCTGCTGTTCGCGACGCTGGACGAGGCCGTGGCGGCTGCCCGCGGCGTGCCTGTCAGGGTCCTGGGATTCTTGTTCCTGGCCTTGGTCGGCGCGGCCACCGCCGAGGCCACCCAGGCCGTCGGCGCGCTGCTGCTGCTTGGCCTGGTGGCGGCCCCGGCCGGCACCGCGCTGGTGCTCACCGACCGGCCGTTCCGCGGCCTGGGCCTGGCGATCGCGCTGGCGGTGGGGGAGATGTGGGTCGGCCTGACGCTGGCGTACTTCATCCCGCGCATGCCGCCGAGCTTCTCGATCACCGCGGTCGCGACCGTCGTGTACGCGGCGGCGATGATCTACCGCTCGCTCAGCCGCCGCCGCGCTGTCGTGCCCACGGCCGCGTCCGCGACGACCGCCGCCGCAGCCGCTGCACACGCCCCAGCCACCGTCGCCGTCTGACCGAGCCCTCGCCGATGGCCGACCTCCCGGCCGTCGGGAGTGTCAGAGGACTGCCATCAGCTCCACGGCGGCGTCGGGAACCACAAGTAATTCAGGCGGTGCAGGACCCGAACATCCCAGTACAGAACCGTGAAGAAGCCGGCGATCAGGAACGTGGTCGCTGTCAGGACACTGGCTCGGGTCGGATTCGCGGCCAGATAGCGCTGGACGCGTCCGCCCAGGCCGTAGGACAGCAACAGGAACAGCAACGCCATCACGATGATGTTGCCGACGGACTGCAACGTGAACGCCACCGCGCCGTAGAGCGGGTTGTGGGTGTTCGCCGCGTGCTGGAACATCTTGCGGAACAACGGATACGGCCGCCCGATCAGGAACCCGCCGATCAGGACTCCCATCAGGACCAGCGGGGCGTTCGGGAAGCGTCGCGACACCCGCGCCAGCGGATCCTTGACGACGCCGAGCGCGGCCAGCCCCATGACGATCATGACCGCCCCGACCACCCCGAACGCGATCATCGACTGCGCGGTCCGGGGCGTGATCCCGTGCCCGCCCGCGTTCGAGTACTGCGGCATCCGTGTCCCGACGACGCCGACGATCGCCCCGTACAGCGCCGACACCGGCACCATGCCGACGGTCAGCCACCCCACCGGCCGCAGCGTCTGCAGGACCTTGGTCCGCCGGCCCTCCGCGCGCCCCACCAACGGTCCCACCGCCCCGAACACCGCCACGTTGCACGCGGTGAACGACCCGGCCAGCCCGGAGACGAAGGCGAAGACGATGCCCGAGGCGATGCTGCCGATCGGGGCGGTGGACGCGGAGTGGCCGAGCATCGCGTCGGCGGAGTTGAAGCCGATGGTCTCGTCCGCCAACGACGCGGACCACAGGTAGGACAACAGGAAACCGCCCAGCGCGCCGACGAGGAAGCACAGCGCGCGGTGGCGCGGGAACCAGCCGTTGACGAACAGCGAGGTCTGCGGCGCGGGCGGGGGAGCGGGGGTCTCGGACACGGTGAGGG
>NZ_JAACYW010000268.1 GCF_015356825.1 Catenulispora rubra | reverse complement strand
GTCTTCGGCGTCGCCCTCAACACCGCCGCCCACCGCGGCCACATCACCAAAACCGCACCCGGCACCTACACCATCACCCCACAACAAGCCTTGACACCGGCCACAAACCCTTAACTACCCGATCTTGGACCGGTCCGGTGGTGTCAAGTCGCACGGAACCCGGCCACAGCAACAACGATCCGACTTGATACCACCGGACCGGTCTGCTTCCCTCAGGCGACGACGCGACGGGGAACCCGGGACGAACGCAACCACAAGCAGCGTCCGCCGCCTGACTACGCAGCCCCCCACCCCCCGGAGCGAGGCCGCTCGCCGCGCAGGCGCCGCCGGAGGCGCCCTTGAACACGAACACCGGCGGCCGCCAGCGCCAGCCGCCCCGCACAACCGAACTGCGTCCCCCCGCGAGGCCATCAAACCATGCGCGAAGCCGTAAAAAGCCCTTAAAACCCACAAACCAACCGCACCCGCAGCACCCATCCGCCACCAGCACCAGCACCCACACACAAAGCAGGAGCGCCGAAAAAACCGAGCACAGCCATGCTCGTTTCTCTCATGAAACGGCCCGTGCCGACTCTCTCCCGATTTCGAACAAACTGTCGCGCGCAGCATATCAGTCCACTAATTTCTAGTCCTTACATAAGAGCCCTAACGTTCCTATGCTGGGCGCGACCATCCTCGGGGGCGACGCCACAGCGCACACAGGAGGGCACGTGCATCATGCCGTTACACCAGGTCAAAGAGGGTTTCCGCAGGAGATGGAACCCAGGTTCCCACCCCTTCGACAGTTGGGGAAGCTGAGCGTTCCGGCCCAGGGGCTGGGGTGCATGGGACTCAGTGAGTTTCGAGGTCCGGTGGATCCAGGGGAGGCTCTGCGGACTGTTCACAGCGCGCTCGATGCGGGCGTGACCATGCTCGATACCGCGGACATCTACGGGCTCGGACACAACGAGCGGTTGGTCGGGAAGGCCGTGCGGGGGCGGCGGGATGAGGTCGTGATCGCCACCAAGTGCGGGATCGTGCGGGGGCACGGGGACTCCGGGCGGCGGCTGTGCGGGACCCGGCGGAACATCAAGGAGTCGTGCGAGGAGTCGCTGCGGCGGCTCGGCGTCGACCACATCGACCTGTTCTACCTGCACCGGGTCGATCCGGACACCCCGATCGAGGAGTCCATGCTGGGCATGGCCGAGCTCGTCGAGGAGGGCAAGATCTGGTACGTGGGCCTGTCGGAGGCGGAGCCTGCGACCATCCGGCGGGCGCACGAGGTGGTGCCGATCACCGCGCTGCAGAGCGAGTGGAGCCTGTTCACGCGCGACGTCGAGGGCGAGGCGCTGTCCGTCTGCCGGGAACTGGGCATCGGAGTGGTGGCCTTCTCCCCGCTCGCGCGCGGGTTGCTGTCCGGGGGCATCCGGGGGCTGGGCGACCTGGACGTCGCCGACGAGCGGCGCATCAACCCGCGGTTCCATCCCGGGAACCTCGACCGCAACATGCGCCTGGTGTCAGCCCTCGAAGACGTCGCGGCCGGGATGGGGCTCAGCGTGGCGCAGCTGGCGCTGGCGTGGGTGCACCACCAGGGCGACGACGTGGTGCCGATCCCGGGGGCCGAACGTGCCTCGCACGTGCGGGACAACATCAGGGCCGCCTCGATCGAGTTGAGCGCCGAGGTCCTCGCGCTGCTCGAACGCCTGTCGCCGGCCGGGGCGGTGGCCGGCCACCGCATGGACGCGCTGCGCTCCGGCATGCTGCCCGCCGACAAGCCGCACCACAACAGTTGACCCGTTCCGGAAGGCCCGCATGTACACCGTTTTCCGACCCGAGCTGGACGGCCTCGCCCGCGAGATCCTCGCCCGGTACCGTGCGTACCAGGAGGGCCGGACGACCCCGGCCGAGCTCGAAGCCCATCAGCTCGACGCCTTCGTCGCCACCCTCGGCGCCACGAAGAAGCACTCCCCGCTGTACCGCGAGCGGCTGGCGGACATCGAGCCGACAGATGTCAAAGCACTCACTCCCGAGGCGTTGGCGGGCATACCCTTCACCACCAAGGACGATCTGCGGGACCACGGTTTCGGGATGTCCTCGCTGCCGGTCCACCGCGCGTGGGTCTACTACGAGACCACCGGCACGACCGGGGCCTCGACGCCGAGCCCGCGCGCGGACGTCGACAGCCTGAACACCAACATCGCGATGACGGTGCAGTACGAGCCACTGCTGCGCGGGTTCGGCGAGGAGCAGGTCATGGGTGTCTGCGGGCCCAGCGAACTGCACGCGCACGGCGACACCTTCACGGAGGTGTGCCGGAACCTCGGCTACGCCAGCGTCAAGATGTGGCCGTACTCGCCGATGGTCGGGTTCGAGCGCGCGCTGCGGGTGATGCGCGAGCTGCCCGTGACGGGGCTGTTCTGCACGCCGGGAATGGCGGTCGCGCTGGCGAAGGCGGCGATCCGGTCGGGGTCGGATCCACGGCGCGACTTCGCGATGGACGTGCTGATGCTCACCGGCGAGACGGCACCGCCGAGTCTGCTGGCGCACATCGGCCGGCTGTGGGGCGCGCAGGCGCATCTGTCTCTGTACGGATCGCAGGAGTCTTCGGTACTGGCGCTCGGGTCGGTGGACGGGTCCCTGCGGCTGACGCCGTTGCTGAACTACTACGAGGTGGTGGATCCGGTGTCGTTGAAGCCGGCGATCGCCGACGCGGACGGGGTCCTCCGTGGCGAGATGGTGGCCACGCACCTGTATCAGGGGGCGAAGCCGCTGGTCCGGTACCGCACGGGCGACCTGGTTCGGCTGCATCCCGACGCGCGGGTGGAGGTGTTGGGCCGTGCGGTCGACCGGTTGGTTCTGAACGGTGCCGAGACGAGTGTGTACGAGCTCGAAGATCTGCTCATCGAGGGGATCGACGGGTTCCTCGACCATCGGATCCTGATCGACCGGCGGGCCGGACGCGATGTTCTGACGCTGGTTCTAACGCCGGCGAACGACGGTGACGGAGCCGGGCCGCGGGGCGTCGAGCCGCGGATCGCGGCCTGTCGCGAGACCTTCGACACCGAGGTGGAGCTCGTGGTCGCGGATGCCGAGACGGTGATCGACGCTCAGGGGCCGGTGAGCTGGAAGACGCCGCGGATCCACGATCGGCGGGCCACCGGCTGAGGAGCCGGGAAGCGGCGGCGCGAGCCCTTGGCTTGCCGCCGCCGCGCGTACTGTCGCCGACTACGCACCGCCGCTCGTTCCGCCGCCGCCCGCGCTGCCGCCGATCACACCGCCAACGCTCGCACTGTCGCCGCCCGCGCTGCCGCCGATCACACCGCCGCTGCCTGCGCAGTCGCCGACTATGCCCCTGCTTAGAGAAACACCGTTCAGAGAGACACCGTCTCCGCCCTACTCGGCGAAGCGACCCCCTCCGCCGCGGCATGCCCCATCGCCTCGGCGGCCCGGTCCGGCTCGTCGCGCAGCTCCTTGGCGCTGAACTCGTCGGCGACGCGGCCGGCGACCAGGATGGTCACGCGGTCGGCGACGTCGGCGGCGAACGCGGGGCGGGGCGCGGCCACCAGGATGGTCAGGCCGCGATCCGGCAGGGTCTTCTTGATGAGGTCCGCTATGTCCTGCACGATCAGCGGCGCGAGGCCTTCGGTGGGCTCGTCGAGCAGCAGCAACCGGGGCTGCCCGAGCAGGGCTCGGGCGACGGCCAGCATCTGCTGTTCGCCGCCGGAGAGCTGGCGGCCCCGGTGCCCGGCGCGTTCGGCCAGGCGCGGCAGCAGTTCCTTGACGGTGTCCGGCGTCCATTGCGCGGTGGCCCGCTCGCGGCGGCTGCGGCGGCCGAAGGCAAGCGCCAGGTGCTCCTGGACGGTCAGGCCCGGGAACACCCTGCGGCCCTGCGGGACCAGGCCGACGCCGGAGCGCGCCCGGCGGTGCGCGGGCTGGCGGGTGACGTCCGCGCCGGCCAGCTCGACCCGGCCCGAGGAGGTCGACACCAGGCCGGACACCGTGTGGATCAGCGTCGTCTTGCCGGCGCCGTTGTGGCCGACCACGGCGTGCACCGAGCCCTCGGGGACCTCCAGGTCCAGGCCGTGCAGCACGGTGCCGCCGTCGTAGCCGGCGGTCAGGGAACTGAGACTCAGCATCAGAGCGTCTCCTCGGAGCTTTCGTCGGAGCTTTCGTCGGAGCTTTCGATGGAGCTGTCGATGGAGCTGTCGATAGAGCTGTCGATGGAGCTGTCGATAGAGCTGTCGTCGAACGTCCAGTACGACGGCCGGTCGGCGTCGACGGCCGCGGAAGCCGCCGTGCGCTGATCCCGACTGTCCCGTTCCGACCCGGCGGACCCGACCGCCGACTCCCCCAAGTACGCCTCGCGCACCGCGGCGTCCGCGGCGATCTCCGCCGGCGTCCCGGTCGCCAGCAGCGCCCCGTCCTGCAGCACGGTGACCGTGTCGGCGACCGCCGCCACGAAGGCGAAGTCGTGCTCGACGACCACCACCGTCACCTGCTCCGGCAGCGCCCGCATCGCGGCCAGCAGCCGCTCCACGCCCTGGTCGGTCAGCCCGGCCGCGGGCTCGTCGAGCAGCAGCACCCGCGGATCGGCGGCCAGCGCCATCCCGATGTCCAGCATCCGCCGCTCGCCGTGGGCCAGCGCGCCGGCCGGGCGGTCGGCGAGCGCCGTGATGCCGGCCGTCTCCAGGTAGCACTCGCAGGCCTCGGACAGCTTGCGGTACCGGCGGCGCTGCCACTTGCCGCGCACCTCGGAATGCGGCCACGCCGCCAGCGCGATGTTGTCCGCCACCGACAGCGTGCTCCACACCGTGGGCTGCTGGAACGTGCGGGCGATGCCCAGCCGGGAGCGCTTGGCCCGCGTGGTGCGCGTGACGTCGCGGCCGTCGTAGCGGATCCGGCCGGCCGTCGGACGCAATTCGCCGGAGATCAGGTTCAGCAGCGTGGTCTTCCCGGCGCCGTTGGGCCCGATGACCGCGTGCCGCCGCCCGGCCTCGAAGCTCAGGTCCAGGCCCGCGACGGCGACCGTCGCGCTGAACGCCTTGGTCAGACCACTGACTTCGATCGTCGCCGATCCGGACACCGGGCTCATGTCTGTCCTCCGCGTCGTTTCGGCGCCCGGAACCGGATCCCGGCGACACCGTCCGGAAACGCGTAGACGGCGATGACGAACATCAGGCCCAGCAGCAGCGGCCCGTGTCCGGGGAACGGTCCGGCGAGCCAGTCCCGGGTGGCCACGATCAGTCCCGCCCCGAACAGCGCGCCCAGCGGCGACGTCGCCCCGCCCAGAACCACGGCCAGCAGGACCAGCGCGGAATTGGAGAAGCTGCCGTCGTCGGGCGACACGTACTGGTTGACCGTGCACATCAGCACGCCGCCGAACCCGGCCAGTGCCCCGGCCGCGACATACGCAAGCCACTGATACCGCGTCACCGGGTGCCCGGCCGAGCGCATCCGCGCCTCGTGGTCCCGGCACGCCAGCAGCAGCTTGCCCACCGGGGAGCGCAGCACCCGCCACACGATCGCCACGATGACCGCGGTGGCGCCGAGCACGTACCAGTAGACGTTCCGGTCGGAGTCCAGCGTCGCCATCCCCGGCAGCGGCCGCACCCGCGGGATGCCGTACATCCCGTCCGTCCCGCCGGTCAGCGACCGCCACTCGCCGGCGGCGGTGACCGTCAGCTCGCCGAGCGCCAGGGTCGTCATCAGGAACGCCACCCCGCGCGTGCGGATCGCGACGAGCCCGGTGGCCGCGGCGAACCCGGCGGCCACCAGCGTCCCGCACAGCAGCTGCACGACGCCGATGGTGTGCCCGTGCGTCCCCAGCACCCCGGCGGTGTAGGCCCCGACCAGGAACGGCGCCGCCTGTCCCATCGTCGGCAGCCCCGAGTATCCGGCCAGGATGCTGACGCTGACGGCCAGGACCCCCAACGCCAGCGCCTTCGACAGCAGGCTGATGCCGTAGCCGTCGAAGCTCGCCGGCGCGATCAGCAGGAACGCGGCCAGCACCACGACCGGTACGCCGACGCGCACCCGAGGCGACGCGAGCAGCGTCGCGACTGCCGAGCCCGAGCCAGAGCCCGAACCGGAGCCCGAGCCCGTCGCGTCGGAGGCCTTCGAACCCGCCGGGTCCGCGGGGTCGGCAGAGTCCGTGGGAACCGTAGGCGCCGTCATGCGTGTGCCCCCACTGCCGCGCCCGCCGAAGCGGACGAGCTCCGGAACGTGCGCACCACGAGCGCCACCGCCATCAGCCCGAACAGCAGGTACGGCGCCCAGTTCGACGAGATCGACACACCGAGCGTCTCGATCTCCCCGACCGCGATCGCCGCCAGGAACGCGCCCACCACCGAACCGGGCTTCCCGAGCACGATCACGACCATCGAGAGCATCAGCACCTTGTCGGCGGTGTCCGGGCCGGGGCCGATGATCGGCGCGCCGAGCCCGCCGGCCAGCCCGGCCAGCGCCCCGGCCGCCCCGCACAGCGCCGCGTGCACGCGCCACGGCGCGTACCCCATGGCGCCGACCATGTCCCGGTCGTCGGCCGCGGCGCGCAGCAGCGAGCCGGCGCGGGTCCGGCCCAGAACGTAGGTCCCGGCCAGCGCCAGCACCGAGGCGACCACGATGAACATCAGCCGGTAGGTCGGGTATACGTGCCCGAAGATGTGCACGGTCCCGTTCACCGAGTTCGGGATCACGACCGGGTGTTCGTCCCCGCCGTAGACGGTGCTCAGGATGTCCCCGCCGACCAGCGACAGGCCGAAGGTCAGCAGCGCCTGGGGTAAGTGTCCGCGCTCGGCCAGCGGCAGGGTCCCGGCGGCCAGCACCGCGCCGCCGAGCGTGCCGCCGACCGTGGCCACGGCCAGTCCCAGGAACGCCGACGACCACGAGCCGTTCGACACCGTCGCGGCCAGGTAGCCGCCGAGCGCGAACAGGGTCCCGTGGGCGATGTTCAGCACACCGCCGATCCCGAACAGCAGTGTCAGGCCCGCGGCCGCGACGAACAGCAGCAGGCCGTACGCCACGCCGTCCAGTGCGGGCACGAAGTGCGCGTTGATCGCACCCATGGAACCCCTTTCGCAGTGCTCTTGCTGGTTGTGCGGTCGTACGGGTCATGCGTTTGTACGGGTCATGTGGTTGTGCGGGTCATGCGGTCGTGCGGCAATACAGACAATGCTCGCCGATACGTCAAGCACATCGGGCCGGTCGAGCAGCATCCTGCTCGACCGGCCCCGAGGCAGCGAATCAGCTGCCGATGGTCGCCAGGTCGCCGATCTTCACGTTCGCCAGCGCTGTGCCGTCCATCTCCACCTTGCGCAGGTACCACTTCTGGACCGGCACGTGCGTGTCAGCCGACAGCTGCCAGGTCCCGCGCGGGCTGTCGATCTGCCCCAGCGCCTTGATCGCGGCGTTGACCGTCTCCGGCGTCAGGTTCGAGCCGGCCTTGGCGATCGCCTGGTCCAGCACCGAGGCCGCGTCCCAGCTGTACATCGCGGTCGCCGGCGGCGACGAGCCGTTGTACTTCTGGCTCCACGCCGAGACGAACGCGCGGTTCGCGGCGCTGGAGATGTCCGGCGAGTAGTTCATCGAGGTGGTGATGCCGTCGGCCGCCGAGCCCTCGGCCTTGAGCGTGCCGCCCTCGGTGATGAAGCCCGCGGCGTACAGCGGGATGCCCTTGGCGTCGGACTGGGACCAGTCCTTCACGAAGTCGATCGCGCTCTGACCGGTGTAGAAGCAGTAGATCGCCTTGGCACCGGAGGCCTTGACCTTCGCCAGGTACGGCGTGAAGTCCGAGGTGGTCGGGAACGGCGTGAAGGTGGGCTTGCCGCCGTCGTTGGCGAGCTTGCCGCCGGCCTTGGTGTAGGAGTCGGTGAAGCCGCGGAGCTGGTCGTAGCCGCCCTGGTAGTCCGGGCCGAAGGCGTAGACCGAGCCCTGGACGTTCTGCGCCATGTACGGGCCCATCGCGCCGCCGGGGTCGGTGGACATGAAGCTCATGGTCCACAGGTGCGAGACGTCCTTGACCGTCGGGCGGCCGCCGGTGTTGACCACCGGCACGCCGGCGGCGGTGGCGATCGGCACGACCGCCTGGATGGTCGGGGTGGCCACGATGCCGGCGATGGCCAGCACGTGGTCCTGCTCGATCATCTTCTTGGCCACCGGCACCGCGGCCGAGCCGCCGTTGGCCTCGTCGCCCACGTCCAGCTTGACGGTGTGGCCGCCGAGCTTGTTGCCGTGGTTGTCCAGGTAGAGCTGGAACCCGTTCAGGTGGTCCGGGCCCAGCGCCTTGTTGCTGCCGGTCAGAGCGGTGATCAGGCCGATGGTGATGGGCGAGTCGGCCTTCGCGCTGCTGCCCTTGCTCGACGTGCTGCTGCTGCATCCGGCGGCCGCGAGCGCGGTCACCGCGCCGACGGCCACGAACGCCCGCAGGCGCGCCGGTACTCGGGACGAGAACAAGACTTTCTCCTTAAGCGGTTGATATCTGTGGTCACACGGACCGGGGCCGGTCGGCCGATCGGGCCGGCCGGGCCGCCGATCCCACGGTTCTGCGATCGGTGCGGCGGTTCAGTGGTTCGAGCGGTTCGAGTGGTTCAAGTGGCTCAGTGCTCAGCGATCCTCAGCGACGCGGCACGACCTGTTGCCGGCTCACTGCCCGGCGTAGGCCGCGTCGGGGTTCATCCGCAGCTGGGTCACGGCGTGCTCCACGAGGGTGACCAGCACCCGCTTGCTCGACTCGCGGCGGCGCGCGTCGCACATCAGCAGCGGGACCGAGTCCCGGACCGAGAGCGCGTCGCGGATCTCCTCGTGGCCGTGCATGGGGGCGCCGTCGAACTGGTTGATCGCCACCACGTGCGGGATCGACCGGTGCTCGAAGAAGTCGATGGCCGCGAAGGCGTCGTCCAGCCGCCGGACGTCGGCCAGCACCACGGCGCCGATCGCGCCGCGGGCCAGCTCGTCCCAGAAGAACCAGAACCGCTCCTGCCCGGGCGCGCCGAACAGGTACAGGATCAGGTCCTGGGCCAGCGTGATGCGGCCGAAGTCCATCGCCACCGTGGTCGCGGTCTTGCCCGGGATGCCCCGCACGTCGTCGATGCCCGCCCCCGCGACGGTCATCTCCGCCTCGGTGGTCAGCGGCTGGATCTCCGAGACCGAGCCGACCAGCGTGGTCTTCCCCACGCCGAAGCCCCCGGCCACGACGATCTTCGCCGCGGTGGCCTGGTTCGCGCGGTTCACCGCATCCTCGCCGATGCCTCACGGGCCAGCATCCGCGACCGCGCCATCGGCGTCAGCGCCGCGCCGACCTGGTTGATGAGCTCGGCCATCGTGTAGGAGACCTGGCCGATGTCGCACTCGCGGCGGGCGAAGACCAGCAGCGAGGCGCCGTCGCTGACGGCCATCGAGAACAGGAAGCCGCCGAACAGCTCGGTCAGGTTGCTCTGCACCGGGGCGGCGTGCAGCAGCCGCGCCGCGCCGGCCAGCAGGCCGACCAGCCCGGAGGCCACCGCGGCCAGGTTCTCGGCCTGCTCGTCGGTCAGGTCGTTGCTGGCCGCCACCACCAGACCGTCCGCCGAGACGGCCAGCGCGTGCACGACGCCGGGTACGCGCAGTGCGAAGTCGTTGAGGAGCCAGTCCAGATTGTCGGGGGGACTGCTGGGCATGAGCGACATTTAGAAGGTTCCTGTACTTGAAGGCGGCGTGTAGGGGGTCTGGGGGACACTGCCGGGGGCGCCGCGGCCGCCGATCCCTCGGGCGTAGGCCACCATCGAGGCCGACACCCGGGACGGGTCCCGCTCGGCCGGGCTGGTCGCCTCCGGGACGTCGTCCATGGCCTCGGCGGGCAGCCGGGCCAACGGCACCCGCTTGGGCAGCCCGTGCGTCGTCCTGACCTGCTCCGCGGCCGGCGCGGGGGGTGGTGCCGGAGCCTGGGGGGCGGTCGGCAGAGCAGGCTGGGCCTGGAACGGGGGCTGCACCGGAGCCGGTGCCGGGACGGGGACCGTCGGCCGGGGCTGGTACGACGGCTGGTTCTGATACGACGGCTGGTTCTGGAACGAGGGCTGGTTCTGGTTCTGGAACGAGGGCTGCACCGGCGTCGGGACCCCGGGCCGGGGCTGGTAGGACGGCTCGCCCTGGAACGACGGCTGGGCCGCGGTGGCGGCGGCCGGAGCCGGGTAGGCGGGCCGGGGCTGATACGACGGATGCTCCTGATACGACGGCTGCGCCGGGGGCTCGAACGCTGCGCGCATCTGGTAGTCGGACTGCGGCTGGTTCTGCCACGAGGGCTGCGCGCCCTGAGCCGCCCGGGCCGCAGCGGCCTGCGCGGCCTGAACCGCCTGAGCTTGTGCGGCTTGAGCGGCCTGGGCCTGCGCCGCCTGGGCCGCCTCGGCTGCCGCCCGGCCGCGCAATGCTCCGGCCAGCCACGGGCTCACCGGGCCGTCGGTCACTCCGGGGCCGGACACCGCGCCGCCGACCGGGGCCGCGGGACCGGCCGGGCGGCTCAGCGGCCGGACCCGGATCGGGGCCGGCGGGAATCCGTTGACGCCCTCGGCGATGCCCGGCTGGGTCGCGCCGTACGGACCGGTGTCCATGGCCGCCGCGGGGACCGGCGGCTGCGGGTACGGCGCGGGGCGCTGCCGGGGGTCGAAGCCGCCGCCGGCCGGTCCGTACTGCTCGGCGCCCTCCTGTGGCCCCGCGCCCCGGCGGCGACGTCCGCCGTTGCCGGCCGCACCGGCCGCACCGGCCGCACCGGCCGCGGCAGCAGCGCCCGCCATACCGGCAGCACTCGCCGCGCCGGCCCCGACGCCCGCCGCGGCCGCGGGGTTCGAGCCGTACCCGCCGGGCTGTCCCATCCCGGAAGCCAGGGTGTTGATCGCGGCGGTCGGCGAGGCGGCGAACGAGTGGAAGGAGCTCTCCTGCGCGCCGGGCGTCCAGTACAGCGTCGGCGGCAGTACGAGTTCTGCGATGGTCCCGCCCTGCGGGTTCTGCCGCAGCTCCACGGCTATGCCGTACCAGGACGCCAGCTGCCCGGCCACGGTCAGGCCCATCGCCTTGACCGAGGCCGCGTCCAGGTGGGTCGGCGTGGTCAGCCGGGCGTTGAGCTCCGAGCGCCGGCGCGGCGTCATGCCGATGCCGCGGTCGGTGATCTGCAGGATGATGCGGTCGGCCAGCACGCGCATGTCGACCAGGACCCGGCTGTCCGGGGAGGAGAACGCGGTGGCGTTGTCCAGCAGCTCGGCGCACATGTGCACGAGGTGGTCGACCACCGGCGGGGCCACGACCACGGTCATGTCGACGTTCACCAGGTCCACGCGCGAGTAGCGCTCGATCCGGCCGGAGGCCGCGCGGATCACGTCGATCAGCGGCACGCCCTCGTCGCGCACCCGCACCGTGCCCTCGCCGCCGAGCACCAGCAGGCTCTCGTTGTTGCGGGTCATGCGCGCGGCCAGGTGGTCCAGGACGAACAGCCGGGCCAGGCGGTCCGGGTCCTGCTCGTCCCGCTCGGCCTTGTCCAGTTCCAGGGTCAGCGCGCCGGTCAGGCGCTCGCCGCGGCGGGCCAGGGCGACGAACGCCGCGCCGACGCCGGCGCGCAGCAGCACCTGTTCGGCGGCGGTCCGGATGGCCTCGCGCCGGACCGCGTTGAAGGCCCGGGCCACGGCGGCGATCTCGTCGTCGCCCTTCACCGGCAGACCGCCGGCCGCCTCGTCGGCGAACTCCTCAGGGGTCTGACCGGTCAGCGATCCGGTGCCGCGCAGCGCCTGCACCGCGGCCGGCAGGTCCTCGAAGGCGACCGCGTGCGCGCCGTCGCGCAGGCCTCGCAGACCCTTGATGATCGGCCGGCCGAGCCGCAGGCTCACCATCAGCGCCAGCAGCATGGTGCCGGCGATCGCCGCGGCCTCGATACCGGCCAGTTCGCGCTGGCGCGTGCGGTCCTTGGCGATCAGGTCCAGGGTGCCCAGGTCCATGTCGTGGCGCACGCCGTCCAGCGCCGCGAGCCGGGCGTCCAGGGTGGTGGTCCACAGCTTCGGATCCAGCTGGACGGGCTTGCCCGGCGGGGTGTTCGCGACGGTGTCTTCCAACTGGCCCGCACCGGCCATGCCCGGGCCGCCGAGCCTCTGGTTCGGGACGTCCTGCCAGCTCGCCGGGGCCAGGGCGCCGAAGGACTCGATCGCGCTGGCGTAGCTGGAGCGGCTGCCGATCAGGTCCTGCTGCGCCGACGCGGTCTGGAACGGCTCGCCGACGGTGCGCAGGACGTCCGCTTCCTCGCCGCTGAGCGATTCCCGGGCCTGGCTCAGCGCCGAGGTCGCGCGCAGCATGGTGGCGACCTGCGAGGAGGCGCCGGAGTTCTGCACCAGGTCGTGGTAGGCCAGCAGGTCGGCGATGACGATGTGGTACTGGAAGTCCGCCGCCGACAGCGCCTGGGAGTTGCCGGTGCGGATGTGGTCCCGCAGGGTGTCGATGGCCCGCAGCTCGCCGTCGATCCGGTTCAGCAGCGTCTTGCCGTCCGAGGACAGCCAGGGCATGCCCTTGAGCTTCTCCTCGTAGACCGCGGTCGCCGTCTGGGTCTTGGTGATCTGGCCGGTGAGCGCGTTCAGATCGCTGCCGGGCGGCGCGGTCAGGAACAGCGCGACCTGGGTCCGCTCGGCCTGGAGCTCGGCGACCAGGTCGCCGGCCGCCGAGGCCGAGTTCATCAGGGTGTACAGATGCCCGGCGCTGATCGCCCCGGACGTCGAGGTCACCAAGGCCAACGCCCCGAAGCCGGAGACGGCACACAGGGGGACAGCGACCAGTATGCCGAGCTTCTTGGTGATTCTCACGGAGTGGCCTTTGCGATCCGCGCTGGTCGGCGCATCGGGTGGTGGCGAACGACGTCGGGGTGGCTTCTACGCGTGGTTCAACGCTCGATCAAAGTTCTGTCAAAGGCCGACCCGACGGCCATGAAACAGACCACTGCTTTGTTCGAGCGAATGCATGCTAGCGGAAAGTGCTTGGCTTGAGACAGCCTGGGTGGTGGAACGGACACGGAACGCGCAAAACTGCCGGTGAACAGGCCGTTCGGGTCTTACCGGGCGTCGGGTATGTCCCTTTCCGGACGAGCCGGACCGGTGCGTCCGCCCGCGGTGACTACTGTGTGTTGCCAAAGTCCGAAGAAACACGTGATGACTACGCCGATTCCGAGACGAAACGCCGATGGTCATCGGCGCCGATGTGGTCGATCAGGAATTCACGAACACGTAACCTCAAGCGCCGGCCGGCTGATCGGTGGCGCCGGCCGGATCTGCCGACTCGGCGAGGTCCGCCGGGTCTGCCGGGTCGGCCGGGTTGGCCGGGTCGGCCGGATTGCCGCCCGGGTTGGTCAGGTCGGCCAGCAAAGCAGAGACCGGAGGCGGCGTCCAGCGTTCATCCCTGGGCCTGTCCACGCCATATTCGTCCTTGAGGTGATCAGGGATCGCATAGTGCATGACCCGCCCGCGCGTCAGGGAGCTGAGTTCGAAACGCGTGGTGACCGCACCGAGCCGGTCGATGACCATCGCGGCCAGCGGTGAGCGTTCCTTGAGGTGTTCGGTGACGCCCAGCAGCAGCGGCGCGACCGGCACCAGGTGGTCGAAGACCGCCGAGCGGGGCACCTGGAGCCAGTCCGCGGCGGTGTCCCCGACCAGATAGCGGATCAGCGCCGGGACCACGGGGTCAAGGAGTGTACCCGGGACGACTTCCTCGTACAGCTCGATGAGCTGCCGCGTCAGGCTGACGCCGGCCTCGGAGGGGCCCATGAACTTCGTCATATAGAGGTCTGAGAAATCTCGCGCCTCGGACAGATCCACCGGCGCCGTTCCGGTGTCGACGCCGAGCATCGCGCCGACAACCCGCCATGCGTAGAAATACGCATCCGCGCCGGCCTCGGTGACATGAACTCCCAACCGGTGCAACGCGTCCAGGACCTGGATCGAGAACATCATCTGGCCGCCGATCATGTCCTCCTGGCAGATCGGCACGCCCCAGGTGGCCTCGTCCCACGCGCCTTCGCGGCGGAGGTGGTGCCGGATCGAGGCGTGCAGGAGGCGGACCTTCTGCGCGGCCGGGACGAAGGTGCCGCCGGCCTCGAAGGCGTCGGGGCGCATCAGGTAGACGGTGAACTGGCCGGTCGCCGCCATGCGGTTGGACGGGTAGTCCAGGGCGTGCGTGGCGGCCAGCAGCTTGGCGACATGCGGCAGCATGTAACACGCCGGCATCGAGGCGAAGGACAGCGCCGTGGAGATGTGGACGTTGTTGTCGATGAAGAACATCCGTGCCGTCTCCATCCGGTCCCAGTCGACCCAGTCCGGCGGCGTCATGGTGGCGGCGAGGTAGTCGCGGGCCACCTGCGGCAGGCCCTCGGGCAGCGGATCGCCGACGCGCTCGAACCAGCGCATCAGGGTGTTGAAGTGGCCGATCTCGCCGGCCGCGAACAGCGCGTCGACGGTGGCGTCGGCGAGGTCGTCGCCGCGCAGGCGCAGGGCGGCCATCGCTTCGGGGGTGACGGGCATGGGGTCTCCTCGACGGGGGAAGTCAGGACCTGCGGGTGGTGACGGCTTCGGCCAGGTGGTCCAGTGCCTCGGCGGCGGAGCGCGGGAGGCCTTTGCCTGGGCCGACGCCGACGCCGACGCCGACGCCAGTGCCGGTGCCGGTGCCGGCCAACGCGGCCCGGGCCCGGCGCACGCGCTGCGCGATCAGCTGCTCGACCCGGCCCCGCGCGCCGCTGCGCTGCAGGATCGCGCGGACCTCGGCGAGGTCGGCGGCGCCGAGGTCGTCGCGGCCGAGCAGGCGGTCCAGCGCCGAGCGGTCGCGGAGCGCGGCGCCCTGGCGGGCGTAGGCGATGAGCGCGGTGGGGCGGGCGGCGGTGATGTCGTCGAGGTTGGACTTGCCGGTGACCGCCGGGTCGCCGAACACTGCGAGCAGATCGTCACGCAGTTGAAACGCCTCGCCGAGCGGGAGGCCATATTCGGTGAAGATGCGGAGCGTGCGGTCGGAGGCGCCGCCGAGGCGGCCGCCGATGTGCAGCGGATGCTCGACGGTGTACTTGGCGGTCTTGTAGCGCACGATCG
Organism: Catenulispora rubra; assembly: GCF_015356825.1. GTDB lineage: Bacteria > Actinomycetota > Actinomycetes > Streptomycetales > Catenulisporaceae > Catenulispora > Catenulispora rubra. Next base: position 988 of record NZ_JAACYW010000268.1, on the reverse strand, counting down.
TCAGCGATTCCTGCGGATCGGTCTCGGTCCCGGTGCGCAGGACCTCCAGGCACTCCCCCGCGATCAGCTCGCGCGCCAGGACGGACCACATCGGCCTGGCGCGTGCCAGATACAGCGCGGGCAGTCCGCAGCCGGTGAACAGCTGCCCGGCCCAGGCCATCAGCAGATCGCCGACGAGCAGGGCCAGCGAGCGCGCGGCACCGTCGGGATCGGGCGCCTTCGCGGTGGCGTCGCGCAGGGCGATGTGCGGCGTGGGGACGCCGCGACGCAGGGGGCTGTCGTCGATGAGGTCGTCGTGGACCAGCGCGGCGGCGTGCACGAGTTCCATCGCGGCGGCGGCGCGGATCATCGCCGGGCTGTCGCCCTGGCCGGCGGCACGCCAGCCCCAGTAGCAGAAGGAGGCGCGGATGCGCTTGCCGTCGGCGACCGCCGCGCGTAGCTGGGCACCGACCGGCGCGAGCAGCGGGTCGACGGCCTCCAGCAGGTCGGTCTCGGCACGGACGAAGGCCCGGAGCTCGGTGTCTATGCGGGACTTGAGATCGGCCTGGGAGAGCACCTCACGCCCCGGAGGCTTTTTCGCGCGCTGCGGCGGCGCGGCGTGCCAAGTCCTCCATGTGCGCCCGCGCGGGCGGCGCGACGCGGTCGAGGACGACGTCGCCGTGCGCCCTGACCTCGCGGTGGAGGTCGGAGGCCATCTCCGGCAGGTCCGAGCGGGCCAGCACGCCCCGGGCGCGGCGCAGGGCGCCCTCGGCGGCTTCCAGGCCGAGGTCGGCCAGGCCTGCCAGTAGGCGGGCCGCGTCGCGTGTCAGCGACGCGGCTCGATCCTGCTCGGACATGATTTTGGTCCTCCCCCAGGTGCGCGCTGGTTCGGCGCACGCTTCGACGCACACTGCTTCGACCCACACTGGTTCGACGCCGGGCCCCTTCCCCGGGGGGAGTGTCGTCAAGCCCTGATTCGCTCGACGGGGTGATGGGGGTTGACTTGGGG
>NZ_JAACYW010000267.1 GCF_015356825.1 Catenulispora rubra | reverse complement strand
GGTAGGGCCAGGTTGGTGTGCGTCAGAGCGCGGCTCTGCGGGGGAAGGTGTTCCAGGGCCGCGTTCCGAGGTCTGGTGGTTCGATCTGGCTCAGCCACCAGAGGTCGAACTCGGCTTCGAGCTTGATCACCGCCGCCCCGACGTTGTCCTTGGTGATTTCCTCGGCGTGATCACGGCTGAGCGCGGCCAGCTTGTCGCGGCCGTTGGCGTCGGGGGTCGTGCCGAGGACGAGCCGGATGGTGACCGCGATCTCCGGCGGGAGCGCTGCGAGCCGCGGGTGCAGACTGAAGATCTGCTATTGGCTTCCGTCGGGCGTGCGCCACTTCGCGTACAGGTCGTAGATCTCCAGCAGGCGGCTGGTGTCTCGGTCGATCTGTCGCTGCCGCTCGACGCGGTCGCGCTCGGCCTGCAGGTTCTCGGCTGCGATGCGGCGTTCTTCCGTGGCCTGCTGGGAACCGCTGCGGGCGACCACGAGTGCGACGATGACGGCCGCTATGGTGCCACCTGCGGCGAGCCAGGTGGGGAGGTCGCCAAGGTGGATCGAGCTCACTCTGCCTCAGCTCTCTGACTTGGATGGGATCCCCACGGTACGGCGCGAGACGTCCGCGGCGGTAGGGCCGCCGCGAACGTCCCGTCGGGGGCCGCGTGTGCGCTCAGCCGTGAACGTCGATGCCGAGCGTGAAGTCGGCGTTCCCGTTCTGCTTCGCCAGGCCGATGATCAGCAGGGCCGCGCCTTCCAGCCACTCCGCCATGGTCAGGTCGCCGGTGTCTCGGGGGTGCAGGCCGAGGGTTTCGATGAACGCTGACACCTCTGCCTTGGCCTGCGGGTCGTCGCCGGCGATGAGGACGTCCGCCGGGCGGTCGACGTCGGCCAGGACTTCGCCGAAGACGACGTCGAACGCCTTCACGACGCGGGCGCTCGCGGGGGCGGCCCTGGCGATCAGCTGCGCGGCGGAGGTGCCGCCGGGGGTGACCTTGGCGCTGAGGTCTTCGGTGAGGGGGTTGCTGATGTCGACGATGATCTTGCCGGCCAGGGCGTCCCCGTACTGCGCGAGGATCGGCGCGGCGGCGGCGTGCGGGACGGCGAGGATGACGATGTCGCCGGCCGGGACGGCGCCGAACGCGCCGGCCGTGGTGCCGCCGCCGAGTTTCTTGGCCAGCTCTTCGGCCTTGGCCGAGTCACGGCCGGTGACCTCGACGGCGTTGCCGCCGCGCACCGCGCGGGCGCCTATCGCCGCGGCCATGGTGCCCAGGCCGACGATGCTGATGGTCCTCATGGTGGTCTTCCTTTCCTTGTCGGGAGAATTCCTTGTCGGGGGAATCGGCTACTTCGCCTGCATCGTCAGCAGGTCGAACTCGTTGCCCTCCGGGTCGGCGAACGTGGTCCACTTGGCGCCCGGGAACGAGATCTCGTTGAGGGGCTTGGCGCCGAGGGCGGTCAGCCGGTCGTGCTCCGCGTCGTAGTTCTCCGTGAGGAGGTCGAGGTGGAGACGGTTCTTGGTGGCCTTGGCCTCGGGGACCTTGTTGAAGAACAGCAGGGGGCCTTTCGCCGGGTCGGTCGCTTCGACCACCACGTTCTCGGGGGTCGGGCCGCGGCTGACCGGGCGGTCGAGGACCTTGCCCCAGAACTCCGCGAGGGGCGCGGGGTCGGCGCAGTCGATGCTCAGGGCGAAGACGCCGAGGCCGGCGGTCGGGGCTTGTGCGGTCATGGCTGGTTCCTTCCGATGGGGCTGGTGTCACGTCGGCGTCGCGGCCGACTGACTTCACCGTCGGCGGTGCCCTTGTGGGAGGGTCAACAGCCCCCCGCGCGCTTGTCCCTCCCCTTGGGGGAGGGGTGGATACTGGCCGAATGCCTGCCGTCCTGACCATCGGCGATTTCTCCCGAGCCACCCAGCTGAGCGTCAAGACGCTCCGCCATTACCACCGCGTCGGCCTGCTGGCGCCGGCCGATGTCGACGCGGACACCGGCTACCGCTGGTACTCCACCGACCAGATCCAGACCGCGCACGTGATCCGCCGGTTCCGGGACCTGGACATGCCGCTGGGCCAGATCCACGCCGTGCTGGCCGCGCCCGACCTCGGCACGCGCAACGAGCTCATCGCCGCGCACATGGCGAGTCTCGAACAGAACCTGGCGCGCACGCAGTCCGCAGTGGCGTCCCTGCGCGACCTGCTGTCCGGGCCGTCCGGCGTCGGCCCGGTCGGGCAGCGCACGGTCGGCGCGACGATGACGGCGGCCATCACCGCCGTCATCACGATGGCGGACCTGGTCCCGTGGTACCTGGGCGCGCTCGGCGAGCTGCACGCCACGCTCGACGCCCGGGGCATGCGGCCGACCGGGTCGGCGGGCGGGTTGTACGCGGGGGAGCTGTTCGCCGACGAGCGCGGCGAGGCCACCGTCTTCGTCCCGACCGCGACCGAGGTCCCGCGCCTGGGACGCGTCGAACCCGCCGTCGTGCCGGCCGCCGAACTCGCGGTCATCGAGCACCGCGGCTCGCTCGCCGACGTCGACCGGGCCTACGGCGCGCTGGCCGCCCACGTCGCCAACCACGAGCTGCGGCTGGACGGCCCCATCCGCGAGTACTACGTGGTCGGCCGACAGGACACCGCCGACGAGAACGCGTGGCGCACCGACGTCTGCTGGCCGGTGTTCAGCACCGGTGTGGCAAACGGAACAGCGACGAGCTCCGGGAGTTAACATAACGTTTGTCGTATGGCTGATCAGCAGGCGAACTTGTTCGGGGATATTGCCCCTGTGAGTGGAGAACCGACCGACCCGCAGCCCACCGATGCCCCCGACGCAGGTTATGTCGCCAATGTCACCAATGGCGCAAACGTCCCCGGCGGACCCGACCGGCAGCACGCCTGGAACCTCGCCGACGTGACCGACACAGGCGGTCTGCGCATCGAGGAGGCGGACGACGACGACCCGATCCTCATAGGCGCCGACGGCGTGCCGGTGGACACCTGGCGCCAGGACTACCCGTACCGCGAACGCCTGGACCGTCTCATGTACGAGCACGACAAGCGGCTGTTGCAGATAGAGCTCCTGAAGCTCCAGAACTGGATCAAGGACACCGGCGGCCGCCTGGTGATCCTGTTCGAGGGCCGGGACGCGGCGGGCAAGGGCGGCACGATCAAGCGCTTCACCGAGCACCTCAACCCGCGCGGCGCGCGGGTCGTCGCCCTGGAGAAGCCCACCGAGCGCGAGCGCACCCAGTGGTACTTCCAGCGCTACGTGACCCACCTGCCGGCGGCCGGCGAGATCGTGATGTTCGACCGCTCCTGGTACAACCGGGCCGGCGTCGAGCGCGTCATGGGCTTCTGCGACCCGGCCGAGTACCTGGAGTTCATGCGCCAGGCGCCGGAGTTCGAGCGGATGCTGGTCCGCGACGGCATCACGCTGGTGAAGTTCTGGTTCTCCGTCTCGCAGGCCGAGCAGCGCACCAGGTTCCTGATCCGCCAGGTCGACCCGGTGCGCCAGTGGAAGCTGAGCCCGATGGACCTGGCCTCGTTGGAGCGCTGGCAGCAGTACACGGACGCGAAGGAGGCGATGTTCTTCTACACCGACACCGCTGACGCGCCCTGGACCGTGATCAAGAGCAACGACAAGAAGCGCGCCCGGCTCGCGGCGATGCAGCACGTGCTCTCGCTGTTCCCGTACGCCAACAAGGATCCCGAGGTCGCGCAGGCGCCCGACCCGCAGATCCTCGGCTCCGCCGCCCTGCTGTCCGAGCGCAGCACCGACGCCGACCCGCACCGGGTGCTGCCGCGCCTGTCCAAAGCCTGAACCGCGCACCGGTCAGTAATTACCGATCAGCAAATATCGATCAGCGATCCGCGATCGCCGGTCAGCGATCGCGGATCGTCGATCGCTGCGATCACCGCAGAAAGCCCTCGTAGTTGTGCTGCTGAAGCTGCGACTCGATCTGCTTCACGGTCTCCAGACCGACGCCGACCATGATCAGGATCGTGGTGCCGCCGAACGGGAACGACGCGCTCGCGTGCAGCCGGTCGAGGGCGATCATCGGGATCGCCGCGATCACCGCCAGGTAGAGCGCGCCGGGCCACATGATGCGCGTCGAGGTGTAGCGCAGGTACTCGACGGTCGGTCGGCCGGCGCGGATGCCGGGGACGAAGCCGCCGTACCTCTTCATGTTGTCGGCGATCTCCACGGCGTCGAACGTGATCGACATGTAGAAGAACGCGAAGCCGAGGATCAGCAGGAGGTAGCTGAGCGTGTAGGTCAGCGGGTACCCGTGGATCGTCGTGGTGAACTGCCGGTTGATCCAGCCCTGCCAGCCCTTCGTCGCGGTCGAGCCGCCGGTCAGCCCGACCAGCATCACCGGCATCTGCAGCACCGACGAGGCGAAGATGACCGGCACGACGCCCGGCTGGTTCAGCTTCAGCGGGATGTACGTCGACGAGCCCCCGTACGCGCGCCGGCCGATCATGCGCTTGGAGTACTGGACCGGGATCCGGCGCTGGCCCTGCTCGACGAACACGACCGCGGCCACGGTCACCACGCCCAACAGCAGCACGGCGCAGAACACCGGCCAGCCGTCCAGGGTGTGCGAGGCCAGCTTGATCGCCCACAGCGAGTCCGGGAACCGGGCGGCGATCGAGGTGAACATCAGGACCGACATCCCGTTGCCGACGCCGCGGTCGGTGACCAGCTCCCCGAGCCACATCAGCAGCGAGGTCGCGGCCGTCATGATGATGACCATCACGACCGTGCCCTCCCACGTCACCGTGGGGTAGAAGACGGCGGTCGTGCTGCATCTGCTGCCAAGGAGATAGCCGGGGTTGTTGCGGGCCGCGGTCAGCGTCATCGTCGATTCCAGGACCGACAGGCCGATGGTCAGGTAGCGCGTGTACTGCGTGATCTTCGCCTGTCCGGCCTGGCCCTCCTGCTTCAGCGCCTCCAGCCGCGGGATCACGACGGTGAGCAGCTGCAGGATGATCGACGCCGTGATGTAGGGCGTGATGCCGAGCGCGAAGATGGACAGTTGCAGGAGCGCGCCGCCGGAGAACAGGTTGAGCAGGCCGAAGGCCTGGCTGCCGGTACCGGATTGCGCCGACGCCCCGGTGCAGGCGGCTAGCGCCCTGGTGTTGACGCCGGGCAGCGGGATGTGGGCGCCGAAGCGGTAGACGGCCATGATGGCCAGCGTGAACAGTAACTTTCTTCGCAAATCGGGCGTGCGGAACGCGCGGAAGAACGCGGTGAGCATCGACGGCCCTCCGTGGGAGATGAAGATCTAGAGTTTTTGGGCAGCTTGGATGGCTTGCGAAGCGTGAGTGGTTTTGTGCGAGCCCGGTCCTACAGCCAGGCGGCCTTCCTGAGGACGGTCAGCGTGCCGCGGTGCGCCGTGCGCCAGGTCGCGACGGCGTTCGCCATGGAAGCCGTGACGGTGGACGTGGGCGCAGCGGTAGTCGTGGGTTCAGAAGGCGTCCGGAGGTCCGGCAGATCAGGGCCCGTATTGCCGCTGTGCGTGCCGCTGCCGGGGATGTTGACGGGCCGCGCCGCCGCGCCTGATTCGTTGAGCGCGTAAGCGGTTCCCAGCCCGATCGCCGCCGCGGCGGCCGCCGACCCGACGGCCTTGCCGACCGTCCGGTGCCGCCGGACCCGCCGCCCGCGGTCGAGCGCGCGGCGGGTCATCGCGTCGATGTCGGGGCGGCACTCGGCCGCGGTGGCGTCGAAGGCCGCGCGCACCGTTCCCGTGCCGTCGGCGGCGGTCTCGAAGATGTCGGTGGACACTGGTGGGCCGTCCTTCCTTCTGGTGGGTCTGCTGGGATCGGTGGGTGCGGCTAGCCGGGGAGCCGTTCGGGGAACACCTCGCCGAGCGCGAGGCGCAGTCGGCCCAGGGCCCGCGAGGACTGCGTGCGGACGGAGGCGGAGCTGATGTTCAGGACCGCCGCGACGTCCTCGACGCTGAGGTCCTCCCAGTACCGGAGCACGACCACGGCCCGGTCCCGGGCGGACAGGTTCGCCAGCTCCGCGAGCAGCGTCAGCCGCACCGCGGAGTCGACGTCCTCGATGACCCGGTCCGGTGGATCGGCGATCGGCTGCTCCGTCGAGCGCTTCCGGCGGCGCTGGCTGATGAAGGTGCGGGTGAGGACGGTCTGCGCGTAGGCGGCGGGGTGCTCGACCCTGCTGACCCGGCGCCAGGCCAGGTACACCTTGACGAGCGTGTCCTGCGTGAGGTCCTCGGCGAGGTGCCAGTCGCCCCCGGCCAGGAAGTACGCGGTACGGAAGAGTCGGGCCCCGTGTGCGGCAGTGAACTCCTGGAAGGCCTGCCGGTCATCCTTCATCTCCCCTTGCCTTCATCGCCCGTGCTGGTTGACGTCCACATAAGGTTCAACGCGCGAGGGCGGGCGCCTTGTGACAGCTTTCGGCGAGGAATTCTCCGGCGGTGGGAAGGCGGCGTCGCCACTAACTTCTTTCATCGTTTTTGCTGGTTAGACTGGGACACGAAGACAAGGACGACCGGCGAAGGTGCGCCAGGAGGGTGGAAGGTGTCGATGGTGACCATGCCGATGGCGGAGCCCGCCGATGAGCAACTGTTGCTGAACCTGCTCAACACGACGCCTGTGGTGGACGGGCAGGAGCGCGACGAGCTCGGCGACTTCGCGCTGGCGCGGCAATGGCTGGCGGCCAACGGGCAGAAGGCGATGAAGCACGAGTGGCAGGGGCTGCTGGAGCTGCGGCCGGTTCTGCAGGCGATCGTCCGTGGCGAACAGAGCCCGACGGCGCTCGCGGCGTTCCTGGACGGGGTCGGCTACTGGCCGCGTGCCACGGCGGACGGTCTCGACTGGGACTTGCGGGCTCCGGAGGGGCGCGTCGCGGCCGCGAAGGCCGTGGTCGCCTGGGATGCGCTGCGGATTTCGAGCCCGGGGCGGCTTCGGGCCTGTGCGAATGCGGAGTGCCAGCTGTTCCTGATCGATCGGAGCAAGCCGAACAGCGCGAAGTGGTGCTCGATGGCTGTGTGCGGCAACCGGATGAAGGCGCGTCGGCACTACCACCGGGCTGGTGAGACGGCTTAGGCGCGCCGAACGCCCCCGCATCTCCGTGACTAACCCTTAAAGTCGTCTTGACAGGTTAGGTCGGGCACGGTTGACTGAGACACGTCACCGACCAGCGGTCAAGGAGATGTGAAATGAGCAACGGAGTGGACTACCGGTCTGCCCAGGTCGACGGTCTGAAGGTCTTCTACCGCGAGGCGGGTCCTGCGGATGCGCCGGTCGTGCTGCTGCTGCACGGCTTCCCGACCGCCGGCCACATGTTCCGGGACCTGATCCCGGCCCTGGCCGAGCGCTACCGGGTCATCGCCCCGGACCTGCCGGGCTTCGGCCAGTCCGGGATGCCCGGCCGCGAGGAGTTCGACTACACCTTCGCGCACATCGCCGAGGTCATCGACCGGTTCACCGAGGAGCTCGGCCTCGACCGGTACGCGATCTACGTGTTCGACTACGGCGCGCCGACCGGCCTCCGCCTGGCGACCCTGCACCCGGAGCGGGTCACGGCGATCATCTCGCAGAACGGCAACGCGTACGAAGAGGGCCTGAGCGACGGCTGGACGCCGATCCGCGCCTACTGGGAGGACCCGTCGCAGGCCAACCGGGACGCGCTGCGCACCTTCCTGTCGCCGGAGATGGTGGCGTGGCAGTACACGCACGGTACCCCCGAGTCCGCGACCGTCTCCCCGGACGGATACAGCCTCGACAGCTACTACCTCGCGCGCCCCGGCGCCGACGAGGTCCAGCTGGACCTGATGGGCGACTACAAGTCGAACGTCGAGCTGTACCCGGCCTTCCAGGAGTACTTCCGCAAGCACACGCCGCCGCTGCTCGCCGCGTGGGGCCGCAACGACCCCTTCTTCCTGCCGGCCGGAGCCGAGGCCTACCGCCGCGACAACCCGAACGCCACGGTGCGCTTTTTCGACACCGGCCACTTCGCGCTTGAGACGCACGCCGACGAGATCGCCGCCGCGATCCTCGACTTCCTGGCGGACGCAGGACTCTGAGGACTCTGAGGTACTTAGGAGCCAGCCATGACCAGCGAGACTGTCACCGTCGTGCTCGCGCACGGGGCCTGGGCCGACGGATCCAGTTGGGGAAAAGTGATCGGCGCCTTGGAGGCGGCCGGCGTTCGTACCATCGCGGCTCAGCTTCCGCTGACGTCTCGATCGCGGGCTTCGCCGCCGCCGTGGGGCCGGTCGACCACCTCGTGAGCACGGCGTCGGCGCGGGCTCGTGGTGTGCTCGGCGAGCTCGATCGCGGCGCGGTTCTGAACTCGATCAACACCAAGGTGCTCGGTCCGCTGATGCTCGCCAAGCACTTCGCGCCGCAGATCGCGGCCGACGGCTCGTTCACGCTGTTCTCCGGCGTCGCGGCGTTCAAGCCGGCTGTCGGCTACCTCGGTGTCGCAATCACCGACGGCGCCGCGGACTTCCTGGCCCGCTGCCTGGCCTTGGAGCTTGCGCCGATCCGCGTCAACGCGATCTCGCCCGGCGTCATCGACGCCGGCGCGTGGGACGCCATGGGCGAGGAGGGCAAGTAGGCGTACTTCGAGCACTTCCGCACGCACAACCCGGCGCGGCGGATCGGCACCTCGCAGGACATCGCGGACGCCGTGCTGTTCGCGATGACCAACCCGTTCCTCACCGGCGTCACGTTGCGCGTCGACGGCGGAGAGCCGCTGACCTGAGCCGCGCTGCGTCATGCCGCGTCGCATCCGGCCTCATCAGCTCGGATGCGGAGGCGTACTGTGCGGCTCGTGATCCTCGAAGCCGCATATCTGCTGCCGGCCGCGGTGTGGACCGGCTCCATGACCTACAGCCTCGCCGTCGTGCAGCCGCGGAGTGCGCGGTTCTTCCGCGACGACGATCAGCTGGAGGAGTTCCTGACGGTCCTCGCGCACGGGAACCGCTGGCGCGTGCTGGCGATGGCGGGGGTGCTGATCGCGAGTGCCACGGCGATCATCGTCGCGTGTCCGTGGGCCGGGGCGCGGGTGGTCTACGGCATCGCGCTCGCGTTGGATGTGGCGGCGACCGCCGTGTTCCTGCACGTGTCGTGGCGCCATTGGCCGGCGCGCGTCTTCGCACTCCCGGAGGAGCGCCCGGACTTCCGGCGCCGGTTGCTGGTGAGCGCGCGGGCGATCTGGCTGCTGGTCGGGGCCGGGTTCGTGCTCACGCTGGTCGCGAGTGTGGGGCGCGGCTAGGTGCGGGTGGTCGTCGCGGGGTCGAGCGGGCTGATCGGCGGCGCGTTGTGTGCTGCCTATCGCGAGGACGGCCACGAGGTGGTCCGGTTGGTCCGCCGACCGACACAGGCCCCTGACGAGGTGCAGTGGGACAGTGAGCGTCCGGACCCCCGCCTCGTCGACGGTGCCGACGCCGTGATCAACCTGGCCGGCGCCCCGCTCGGCGACCGCCGCTGGAACGCCCGCTACCGCGACCTGATCGCCTCCAGCCGCATCGGCACGGCATCAGCGTTGGCCACGATGACGGCACGCGCCGCCGCAAAGCCGCCGGTGCTGGTGTCGATGTCAGGCATCAGGTACTACGGCGTCGACCGCGGCGACGAAGAACTCACCGAGGCGAGCACGCCGGGAACCGACGGGTTCCTGCCGCGCGTCACGTCGCAGTGGGAAGCCGCCACCCGACTGGCCGCCGAAGCCGGAGTACGCGTCTGCCACCTGCGAACCGCTCTCGTGCTGTCGGCCACCGGCGGCCTGGTTCCGCGCCTGATGACCCCGTTCCGCTACGGCCTCGGCACCACCCTCGGATCGGGCCGGGCCTATTGGAGCTTCCTGACGCTGCACGACACCGTCGCGGCCATCCGCTTCCTGGCCGAGCACCCGCAGGCCGACGGCCCCTACAACCTCTCAGCGCCAGCCCCGATCCGCGCGAACGACTTCACGAACGCCCTGGCATCGGCGCTCGGCAGACCGGCGTGGCTACGCCTGCCGGTCTGGGCGTTGCGCATCGGCGTCGGACAGATGGGACCGGAGGTGCTGGGCAGCTTGCGGGTCCTGCCGGAGCGGTTGACGGCTGCCGGATTCCGGTTCCGTGACGCGGACATCGAGTCCGCGCTGAGCGCGGCGCTTCGGGAACGCCCGAACTCCGCGTAGCCGCGCATATCCATCGCACGCGAGCGTGCCGGTCACGCTGCCGACGGCACACCGGTCACGCCCCACCAGTCACCCCCGCGCCTCGGCATCCAGCACCGTCCGAATCAGCGCCGCGCGACTCGACACTCCCAGCTTCCGATAGATCTGCCCGAGGTGGGCGTCGACCGTCCGCCTGCTCAGGAACAGCCGTTCGGCGATCTGCACGCTCGTGACCCCGGTGCTCGCCAACGCCGCGATCTCGCGCTCGCGCGTGGTGAGCGCCGCGAGCGCGTCGGTCGCCTCGCGCTGCACGCTCCGCTCGGCCGCCTTCTCCGCGAGCCGGGTCCGCTGCTTCGACGTCTCGTCGACCAACAGCGTCGCCTCGCACTGCTCTGCCAGGGTCGTCGCGCGGTCGAGCCAATCCCGCGCCTGCCGCTGGTGTCCGAGCGCCGCCGCCAGCGTGGCTGCCTCCGACAGGGCGCGGCAGACCTCGATGCGCTCGCCGCTCGCGGCGAAGCCCTCGATGGCCTGTTGGGCGCTGGCGAGGGCCCCTTTGAGATCGTCGCGCAGCCACTGGGCCCGCATGCGTGCGCGGAAGGCGAAGGCGCGGGTGCTCGCCGAGGGGAGTTGTTCGAGGGAGGCCTCGGCCAGTGCGGCCCAGCGGTCAGCCGCTACCGGATCCTTCTCGCGGAACGCTATTTCGGAGAGGGTGTCGCAGGATCGTGTCCTGCGGGCCGCTATCAGGTTGGGGAGGTCCGGGCCGCCCGCCGCCTCCAACAGGAGTCTGCCGGCCCGGGGCGCGTCTCCCGTGAGCAGGACGATCTCGGCCCGGCGGCAGCGGACCACGACCGCCCATACCGTCGTGCGGGTCTCGGTCCAGGCCGCGGCCTGGTCGGCCCAGGCGAGGGCCCGTCGCTGCGCGTCGTCCTCGTTCGTCCACACCAACGCCGAGGCCCGGATGATCGCGAGGATCGCCTTGGTCGCCGGGTTCTCGGCGTTCTCGACGTACAGGTCCGCCTCGTCGAGGGTGGCCAGCGCACGCTTCACGCTGCCGGCGCGGGCCTGCGTGTCCGCCAGCGTCTTCAGGATCATCGGCAGGATGTACGTCTGTCCGCTGCGCCGCGACAAAGCCGCGCCGCGGATCAGGTGGCGCTCGCCGTCGGCCAGGCGGGACAGCATCGTCTCGCTGAAGCCGAGTTGGTAGACGGCCTCCAGGCTCCGCAACAGCGCGGCGTCGGAGGCGGCGTCGACGAGTTCGGCGGCTTGGGTGATCGCCACTTCGGCCGCGTCCAGCTCGTCCGAGGACAGCAGCGCCATCGCCGCCTGGGCCTGGGCCAGGGCCTCGCCGACGGAGTCGTGGACGCCGTGGGCCAACGCGGCGGCGACCTCGGCGTGCTGCCGCGCCCGCACGTAGTCGGCCTGGTCCAGGGCGTTGTCGGCCTGCATGCTGTGCAGCGCGGCGGCGGCCGAGTCGTCGTCCGGCACGGTCGCCAGGCCCGAGCGCAGGATCGCGGCGGATTCGGACAGCTGCCCGAGTTGGCGTTCGAGGCGGCCGGCGACGGCCACCGCGGTCACGTCGCCGGTCGGGTTGCCGACGATCGCGGGCAGCGTGTGCAGCAGGCTGCGGCCTTCGGACGCCTGTCCGGTCAACAGCTGTGCGCGGGCCAGCAGGACCTGTGCCTCGCGCTGCTCCGGCGAGTTCTCCTGCAGCTGCGGGAGCGCGGCCTGCAGGTACCGTGCCGCGTCGGCGGGAGCCGTGTGGATGGTCAGGCGCGCCGCGGCCAGCAGCGTGGCCGTGTGCTCCGGGCGGCTCGGATCGGCCGCGCGGGTCAGGTGGTGGGCGCGCCGGGCGATCGGCGCGGCCTGGCTGGCCAGCACGCTTTCGGCGCGCAGGTGGATGGTGATGCGCGAGCCGGGGTCGATGCGCCGGTACACGACCTCGCTCACGGCCGGGTGGCGCACGGCGAACCGCGCGATCGTGCCGGTCGGCCGCACGATGTCCAGCCGGGTCAGCGAGTCCAGCGCGTCCAGGGCCTCGGTGGCCGACAGCCCGGCGACGGCGGCGATCAGCTGCGGGTGGGCCGGTTCGCCGAGCACGGCCAGGGTCTGCAACGTCGTCAGGGCGGTGGGTTCCAGCTCGGCGAGTTCGCCGACGACCGCGCGGGCGGCGTCCGCGTGCGGGTCGCCGTCGGCGCTCAGGATCCTGAGGTACTGCGGGTTGCCGCCGGAGGCCTCGTGGACGGCGGCGAGGTTGGGGATGTCGCCGACGAGCGCTCGGGCTTCGTCCCGGGAGAGCGGGCCGAGTTCCCACACGTCGAGTAGATCCGCGGCCACAGCTCGGGATATAGCCGCAGCAACCGCGGGGGCCAGCTGGCGGCGGCGGTAGGCCAGCAGCAACAGCATCGGGGCGTCGGTCGCCGCGCGGATGAGGCGTTCCAGGGCCGGCAGGTCGTCGGAGGCTATGCGGTGCAGCTCGTCCGCGACGGCGACGACGGGGCTGCCTGTCGGCGTACCGATCGCGCCGGATGTACCGATCGCGCCGGACGTACCGGCCGCGCCGCCCGCGCCCACGGCCGCGATGACGTCCCCGAACGCCGAGCCGACCACCTGGATCCCGGCCGCCCGCGCCCGCGCCGCCAGGTGCGTGACCAGCATGCTCTTCCCGATGCCGGGCTCCCCGGCCAGGGCGATCGCCCGCCCCCGCCCCGCCTGCAGCCGCATCAGGGCACTGTCCAGCGCGCTGACTTCGGCGGTCCGGCCGATCACCTGCCGTGGGCGGTCGGCGGCGCCGCGTTCTGGGGCTGTCGCCATGTTGCCTCCTGGAGCGATCCGCAGCGAATCCATACCAGCGATCCGCCGGTCACCATATGTCAGCAGTCTTAGTGAAACGGCTGGCTCGGGAGTCGGGTTCACCAGCATGTGACCCATATAGTCCGGGGCACGCCGGGGACGATATCAGTGCCCTTCGCACAACTACCTACACCCGGGCCACGGTGATGTCCCGTATTTGTACCGATGCGCTGTCGGCCAATACCGCATTCACTTGGTGTGCGCGGTCGAGGCCACCTCAGGCGACGGCCCGGTGTTCTACTCAGAATCAGCCACTGGATGTGCTCCATACCCCCACACCACGCTCGGTGCCTGAGAGGGCGGATTGTCACCATCAGCCCTCTGAAGTCCGTCGGTGCCCGCCTGTCCGGACCCGAGGAGTCTGACATGCCCGTGTATGAAGACGCCGACACATCCACATTCGCCGCGCCGGAGACCTTCGTGGCGGCCAGGTGATCATGACTGCCGCCACCGATGCCGCGCAGGCCCGGTGGTTCCGCGACCAGAACGGGCGCGCGGGCGGGATCAGGCTGTTCTGCCTGCCCCCGGCGGGGGCCGGGGCCTCGACCTTCCGCGGCTGGCCGGAGATGCTCGGGCCCGGCGTCCAGGTGACCGCGATCCAGCTCCCGGGCCGCGAGGACCGCATCCGGGAGCCCGCGTACGACCGCCTGGACGGCCTGCTCGACGAGCTGGTGCCGGTCCTGGCCGGCGCCCTGGACGGCCCGTACGCGCTGTTCGGGCACAGCATGGGCGCCCTGATCGCCTACGAGGCGGCCCGCCGCCTGGTCGCGCAGGGTGCCCCGCCCCCGGTCCACCTGTTCGCCTCGGCCCACGGCGCACCACACGCGCCCTACCGGCGCAGCTACGTCAGCAGCCTGCCGGAGCCGGAGTTCAAGCGCGCCATGATGTCCCTGAACGAGATTCCCAAGGCAGCCATTGAGGAAGCGGCATTCCTCAGCCTGCTGTTACCGACCCTGCGGGCCGACTTCCAGCTCTGCGAGACCTACCGGTACGCCGACGGCGAGCCGCTGCCCTGCCGACTGACCGCCCTGGTCGGCGCCGACGACGACGTCTCCCCGATGGACCTGGCACTGTGGCGGGAACTGAACACCGGTCCGTTCCGGATCCGGGTGATCGACGGCGACGTCACCTTCCTCGTGAAGCACCGCCGGCAGGTCGCCGAGGTGGTCCGGGCAGGATTGGCGGGGGAGTTCTGACGGCGCGGCCAGTCCGCACCGGCCCCTTGCCGATTTGAACGCGAACGTCGCATCATGGGTGCGGGCCGACCGACGCCAGAGTCGGACGGCCCGAGGGGACCGGCGCACCGACGAGTTCGAGCGGACCGCTACCCGGCAGCCCACTCCAAGGATGTGCCGATGTCCTCCGCTCCACAGCAATCCGGCGTGCTCGCTCCCAGGCTCGACCTCGGCGGCACGACCCCGTACGACGACTACATCCGGGCCTCCGTCCTCTCCGGCCTCCAGCAGACCCGCACCGAGGACCCCGGCGAGATGGCGTTCATCGTCACCAGCCAGGTCATGGAGCTCTGGTTCACCCTCCTGGTCCACGAATGGCAGACCGCCTCGGCGGCCCTGGCCGACGACGACCTCCCCACCGCACTGGCGGCCCTGCACCGCAGCCTGGACGAACTGGCCGCCCTGAACGCCTCCTGGCAACCCCTGGCCCAACTCACCCCGACGCAGTTCAACGCCTACCGCCCAGCCCTCGGCGACGGCTCAGGCTTCCAGTCCGCGATGTACCGCCGCCTGGAGTTCCTCCTCGGCGAGCGCTCGGCCTCAATGCTCGTCCCGCACACCGGCACCCCGCAGATGCACACCGAACTCCAGCAGGCACTCCACGAACCGAGCCTCTACGACGAAGTCCTGCACCTCCTGCACCGCCGCGGCCACCAGATCCCGCAAACAGTCCTGAACCGCGACCTCGCCCACCGCTACGAGAGCAACCCAACAGTCGAGCAAACCTGGGCCGACATCTACGCCACCCCCGACCACAACCCGGACCTGATCCACCTCGGCGAAGCCCTGACCAACGTCGCCGAAGCAATGTGGCGCTGGCGCGGCGACCACCTGATGGCGACCCGCAGGGCGATGGGCGCGAAGGTCGGCACCGGCGGCTCAGCCGGCGTCGCGTGGCTGGCGAAGCGCGCTGAGACTTTGGTGTTCCCGGAGCTGTGGACGGCGCGCAGCAGAGTGTGAGGCTGGGCTGCGACGCCAGCCAGCCGCCTTCGATGACAGGCCCCTGATGGTGACGGGCAAGCGCGACCTGCGACGTGGTGAGGGGGTCCGAAGGACCATGCGGGGTGTTGGTTCTGGGTCCCTCGCCGCGTCAGCGGGCGCAGCCAACCTGCCCGGTCTGCAATGCCGCGTAGTTAAGGGTTCTGGCCCGCTGTCAAATGTGGTCAATTTGACCAGGTGGGCCCTTGGATGCGACGCCCTCGCGGTCGCCGAGATATGGCAATCCGGGCATATCGAACAGCACTGAGGGTCAAATTGTCCTAGTTGACAAGGCTCCAGAATCCTTAACTACGCGGCATTGGCCCGGTCTGGCGGTGTCAAGCCGAACGCGAAACGACCACAGCAGCAGGGGTGCGGCTTGATTCCGCCAGACCGGGCTGGTTCCGTTTACGGCGATGACGCGGCGAGGGACCCAGAACCCGGTGACCACAAGCAGCACCGCCGCCGACCAGCGCGGCGCAGGCAACAGCGGATAGAAAGCCGAACAGTCGCGGGCCGCCGCCAAACTACCGGACGCGCGGGTCGCCCCCTCGTCGAGGAGGCCCGCCAGAGGCCTCAACGCACCCACCAAACGCGGCAGACAGCCGCCAGACCAAACGCGTGCGCAGTGACTCGGACCTGTGCGCGGTCGTGGACGCGAAAACCGTAAGCCGCCAGCGCACCACGCCCAGACTTGGACCAGTGCGCGGTCGTGTTCGCGAATACCGCCGGCCGCCAGCGCGGCATGCGGGGCTCAACCGAACTGCGTCCCCTGCGAGGCCATCCAACCATTCGCGAAGCCGTAAAAATCGCCTGTAAAACCCCAGACCAATCGCATCCCGCTCAGCCCACCGAGCCCCGAGCCCGAC
>NZ_JAACYW010000266.1 GCF_015356825.1 Catenulispora rubra | reverse complement strand
GGCCCCCGCACCCCGACCCTCCGCATGGGCTCGCCGCGCCGCCGCCTGCGCGTGACGATGTTCGGCCTGCTCTTCGCCTTCTCCCTGTTCGCCGGCCGCCTCTTCCAGCTCCAGGCCGTCGACGCCGGCGGTTACGCCGCGGCCGCCGAGAAGGGCCGCGAGGCCAACGCCACGCTGCACGCCAGCCGGGGCGCGATACTGGCCGCCGACGGCACGCCGCTCGCCGTCTCCGTCGAGGCCTATGACGTCACCGCCGACCCGACGCTGGTCGCCCGCTATCACGAGGACGTCGACGATCTCGCCGCGAAGCTCGCCGGGCTGCTCTCGGCCGCCCCGGAGTACGCGCAGGGCGGCGCGCCGAGCGTCGCGGACCTGCGGGCCGGGCTGACCAAGACGGACACCCGCTACGTCGTGCTGGCGCACAAGGCCTCGCCGGCGACCTGCGCGAAGATCCGGCAGCTGGCCGTGTCCAACACCAGCACCCCGAACAGCACCGTCGGGGTCTACACCAACGCCCGCGACGACCGCCGCACCTATCCCGGCGGCACGCTGGCGGCGAACCTCGTCGGCTTCACCGACACCGACGGCGTCGGCAAGGCCGGGATCGAGCAGATGCTCAACGACAAGCTGGCCGGCAAGAACGGCCAGGAGTCCTACCAGGCGGCCTCCGGTGTGGAGATCCCGACCACCGGCGTGAACCTGAAGCCGGCGGTGGACGGCGAGAGCGTCAAGACCACCATCGACCCGGACATCCAGTGGGCCGCCGACCAGGCGCTGTCCCAGGAGGTGCAGAAGACCGGCTCGGTGTCCGGCACCGTCGTGGTCGAGGACGTGAAGTCCGGCCAGATCCTCGCGCTGTCGAACTACCCGACCTTCGACCCGCGCCACATCACCGCCGCGGACGGCCCGAACCTGGGCAACCGCGCCTTCACCGAGCCCTTCGAACCCGGCTCGGTGGCCAAGGTCATCACCATGTCCGCGGCCATCCAGACCGGTGTGGCCGAGCCCGACACCCAGCTGCCGGCCTTCACCTCGCCGCAGCGCGTCGGCCGCTACATCTTCAACGACGACGTCTCGCACGGCCCCTGGAACCTGACCATGACCGGGGTCCTGGCCGCCTCCTCGAACGTCGGCACCATCGAGGTCGCCGACCTGTTCCAGCCGCACGGCCTGGACCGCGACCAGACCCTCGCCAAGTACCAGCGGCTGTTCGGCTTCGGCCAGAAGACCGGCATCGGCTTCCCCGGCGAGAGCGCCGGCCTGCTGGACCCGCCGGAGAAGTGGAACGACACCGAGCGCTACACCGTCCTGTACGGCCAGGGCCTGGCCGCCACCGCGGTCCAGGACGCCTCGGTCTACCAGACCATCGCCAACGGCGGCGTCCGCATCGCCCCGACCCTGGTCCAGGGCTGGACCGACCCCTCCGGCAAGTACACCCCGGCCGCCGCGCCGCAGCAGACGCCGGTGGTCAGCGCCGCGACCGCCTCGAAGGTCGCCGACATGCTGGAGGCGGTCACCACCTCCCAGCGCGGCACCGGCACCACGGCCCAGATCCCCGGCTACCGCGTCGCCGGCAAGACCGGCACCGCGAACCGTTACGACGACAAGCTGGGCCGCTACAACGGCTACACCGCGTCGTTCATCGGTTTCGCCCCGACCGACAAGCCGCAGATCGTCGTCGCGGTGTCGCTGCAGGCCCCGGTCGGCGCGCACTTCGGCGCCGAGATCGCCGCGCCGGTGTTCACGCAGGTCATGTCGTTCGCGTTGCAGAGCCGAGGCGTCGCGCCGACCGGCACGCCGGCGGCGAATCTGCCCACCACCTACGGATCCGGTAACTGACCGGTTCGGCCCGAGCGCGGGACGGGACGCGAATATCGGCGAGGAGCTGAACGCACGACCGCGCTCCGTGAACCGGTAGCCTTCCGCTCGTGCCCCAAGTGACCGTCCCCGCCGATCCGACGACGTATCGGGATCCCATGACCTCCACGCCGCGCCCGCAGAACATCCCGCAGCACAGCGTCCGCGCCTGTGCGGAGTACGTCGGCGCCGCCGTCGTCCCGGTGGACGCGCCGACGGAGGCCCTGGAAGCAGCGGTCACCGGGATCTCGCACGACTCGCAGGCGATCCGGCCCGGCGACCTGTACATCGCCTGGCCCGGCGCGGCGCGGCACGGCGCCGAGTTCGCGCCCGGCGCGGTGGAAGCCGGAGCCGTCGCGGTCGTGACCGACGCGGCCGGAGCTGCGATGCTCGACGGCCTGGCCGTCCCGGTCCTGGTGGCCGAGGACGTGCGCGGTCTGGCGGGCCGGCTGTCGGCGTACGTGTACGGCGAACCGGCCACGCACCTGGCGATGTACGGCGTCACCGGCACCAACGGCAAGACCACCACCAGCTACCTGATCGACGGCGGTCTGCGCCGGGCCGGCCTGAAGACCGGCGTGATCGGGACCGTGCAGATCCTGATCGGCGACGAGGTGGTGCCCTCCGTGCGCACCACCCCGGAGTCCCCGGACCTGCAGGCGATCCTGGCGACCGCCGTGGAGAAGGGCGTCGACGCGGTCGCGATGGAGGTCTCCAGCCACGCGCTGGCCTACGGCCGCACCGCCGGGATCCGGTTCAAGGCGTCCGCGTTCCTGAACCTGACGCAGGACCACCTGGACTTCCACGCCGACTTCGAGGACTACTTCGAGGCCAAGGCGAAGCTGTTCACCCCGGGCTACACCGAGCGCGCGGTCGTCGACGTCGACGACGCGCACGGCCGCAGGATCGTCGAGCGCTGTCGGGCCAACGGCGTCGAGGTGCACACTTTCTCCATCAAAGGCGAGCCCGCCGACTGGAGCGCCGAGGACATCGAGCTCGGCGCCGACGCCTCCACGTTCACCGTCGTGGGCCCGGACGGCGGCCGGCACAAGGCCCGCGCGGGGCTGCCCGGGGACTTCAACGTCGCCAACGCGCTGGCCGCGGTCGTGCTGCTGACAGTGAGCGGGATCGAGCTGGAGACCGCGATCGCCGGGGTCGGCGACGTGCACGGCGTCCCGGGCCGCATGGAGCGGGTCCAGATCCCGGGCCAGCAGTTCCTGGCGGTCGTCGACTACGCTCACACCCCCGACGCCGTCGAGACGGCGCTGCGCGCGCTGCGCCCGGTCGCCGAGCGCGGCCACGGCCGGCTGCGCGTCGTGGTGGGCTGCGGCGGGGACCGAGACAAGAGCAAACGGCCGCTGATGGGCGCCGCCGCGGTGCGGCTCGCCGACGAGACCGTGTTCACCGATGACAATCCGCGTACGGAAAGTTCAGCGGACATTCTCGCGGCCGTCACCGCCGGCGCCGACGCCGAACTGGCCGGTGCCGACCAGAATTACCGCGTGGTGGCCGACCGGGCCGAGGCGATCGCCTCGGCGGTGGCCGCCAGCGGCCCCGGCGACGTGCTGATCGTCGCCGGCAAAGGACATGAGCAGGGGCAGGAGATCGCAGGAGTGAAGAAGCCGTTCGACGACCGGGTGGTGCTGCGCGCCGCTTTGGAGGCGTCGGCTGGGGCCACCGCGGCTGGGGCCGAAGCAGAGAAGGGCCACAGCGAGCAGTGAGCCCCCATAATCTCGGTTGGATCGCGCAGACCGTGGGCGGGACCCTCAGCGGTCCCCCCGGCGCCACACAGGAGGAGCTCGCGGAGCTCGCCGTCACCGGGCCCGTGGTGTTCGACTCGCGGGACGCCGCCCCCGGAGCGCTGTTCGCCGCGTTCCCCGGCGAGAACGCCGACGGGCACGCCTTCGCCGCGTCCGCCGTGGCCGGCGGCGCCGTCGCCGTCCTGGCCGCCCCGGACGAGGCCTACCGCAAGCCGTGGGAGGGCCGGGGGAGCGTCCCGACCGTCACGATCCCGGACGGCGACCTGCTGCGGGCGCTGTCCGCGCTGGCCACCGCGCACTTGGCCCAGCTGCCCCGGACCACGGTCGTCGGCCTCACCGGCTCGGCCGGCAAGACCACCACCAAGGACCTGATCGGCCGGCTGGTCAGTGAACTGGGCCCCACGGTGGCCCCGAAGGGCAGCTTCAACAACGAGCTCGGATTCCCGATCACCGTGCTGCGGGCCGACGAGGACACCCGGTACCTGGTCGCCGAGATGGGCGCGCGCGGCATCGGGCACATCAGGCGCCTGACGACGATCGCGCCGCCCCGGCTCGGCGTGGTGCTGAACGTCGGCAGCGCGCACCTCGGCGAGTTCGGCAGCGTCGACGCCATCGCCGAGGCCAAGGGCGAACTGCCCGCGGCCGTGCCGGAGGCCGGGAACTGCAACCCCGACCGGGACGGTGTGGCGATCCTCAACGCCGACGACCCCCGGGTGCGCGGCATGGCCGGGCGCACCAAGGGCCGCGTCGTGCTGTTCGGCGAGGCGCCGGACGCCGACGTGCGCGCCGAGGACGTCCGGGTCGGAACCGACGGCCGCGCGAGCTTCACCCTGCTGTACCGCGACGGCGAGGGGCCGCACCGGTACCCGGTCGAGCTGCGGCTGGTCGGCGAGCACCAGGTGTCCAACGCGCTGGCCGCCGCCGCGACCGCGCTGGAGCTGGGCCTGCCCGGCGCGAAGGTGGCCGAGGTGCTCTCCGCCGCCGAGCCGGACAGCAAGTGGCGGATGGCGATCGGCGAGTCGCCGGACGGCGTGACCGTCGTCAACGACGCCTACAACGCCAACCCGGAGTCGATGCGCGCGGCGCTGAAGACGCTGGCCACGCTGGCCCGCTCGCGCCCCGGCGCGCGCTCCTGGGCGGTGCTGGGCACGATGGCCGAGCTCGGCGCGGACTCCGCGGTCGAGCACGACGCCGTCGGGCGCCTGGCGGTGCGGCTGAACATCGCGCAGACCGTCGCGGTCGGCCCGGGCGCCGCCGCGATCCACAGCGGCGCGTCGATGGAAGGGTCCTACGACGGGGAGTCGGTCGCGGTGCCGGACGGCGAGGCCGCGCTGGCCTTCGTGCGGGCCGGGGTGCGGCCGGGTGACGTGGTGCTGGTGAAGGCTTCGCGGGCGATCGGGCTGGAGTGGGTGGCCGCGGCGCTGCTGGAGGGCGCGGCCTCGGGCGCCGGGGAACGCGCGCCGTCGCAGACGAGCGGTGTGGGAGGTGGCGTCCGGTGAGCATGTTCGCGGCGGTCCACGCCGGGGTGGGCGCGGTGGTGCCGCACGCCGGCTCGGAGGGCGGCCTGCAGATGCGCGGAGTGCTGTACGCGGCGGGGATCGCGCTGTTCTTCTCGCTGATCGGCACGCCGATGGCGATCAAGACCCTGGCCCGCTACGGCTTCGGCCAGCCGATCCGCGAGGACGGCCCGACCACGCACCAGGCCAAGCGCGGCACGCCGACCATGGGCGGCGTGGTGATCGTGCTGGCCACGGTGCTCGGCTACGGCTTCACCAAGCTGGCGACCATGCGCATGCCCACCGCCTCCGGGATGCTGGTGCTGTTCCTGATGGTCGGCATGGGCCTCGTGGGCTTCACCGACGACTTCCTGAAGGTGTTCCGGCAGCGCTCGCTGGGCCTGCGGGCCAAGGCGAAGATGATCGGGCAGTGGATCGTGGCGATCGTCTTCGCGGTGCTGGCCCTGCACTTCCCGAACTCCCTCGGCTTCAAGCCGGGCGACACGCACCTGTCGTTCGTGCGGAACATCTCCGCGATCGACCTCGGCGCGGTCCTGTTCGTGATCTGGGCCGGCCTGCTCATCGCCGGCACGTCCAACGGCGTGAACCTGACCGACGGCCTGGACGGCCTGGCCACGGGTTCGTGCGTCATGGTGTTCGCGTCCTACGTGCTGATCGGCGTCTGGCAGCACGGGGAGTCGTGCGCCACGCTCGGCACCGGCGTCCAGGGCTGCTACCCGGTCCGAGATCCGCTCGATCTGGCGATCGTGGCGGCGGCGGTGATGGGCGCCTGCTTCGGCTTCCTGTGGTGGAACACGGCCCCGGCGAAGATCTACATGGGCGACACCGGCTCCCTGGCCCTCGGCGGCGCGCTGGCGGGCCTGGCGATCTGCTCCCAGACGGAGCTGCTGCTGGCGCTGCTCGGCGGCCTGTTCGTGATCATCACCCTGTCGGTGGTGATCCAGGTGGGCTACTTCAAGATCAGCGGCGGCAAACGCGTGTTCAAGATGGCCCCGCTGCACCACCACTTCGAGCTCGTCGGCTGGGCCGAGGTGACGGTGGTGGTGCGGTTCTGGATCATCTGCGGGCTGTTCGTGGGGCTGGGGCTGGGTGCCTTCTACGCCGGGTGGATCACCGTCAAGTGAGCCGGCCGGTCAGTGGGTCGTCACGGATCTCGTGACGGCCCAAGGACCCTTCTCGACGATCTTCTCGACGGCCGCCACCACGTGATCGCAGGAGTCACGCGGCGGACCGGGCCAGATCGCGGTGCCGTGCGCGTCCACGAGGGCGACGGCCGGATCCAGGTCGGCGTAGGCCGCGCAGGCCATGACCGGGCCTCGGTATTCGAGGTCGGTGGTGGAGCGGTAGGCGGCTGTCAGGGCGCTCAGAGCCTGGGGATCCTGGATCTCGGCCTGGGTCTGGGTGGTCGACATTCCGTCACCGAACTCGCCGCACCTGACGGCTCGCACCGGCGTGAAGCCCGGCGGGATGGGCCCGCCCCGTCCACCGATGTGGTCCGGTGCTGAGCCGTCCGCGTTCTTGAGCGTGTTCACGGGCGGTGTGAGCGTGCATTCAGGCGTGACGTAGACCGGTGCCCCGGTCGGCATCCGCGTCGCGACCCTCACCAGCGAGCTGCTCGTGGAGTCGGGGGCGTACCGCCACCCCGCGACGGCCCCGCCCGTCGCCGCCAGAACCACCGTGCCGAGCGCCGCCACAACCGTGAGCCTCATGGTGCTTCGACGCGGGGGGCGGCGTGTCGGTTCCCCGGCTCCCCGCTTCCCCGGCCCCTACGCGTGCGCCCAGCTCTTCGCGACCCGCTCGGCCAGCGCCGTGAGGTGGAACTCGGCGTGCGCCATCGCCTCCTGCGTCGAACCGGCCTGCTCGGCGACCTCGTACGCGGCGGCGAACCCGGCGGCCGCCAGCTCGCGCTTGCCGACCTCCACGAGGCCGGCCAGGACCAGGCAGGGGCGCCCGGACGCCAGTGCCGCCTCGGCGACGCCGGTCGGGACCTTGCCGCCGAGCGAGCTGTGGTCGAACCGGCCCTCGCCGGTGATGACCAGGTCCGCCTCGGCGATCAGGTCGGCCAGGCCGGTCTCGGCGATGACCGTGCGGATGCCCGGCACCCGCCGGCCGCCCAGCAGCATCAGGCCGTAACCGAGGCCGCCGCCCGCGCCCGCGCCGGGGGCGTCGAGGGTGCGGCGCAGCGCCCCGGGCTCCTGGCCGATGGCGCCGGCGAGCTCGGCGAAGTGCGTGAGGGCGGCGTCGAGGCGCTGGACGTCGTCGTCGGTGGCGCCCTTCTGCGGTCCGAAGACCGCCGCCGCGCCGCGCAGGCCGAGCAGCGGGTTGTCCACGTCGCTGGCGATGACGATCTCGACGCCTTCCAGGCGCCGCCGCGGCTCGGTCAGGTCCAGCGAGTGCAGGCTCTTCAGGGCCCCGCCGCCGGCCCGCAGCACCTCGGCCGGCTCGGCGCCGAGCGCGGCCAGCAGTCCCGCGCCGCCGTCCGTGGTGCAGGTCCCGCCGAGCCCGATGACCAGGCGCTCGGCGCCGTCGTCCAGGGCTGCCGCGATGAGCTCGCCGACGCCGTACGTGGTCGCCGCCTTGGCGTCGCGCTGCTCGGCCGGCACCAGGTGCAGCCCGCAGGCCTCGGCGACCTCGATGTAGGCGGTGGGGTGCCCGGCGACGTCCGCCTCGCCGGCGGGGCCGCCGCTCAGCTCGATCAGGTACCGCCCGGTCACCTCGGTGCCCAGCGGGCCGGTGACCGTGGCCAGCTGCTCGCCGAAGCGCCGCCGCCCCTCGAACGCGTCGGCCAGCGAGTCCAGGAAGCCCGGGCCGCCGTCCGACATGGGAACGCCGGTCACGGTGTCGTCCGGCGACGTCCGGAGCCATCCGGCGGTCACGGCTTGCACGGCCTCCGGGGCGGTGAGCGTCCCGGCGAACTTGTCCATGGCGATGACGATGTGCACGCTCCGGATGCTAATCGGTTTCCGCGGGGCGGCGTTGTGACGTCCGCCACGCCGGCCCGACCCGGCTTCTCGTCACACTGACACCAGGGTATGATCTATTAACGTCAGATAGACGAAAAGGGGTAACGGCGATGACGACGACCACTGTTCCGGCGCCAGCCTTCCAGGAGCCGACGCCCACGCCGGTCAGCCTGCTCCTCCTGGGCCGCACCGCCGACCCGCGCAGCGAGCGCGGCGTCGAATGCCCGGGCGACCTCCCCCCGGCCTCCGACCCCGACCTGGTGGCCCGCGCCGCGGCGGCCAAGGCGAAGCTGGGCGACCGGCTGTTCGTCCTGGGGCACCACTACCAGCGCGACGAGGTCATCCAGTTCGCCGACGTCACCGGCGACAGCTTCAAGCTGGCGCAGCAGGCGGCGGCCCGGCCGGAGGCGGAGTACATCGTCTTCTGCGGCGTGCACTTCATGGCGGAGTCCGCGGACATCCTGACGAGCGACGCGCAGCAGGTCATCCTGCCGGATCTGGCTGCCGGCTGCTCGATGGCCGACATGGCCACCGCCGAGCAGGTGGAGCGCTGCTGGGAGCGGCTGGAGGACCTCGGGATCGCCGAGGGCGTGGTCCCGGTCTCGTACATGAACTCCTCGGCGGACATCAAGGCGTTCACCGGCCGGCACGGCGGGACGATCTGCACGTCGTCGAACGCCGAGCGGGCGCTGGAGTGGGCCTTCGACAAGGGTTCGCAGGTGCTGTTCCTGCCGGACCAGCACCTCGGGCGCAACACCGCGGTCCGCGACCTGGGCTTCTCGCTCGACGACTGCGTGGTCTACAACCCGCACCGCCCCGACGGCGGCCTCACCGACGACCAGCTCCGCGCCGCGAAGATGATCCTGTGGCGCGGGCACTGCTCGGTGCACGGCCGGTTCACCCCGGAGACCGTGGACGAGGTGCGCGAGCGGATCCCCGGCGTGAACGTGCTGGTGCACCCGGAGTGCAAGCACGAGGTGGTGGAGAAGGCGGACTACGTCGGCTCCACGGAGCGCATCATCGCGCTGCTGGACGAGGCGGAGCCGGGCAGCGCCTGGGCCATCGGCACGGAGCTGAACCTGGTGAAGCGGGTCGCTGCGGCGCACCCGGACAAGCAGGTCGTGTTCCTGGACAAGAGCGTTTGCTACTGCTCGACGATGAACCGCATCGACCTTCCGCACCTGGTGTGGACGCTGGAGGCGCTGGCCGACGGCCGGGTGCCGAACGTGATCGAGGTGGACGCGGACACGGCGCACTTCGCGCGGGTCGCGCTGGAGCAGATGCTGGCGCTGCCGTAGCCCCCGCAACCCGTGAAATCACTCCATCGCGGGGTATGACCCCCCGCACAGCCCGGCCCGCACCTTCCAGACCTGTGCGACGATGGGGACGGAATAGCTTCCGGCGGCGCGTGGTTCCCCTTGTTGTGCAGGCGCGCTCCACGGGGCGCCGGTGTCCAGTAGAAGGAGTACGCATATGACCGTGCAGACGGAGACCTCGTCGGAGGCGACTGTCGCGCAGGGCATCGTCCTGAGCGCCGAGGCGGCGTCCAAGGTGAAGTCCCTGCTGGAACAGGAGGGCCGCGACGACCTGTCGCTGCGCGTCGCCGTGCAGCCCGGTGGCTGCTCGGGTCTGCGCTATCAGCTCTACTTCGATGACCGCTCCCTCGACGGCGACGTCGTCGCCACGTTCGACGGGGTGAACGTCGTCACCGACCGCATGTCGGCCCCGTACCTGGCCGGCGCGACGGTGGACTTCGTCGACACCATCGAGAAGCAGGGCTTCACGATCGACAACCCGAACGCGGGTTCGTCGTGCGCCTGTGGCGACAGCTTCAGCTAGAAGAAAACGACCCGCCCGGACCCGCACAGCACCTCTGAAGGTGTGTGAAGGCCGGGGCGGAGGTTAATACGGTGGGTGGGCCCGTTCGCGGGTCCACCCATTTGCCGTGCCCGCAGGACGTCGCGCCTTCGTCATACCCGAGCAGAATCGAGTCCCCCGTGCGTGTTGCCGTCGCCGGTTCCATCGCGACAGACCACCTGATGAGCTTCCCCGGCCGCTTCTCCGAGCAGCTGGTCGCCGAGCAGCTCCACACCGTTTCGCTGTCGTTCCTGGTCGACTCCCTGGAGATCCGCCGCGGCGGCGTGGCGCCGAACATCTGCTTCGGCATGGGCAAGCTGGGCCTGCGCCCGATCCTGGTCGGCAGCGCCGGCGAGGACTTCGGCGAGTACCGCTCGTGGCTGGAGCGGAACAACGTGGACTGCGAGTCGGTGCGGATCAGCGAGCTGCTGCACACCGCGCGCTTCGTGTGCACCACGGACGCCGACCACAACCAGATCGCGTCCTTCTACACCGGCGCCATGGCCGAGGCGCGGCTGATCGAGATCGGGCCGATCGCCGACCGGGTCGGCGGGCTGGACCTGGTGCTGATCGGCGCCGACGACCCCGAGGCGATGCTCCGGCACACCCAGGAGTGCCGCGAGCGCGGCATCCCGTTCGCCGCCGACCCCTCGCAGCAGTTGGCCCGAATGGGTGGCGAGGACATCAAGCAGCTCGTCGACGGCGCGCAGTACCTGTTCACCAACGAGTACGAGGCCGCGCTGATCGAGCAGAAGACCGGCTGGGACGCCGACGAGATCCTGCGCCGGGTCGGGGCCCGGGTGGTCACGCTCGGGGCGAACGGCGTGCGGATCACCCGGCGGACCGAGGACGGCGACGTCCAGGTGCTCGAGGTCGCCACCCCGAAGGAGGAGGCGAAGTCGGACCCGACCGGGGTCGGCGACGCCTTCCGCGCCGGCTTCATCGCCGGCCTGTCCTGGGGCACCGGCGAGGAGCTGGCGGCGCAGGTCGGCTGCATGCTGGCGACGCTGGTGATCGAGACGATCGGCACGCAGGAGTACGACCTGAGCCGCGGCCGGTTCCTGGAGCGGTTCTCGGTGGCCTACGGCACCGCCGCCGCCAGCGAGGTCGTGCGGCACCTGGCGGGCTGAGGCGGCCGGACCGGAAAGACCTGTTGGGCCGAATGAGCCAGCTGGGCCGAACGGGTCGAGTCGGCTAGGCCATCGGAGTTAACGAGTCAGCCGGATCAGAGGGGAGAAGCCGCGCTCAGCGCAGCTTCTCCAACACCCTCGGCAGCACGGCCAGGAAGCGCTCCACGTCTTCCTCGGCCGTGCCGAACGGCAGCGACACCCGCACGTTGCCCCGGTCCGCGGCGCCCATGGCGACCAGCACGTGGCTCGGCGTGACGCTGTCCGACGTGCACGCCGACCCCGAGGACACCTCGAACCCGGCCTCGTCCAGGTCCAGCACCAGCGCCTCGGCGTTCACCGCCGGGCAGGAGAACGCGACGAGGTTCGGCAGCCGGTCGTCCGGGTCGCCGAACACCTCGATGTCGTCCGCGACCGCCGGCAGGGCGGCGCGCAGCCGCTCGGTCAGGGTCCGCAGCCGCACCGCCTCGGCCTCCCGCTCCTGCTCCCGGGCCACCAGGGCCGCGGCCGCCGCGACGACCCCCGGCAGGTTCACGGCCCCGGGCACCCGGCCGTCTTCGTGTTCGTCGACGGCCCACGTCGGCGCGAACCGCGTCCCCTTGCGGACGGCGAGGATCCCGACCCCGGTCGGCCCTCCCCATTTGTGAGACGAAGCACACAGCACCGACCACTCCCGCGGCACCGGCATCCGCCCGACCACCTGAGCGGCGTCCACGAGCAGCGGCACCGAGGCCTCGACCGCGGCTTCGAACACCGGCGCCAGCGGCTGCACCGTGCCGACCTCGTGGTTGGCCGCCTGCAGGCACGCCAGGGCGGTTCCCGGGACCCGCAGCTCGCCGGCGAAGGCCTCGACGTCCACCCGGCCGAGCCGGTCCACGCCGACGGTCGCCACTGTGTTCTCCAGCGCGGCGTTGTGCATCCCGGCGGGGTGCGGCCCGGCGGCAGCGTGCAGCTCGGCCGCGTGCAGCACCGCGGAGTGCTCGACCGCTGACACCACGAGCCGGTTCCCGATCCGGCGCCGTCCGGCCAGCACCCCGGCGACGCCGGCGTGGATCGCCGCCGTCCCCGAAGGAGTGAACAGCACCTCCCGGGCCCGGCAGCCGAGCACCTCGGCCACCGCCGCCCGGGACTGGTCCAGCAGCATCCGCGCCCGCCGCCCGGACCGGTACAGCCGGGCCGGGTCGGCCCAGCCCTCGTCGAGGGCCGCCAGCAGCGCGGCGCGGGCGGCCGGGTGCGGGGGCTCGGCGGAGGCGGCGTCGAAATGAGTCACACCCTTGACGATACGGACCCTGCGCCCTCACCCGCGGTACTCGTCCGGGCGCGCGCTCGGGCCGCACTCCGGCCACGCGCTCGGGCCACGCGCTCGGGCCACGCGCTCGGGCCACGCGCTCGGGCCACGCATTCCGGCGGCGTGTTCGGGCCGCGCACTCCGGCGCTTTCCGGCCGCGCACATGCGGCACGCCGCACCGTCACCACCGCCGCAACCGGTGCGCTCATCAGATCAACGCCCGTCAGTTCGGCCGGAAGTGTGACCGTCGCACCCCGCCACACGCGTTAACCGGGACCTCCGCGCAAGTGGCAATCGGGGCTGGAGTAGGGTTTGGCCGCGAGAGAGAAGACACCGCCCCTGGCAGGGCCGTGACGTGCGGGCACACCGGGTGCGATCCCGGCGGTCCGCCGCGTGCCTGCCGCCAAGGCTTGAACCTCGGGAAGGCAACCTTGAGTCCACACGGCTCCGACCCGTCGCCGCAGCGCACCTCACCGGCGCGGCGATCGCGGCGCGCGAAGCTCGGCGTTCTTGCCGTGGCCGGCTTGGTCGCCATGACCGCCACCGGCTGCAATGTAGACGAAGCAAAGCGGCTCGGGGTTCCCGCGCCCGCCACCAAGGAAGCGCCGATCATCCTGCACCTGTGGCAGGGCTCGTGGATCGCCGCGCTCGCCGTCGGTGCCCTGGTGTGGGGCCTGATCCTGTGGTGCGTCGTTTTCTACCGCCGCAAGCGCACCGGGATCGAGATCCCGACCCAGACCCGCTACAACCTGCCGATCGAAGTGCTCTTCACGGTCGTGCCGTTCATCATGATCGCGGTGCTGTTCTTCTTCACGGCCAAGGACGAGTCCAAGCTCCTCGCGCTGCACAAGAACCCCGACGTGAAGGTGAACGTCGTGGGCCGGCAGTGGTCCTGGTCCTGGAACTACAACTACGACGCCGTCTCCGGTCAGGCGACCCCGGGGCAGCCGGCCGTCTACGACGCCGGCACCCCCGCGGACCTGCCGGTGCTGTGGCTGCCGGTGAACGAGCGGGTGCGCTTCACCCTGACCTCCACCGACGTCATCCACTCCTTCTGGGTCCCGAACTTCCTGTTCAAGCTGGACGTGGTCCCCGGTCGCATCAACGAGTTCGAGCTCACCCCGAACAAGGAGGGCGAGTTCATCGGCCGCTGCGCCGAGCTGTGCGGTGTCGACCACTCCCGGATGCTGTTCAAGGTCAAGGTCGTCTCCGCGGCCGAGTACCAGCAGCACCTGCAGGACCTGGCCAACAAGATCGACCCGGTGACCGGCAAGGGCCAGACCGGTCAGATGCCCGTGGGTTACAACCCCAACGGCGTCCCGCTGCGCGTCGGCCCGCTGACCGGCATCGGCAACGACTCCACAGGGAAAGAAAAGTGACGGCCATCAGTGAACCGCGCGCAGTGAGCGCGCCGTACGAGCGCCGTGAGCCCGGCAACATCGTGGTCAAGTGGCTGACGTCCACCGACCACAAGGTGATCGGGTACATGTACCTCATCACGTCGTTCTGCTTCTTCGGCATCGGCGGCCTGCTGGCCCTGCTGATGCGCGCCGAGCTCGCCCGGCCGGGTCTGCAGTTCCTGACCACGGAGCAGTTCAACCAGGCGTTCACCATGCACGGCACGATCATGCTGCTGATGTTCGCCACCCCGCTGTTCATCGGGTTCGCGAACGTCATCGTGCCGCTGCAGATCGGCGCCCCGGACGTGGCCTTCCCGCGGCTGAACATGTTCGCCTACTGGCTGTTCCTGTTCGGCTCGCTGATCGCGGTCGGCGGCTTCCTCACCCCGCAGGGTGCGGCGGACTTCGGCTGGTTCGCCTACGCGCCGCTGACCGACGCGATCCACTCCCCGGGCATCGGCGCGGACATGTGGATCATGGGTCTGGCGCTGTCCGGGTTCGGCACCATCCTCGGCGGCGTCAACTTCATCACCACGATCATCTGCATGCGCGCGCCCGGCATGACGATGTTCCGCATGCCGATCTTCACCTGGAACATCCTGCTGACCGCGGTGCTGGTCCTGATGGCGTTCCCGGTGCTGGCCGCCGCGCTGTTCGCGCTGGAGGCGGACCGCCGGCTCGGCGCGCAGATCTTCGAGGCGGACAACGGCGGGGCGCTGTTGTGGCAACACCTCTTCTGGTTCTTCGGACACCCGGAGGTGTACATCGTCGCGCTGCCGTTCTTCGGCATCATCTCCGAGATCATCCCGGTCTTCAGCCGCAAGCCGATCTTCGGCTACAACACGCTGGTCATGGCGACCATGTCGATCGCCGGCCTGTCGGTGACGGTGTGGGCGCACCACATGTTCACCACCGGCGCGGTGATGCTGCCGTTCTTCGCCTTCATGTCGTACCTGATCGCGGTGCCCACCGGCATCAAGTTCTTCGACTGGATCGGCACCATGTGGCGCGGCTCGCTGAGCTTCGACACACCGATGCTGTGGTCGGTCGGCTTCCTGGTCACGTTCCTGTTCGGCGGTCTGACCGGCGTGCTGCTGGCCTCCCCGCCGATCGACTTCCACGTGCAGGACTCGTACTTCGTGGTCGCGCACTTCCACTACGTGCTGTTCGGCACGGTGGTGTTCGCGATGAACGCCGGCTTCTACTTCTGGTGGCCGAAGTTCACCGGCAAGATGCTGGACGAGCGGCTGGGCAAGATCCACTTCTGGATCCTGTTCGTCGGCTTCCACACCACGTTCCTGGTGCAGCACTGGCTGGGCGCGGAGGGCATGCCCCGGCGGTACGCGGACTACCTGGCCAGCGACGGGTTCACGACACTGAACACGATCTCCTCGATCGGCTCGTTCGTGCTCGGCGCCTCGACCCTGCCGTTCCTGTACAACGTGTACATCACCGCCAAGCGCGGCAAGAAGGTCACGGTCGACGACCCGTGGGGCTACGGCCGCTCGCTGGAGTGGGCCACCTCCTGCCCGCCGCCGCGGCACAACTTCACCTCGCTGCCGCGCATCCGCTCCGAGTCCCCGGCCTTCGACCTGCACCACCCCGAGGTCGCGGCGCTGGACATGGGTCACGGGCACGGCAAGAAGGCCGCGGTCGGCGCCCCGGACAAGCCGTCGGCCTCGACTCCGACCGACAACGAGGACGGTGCCAAGTGAAGGTCGAAGCCAAGCTCTTCGGGTTCGTCGCCGTCTTCCTGATGATCGACATCCCGGTGTACTGGGCCCTGTCCAAGGACACGGTCGGCACCACGGCGCTGTCGATGGCCTTCGGCCTGTGCGCCCTGGTGTGGTTCTACCTGTACTTCACCGCGATCCGCATCGGGCCCCGCCCGGAGGACCGCGACGACGCGGAGATCTCGGAGATGGCCGGCGAGCTCGGCTTCTTCGCCCCGCACTCGTGGTGGCCGCTGTACACCGCGGGGTCCGCGGCGCTGGCGTTCATGGGCGTCATCTTCGGATGGTGGCTGCTGCTGGTGGCGTTCCCGTTCGGGGCGTACTCGGTGATCGGGCTGGTGTTCGAGTACTACCGGCGCGAGAACAACCGGTACGGCGAGGCGGGGGCAGGGCACTGACGCCCGTGGGTTGATTTTTTGGTTGATCTTTTGAAGGAGCCGGGCCTCGGAGCGATCCGAGGCCCGGCTCCTTTGTGTACCGGGAACGTATCGGTTGACCGTCTTTCGAGATCGGATGCAACGCGAGGGGGGTCTTCGGCGTCTATCCGGGTGTAAGGCTCAAAAGCACAGGAGAACCAGGACGGGGAGGCCTCGTGGCACACCGCATCGGGCAGGGTGTTACGGCAGGCG
>NZ_JAACYW010000265.1 GCF_015356825.1 Catenulispora rubra | reverse complement strand
CCGCACAGCGAACTCCCCCAAAGCCTCCGCATAGGAGTCGCCCGACGGATAGCCAGTATCCCCGCGCCGCACAGCAGCAATCAGCGCCTCCACAACCGGCTCCGGCGTCGGCACATCCATCTCCGCCACCCACAGCGGCAGCACGTCCTCCGGATACTGCCGCCACTTCATGCTGGTCCGAGTCCGAAGCTCGGCGAGACCCAGACAAGCCAAGGGATTACCAACGCGAGGCTCCATAGCTCACACAGTAAGCGCGCCCCACTCAACAGCCGAGGCCCAGGCCCCGCCGCCACCAGCCACCACCGACGAGCCGACCAACCCGGCTACTACGTGCCGACAAGCCCTTCCAGCCGCTGCACGCTGCGCTCAATACGCGCCGTGGCGTCGACTTCGGCAGCAGCGGTCGCGCACAACTACGGCCCACTCCGCAAACCGCTGATGGCTGGCGGCAAGCGATTGCTTGCCTTGCACAGGCTCGGCTTCGTGGCGAAGACCCTGATCACAGCTATGTCTCGCCACCGGCCCGGGAACCCACCCACATCCGCCGTCAGCACCCCTACTCGCCGCCGACACCTTTCCTATCCGCTGCCGGCATCACCCTCGCGGTCAGCACCTTCCCCCATCCGCTACCGGCATCCACACTCGCCGCCGGCACCAAAACCTTTCCTTGTCCGCCGCCCCTATCGCCTGCTCGCCAGCGGCACCGCGTCCCTAACCCGGTCCGCCGACCCGGGAACCTTCCCGTGTTCGCCACCAGTGCCCACGCTCGCCGCCGACACAGCAGCCTTCTCCTATTCGCCACCGGTAGCTGTCTCCACCGCCAGCGCCGAACCTTTCCCTTTTGTCCGCCGCGGCCGTCCCGCCTTCGCCACCGGCACCGCGTTCCTTCCGTGTCCACCGCCAGCAGCAAGATCAACCACCACGCCCCCTCCGTCGTCCGCCCACCTCCCCTGTCGGGCCTGATATCTCCCTCACCCCCCACCAACCTCATACCCAGGCCGTATCACCTCCTCCACCAACCACTTCATCCCATCCGCCTGATACATCCGCCACGACCCCACCACCACGTGCCGGAATCCCACCGCCGCCAGAGCCGCGATCGTCTCCCGCGCCTCGGCCGCGCCGTCCTCCGCCACGATCAGCTGCACCGACCGCTCCACCTCGGCCGGGTCCCGGCCCGCCGCCGCACAGTGCTGGTCCAGTACTCGCGAGCGCTCCGCGAGGGACTCGACCGAGTTGTGCGGCGGCCCGGGTATATTCCAGATGTCCGCATGCTCCGCGACCACGCGCAGCGTCCGGTCGCCCCAGGCTCCTATCAACAGCGGCGGGCCTGCCGGCCGGACCGGCTTCGGCGCGTTCCGGTTGCCGACCAGTGTCGTGAACGGCCCCTCGTAGTCGAAGACGTCCTCAGTCCACATCTTCCGCAGAATGGTCACCGTCTCCACCAGCCGCGCTATCCCTTCGCGCGGGCTGATCAGCGGTATGCCGTACGCGGCGTACTCCATCAGTCCGGGATTCTCGCCGGGCACGCCGCCCGCCCCCGCAGGCTGCACCGTGCCGCCCACGCCCAGCCCCATGATCAGGCGGCCTCCCGATATCACGTCCACCGTCGACGCCATCTTCCCCAGCACCGCCGGACTCCTGAACCGGTTGCTCGTCACCAGCAGCCCGAGCCCCAGCCTGGTCGTGCGCGCGGCCAGCGCGGCGAGCGTCGTCCACCCCTCCAGCGCCGGGCCGCCGCGGTCGCCGACCAGCGGCATCATGTGGTCCCAGAGCCAGGCGTCGGCGATCTCCTCCATCTCATCAGCCTGCTGCCACACCCGAAGGATGTCGTCGTAGGACACGTGCATCGGGGTGGTCTTGATGCCGATCTTCAACTCCATATCGTCACTGTAGCAAATCGTCAGCACCACTGACAATCAGCGAGCGGGTAAAGTAACCCATATGGCCGACCTGCTCACCTCCCGACTCGGCTACCTGCTGAAGCACGCGCAACAGAACTTCTCGGTGTCCGGCGCCCGAGCCCTGGAGTCGCTGGGCATCAGCGGCCGCCAGCTGGCCGTACTCGTCGTCTTCGACGCCGCCGAGCCCCTGTCGCAGCTCGACGCCGCCAAAGAGCTCGGCGTCGACCGCACGACGATGGTCGCCCTGGTCGACGAGCTCGAGGACAAAGGCCTGGTCGAGCGCCGCCGCAGCGCCGACGACCGCCGGAAGAACATCGTCGAGCTCACCGCGCAGGGCAAGAAGACCCTCGCCGAGGGCGAGCGCCGCCATCAGGAGGCGGAGAAGGCGTTCCTGGCCGACCTCACCCCGATCGAGGCCGACCTGTTCGTACGCATCCTGAAAAAGCTGGCCACCGACACCGAAATGCCTGGTGACCAGCCCGAAGAAACCACCGAAGAAGTCCCCAAGAGGAGCTGAAAGAGCTACGCCCCGGCCAGCGCCCGCCGCGAAAGCTGGTCGGCCAGCCGCGTGGTCTCCGGCAGCCGGAACTTGGTGGCCAGCCGCAGCGCCAGCCGCGTGGCGTCACCCACCGTGATCAAGTGCCCCGGCGACACGTACACCGGCTTCGTCGAAAGCTGAGTCCGCAGCACCGCGCCGACGACCTCGCCGTCGTGCACCAGGTCAGCAGCCTCACCGCGCCGGATCCCCGGCTCGGCGGACCGCCCCACGAAGGCCGTCTTCGCCACCCCCATCGCCGGCTTGCCGGCCAGCACCCCGAGGTGGCACGCCAGCCCGAACCGCCGCGGATGCGCGATCCCGTACCCGTCGCACACCAACACGTCCGGCTCCACCGTCAGCCGCGCCAGCGCGCTGATCAGCGCCGGCATCTCCCGGAACGCCAACAGCCCGGAAACATACGGGAACTCGACGTCCATCACCGCCGTCGCCATGTCCTCGACCGCGAGCGTGTCCGCGTCGAGCACCACGACCGCCCCCGCGACCCGCGAGGAGTCGATCGCGTAGGCCACGTCCAGCCCCGCGACGTACCGGAACGGCGCCAGCGGCGTGGACACGTCCACCCGCCCCGCCAGCCGCGCCTGCTCCGCCTCGGCGTCCTGCGCCGTCCGCGGCCATCTCTCATGCGTGATCAGCACAACTCATCCCCTGCTTCCCCGTCCGTGTCCGGCCGGCTGACCGGGGCCCCCGTCGGTCCCGGTCGGCCGGACACGACCACGCGGCGCCGCGGATCCGCGTTCAGATCCGCTCCTGCACCGCCTTCACGATCTCGGCGACGGCGTCGTCCACCGGCACCCCGTTGTTCTGCTCCCCACTGCGGTACCGGAACGAAACTGCGGCCTTCGCCACATCCTCGTCACCCGCCAGCAGCATGTAGGGAACCTTCTGCTTCTGCGCGTTGCGGATCTTCTTCTGCATCCGGTCGTCCGAGGAGTCGATCTCCACCCGGACCCCCTGGGCGCGCAGCTTGGCCGCCACCAGCTCCAGGTACGGCACGTGCGCGTCGGTGATCGGGATCCCGACCACCTGCACCGGCGCCAGCCAGGCCGGGAACGCCCCGGCGTAGTGCTCGGTCAGCACCCCGAAGAACCGCTCGATCGACCCGAACAGCGCCCGGTGGATCATGATCGGCCGCTGCCGCGAACCGTCGGCGGCCTGGTACTCCAGGTCGAAGCGCTGCGGCAGCTGGAAGTCGAGCTGGATGGTCGACATCTGCCAGGTCCGGCCGATGGCGTCGCGCGCCTGCACCGAGATCTTCGGGCCGTAGAACGCCGCACCGCCGGGGTCCATGACCAGTTCCAGGTCCTCGCCCTCCGCGACTTCGCGCAGAGTCTCTGTAGCGAGTTCCCATTCCTCGTCGGTACCGACGTACTTCTCCGGGTCCTTAGTGGACAGCTCCAGGTAGAAGTCGTTCAGGCCGTAGTCGCGCAGCAGGTCCAGCACGAACCGCAGCAGACTGACGAGCTCGTCGCGCATCTGCTCGCGCGTGCAGTAGATGTGTGCGTCGTCCTGCGTAAGCCCACGGACCCGCGTCAGTCCGTGCACCACACCGGACTTCTCATAGCGGTACACCGTGCCGAACTCGAACAGCCGCAGCGGAAGGTCGCGGTAGGACTTCCCACGGGCCCGGTAGATCAGGTTGTGCATCGGGCAGTTCATCGGCTTCAGGTAGTACTCCTGCTTGCCGTGTCCCTCGTCCAGCACCATGGGCGGGAACATCCCGTCCTTATACCAGTCGAGGTGGCCCGAGATCTCGTACAGGCTCCCCTTAGTGATGTGCGGCGTATTAACGAACTCGTACCCCGCCTCTTCATGGCGCTTACGGGAGTAGTCCTCCATGACCCGACGGATGGTTCCCCCCTTGGGGTGGAACACCGGAAGACCGCTACCGAGTTCGTCGGGGAACGAGAACAGGTCCAGCTCCGCACCGAGCTTGCGGTGGTCGCGCTTCTCCGCCTCGGCCAGGAACTCCAGGTGCGCCTTGAGCGCGTCCCGGGTCTCCCACGCAGTCCCGTAAATGCGCTGCAACTGCGGGTTCTTCTCACTACCGCGCCAGTAGGCGGCCGCAGAGCGCATCAGCTTGAACGCCGGGATGAACCGGGTGCTCGGCACGTGCGGACCGCGGCACAGGTCCTTCCAGCACAGTTCGCCGGTCTTGGCGTCCAGGTTGTCGTAGATCGTCAGCTCGCCGGCACCGACCTCGACATCCACACCCTCGCCGGCGTCATCGGCGGAGGCCTTACCCTTGAGCCCGATCAGTTCCAGCTTGTAGGGCTCTGCAGAGAGCTCCTCACGGGCGTCCTCATCCGTCACAGGACGCCGGGAGAACAGCTGCCCCTGCTTAATGATCGTCTGCATCCGGCTCTCGAGAGCCTTCAGGTCCTCCGGAGTGAACGGCCGCTCGACGTCGAAGTCGTAGTAGAAGCCGTTGCGGATCGGCGGGCCGATGCCGAGCTTCGCCTCCGGGAACGCCTGCTGCACGGCCTGCGCCAGCACGTGCGCGGTCGAGTGACGGATGATCGCGCGACCGTCCTCGGAGTCGGCGGCGACCGGCTCGACCAGGTCACCGGCCTTGGCCAAGGTGGCCAGGTCGACGAGCCGGGTCCCGGCGGCGTCGGTCAGGCGGGCGGCTACGACGGAGCGGTCGCCGGCGAACAAGTCCGCCAGCGTCGTGCCGACCGTGACCGTCCGCTCGTCCCGGCTGGGGCCGTCGGCGATCGTCACTGCGAAGTCGGACACGGGGCACTCCTTCAAAGGGGGTCAACAGGTGGGGCCGATCAGGAGAAAACTTTACCGACCACCGCGGGTGCTTCGCGCGACAGTAATACCAGGCACCTTTCGACCGTCCTGTTGAATCAACGTTCTACGTGACGTCGCCATCCGTTCACGAAGGGTGCCTACGGTGGTTCCGTGGGGCGGACAACTGAACGCAGGACACCGACCAGGTTGCAGCTGTGGACCGGCGCTGTCGTGGTGCTCGCGGCAGCGGCACTGACCACGGGGACGCTCGCCGTGGCGGACACCCAGCACGGAGTCACCCGGGTCGGGCAAGAGACCGCGCCGCTCGCGCAGTCCGCCTCCGACCTGTACTTCGCACTCAGCGACCTGGACTCGCAGACCGCGCGCGAGATCCTGACCATCGGCGACAGCGACCTGGACACCGAACAGGGCGACGCCCAGGCCACCGTGAACAGCCGGGTCACCGAGATCGACGCCGACCTGCGCCAGGCCATCGGCGGAACCTCCGACGCGGCGGTCCAGGGGCAGTTCCAGACCATGCTGGACAAGGTCACCCTTTACCACGACCTGTCCTCTACGGCGCTCTCACTGGACCAGCTCTCCACGACCGCCACCAAGGGCCACCCGGACTCCGTCGCGCTGGCCTACTACAGCCGCGCAACCGACGTCATGCACTTCGACCTGCTACCGGTCGCCGCACAGATCCGCGACTCCTATGCGAAGCAGCTGAACGACTCGGCCAAGAACGAGAACGACGCCTGGTCTCTCGACACCGTCCTGGTGCTCGTCACCACGCTTGCCCTGCTCGCAGCCCTGGTCCTGTTCCAGGTGGTGCTGTCCCGCCACTTCCACCGGGCCCTGAACCCGCTCCTGGCCATCGCGACCGTCGCCACGGCCGTCTTCCTGGTAGCCGGCCTGAGCATGACCGCACAGCAGAGCGACCGGATCCAGCAGGCCGTCGACAACGACATGACCCCCTACCTGGGCATCCAGCACGCCCGCGCGGTCTCCTACGACGCGGTCGGCGCCATAGTCCGCTACACAGTCGCCCCGAACTTCGGCTACGACCACGGCTACGCCGCCGACCTGGTCGCGCTCAACGGCACCCCGGGCACTCCAGGCCTGCTCAGCACCGGTCTGGCCAGCACCGACCAGGCCCTCTCGCAGCGTGCCCAGACCGATTGGACATCCGTCCAGCGCGACGCGAGTAAAATCAAGAGTGAGGTCGACGGCGGCGACGTGAACTCCGCGCTCACCGAGGCGACCGGCATCGCCGGCGGCCAGCTGGGCCAGGACTTCTACGCCCTCGACACCCACCTCGGCCAGGCCGCGGACAAGCAGTTGGGGGCCTTCCAGGCCACCATGGCCGACGCGCGGTCGGGCGCGTCGGGTTGGGCCGCTCTCCCGGCGGTGCTCTTCGGCGCGGTCATCGCGCTGACCTTGGCCGGAGTGTGGCGCCGGCTCGCCGAATACCGCTGAACCGTCAGTCGGCCGCACCGGGACAGGGTCCCCAATGATAAAGAACTTCGTATACTGATCGGCCAGGGTGCGAACGCCGGTCGGCGGGGCACCGACATCGCGTCCTTTCTGGGAAGGACCGCCATGATCACTGCGATCGTGAGCGCCATCATCGCCGCCGCGGCGGCCGGGGCCGCGGGCTTCGGCGCCTCGCTGCGCACCGTGAAGCAATACGAGCGGGGCATCGTCTTCCGCTTCGGCCGAGCCCTGGACAGCGTCCGACAACCCGGCCTGACCCGGATCATCCCCGGCGTGGACCGGCTGCGCACAGTCAACATGCAGGTCGTGACCATGCCGGTGCCGGCCCAGGAGGGCATCACCCGGGACAACGTCACGGTGCGGGTGGACGCCGTCGTCTACTTCCGGGTCATCGACCCGGCCCGCGCGCTCATCTACGTGCAGGACTACAAGTACGCGGTGTCGCTGGTCGCGCAGACCTCTCTGCGTTCCATCATCGGCAAGAGCCTCCTGGACGACCTGCTGTCCAACCGCGAGCCGCTGAACCAGGGCATGGAGCTGATGCTGGAGACCCCGGCGACCGGCTGGGGCGTCGAGATCGACCGCGTCGAGATCAAGGACGTGGCGCTGCCGGAGTCCATGAAGCGGTCGATGGCCCGCCAGGCCGAGGCCGACCGTGAACGCCGGGCCCGGATCATCACCGCCGACGGCGAGTACCAGGCCTCGGGCAAGCTGGCCGACGCCGCACGGATCATGGCCGAGACGCCGGCGGCCCTGCAGCTGCGGCTGTTGCAGACGATCGTGGAGGTCGCTGCGGAGAAGAATTCGACGCTGGTCCTACCCTTCCCGGTCGAACTGCTCCGCTTCCTGGAGAGCGCCGGCGGCGGTGCGACCACGGACGCAGTGAAGGCTGCCTATAAGGCGGTCGACACGGTGACCAAGATCCCGCCCGACAAGGTGGACGCGGCACCGGAGCACATCGCGATCGAGGGCGGGGAGGCCGACGACGCGGCCATCCCGCCCCCTGACGAGATCCCCGATCTGGAGCTGGCCTTCGACGAGGAACCTCCCGCCGACGCCATCGCCAGGCCGTTGACCGAACCGCTGATCGAGACGCCGCACTGGCGCGGCATCTCGGATTCGCCGGAGCCCTCCTCAGAGGACTCCGAGCCCGCCAAGTCCTCCGAACCGTCAGACTCCTGACAGCTCGGCCAGCACGACCGTCACGTCCACCATCGCGCCGCGCCGGTGCAGGGTCATCGCGACCTGTGCCCCGGCGCGCCGCGCGAGCATGACCCGCTGAAGGTCCTGCGCGTTGTCGATCGGGCGGCCCTCGACGCTCAGCAGCACGTCGCCGACCAGCACCCCGGCCTGCGCCGCCGGGCTTCCCGGCACTACCTGCGCCACGGCGAAGCCGGTGCGTCGGCCCAGCTTCCCGCCCACCGCCGAGGGCAGCGGCGTGGTCGATCCGCCGACTCCGAGCCAGGCCCGGCGCACCTTCCCGGCACTGATCAGCTCGGACAGGATCAGGCGGGTGGTGGCGTTCACCGGCACCGCCAGGCCCAGTCCGACCCCGGCGACCGCGGTGTTCACCCCGACGACCCGGCCGAGGTGGTCGCCGAGCGCTCCACCGGAATTTCCGGGGTTGAGTGCGGCATCGGTCTGGATCACGTCGTCGATGATCGACTGGCCGCGCTGCGTCCGGGTCGGCAGCGACCGGCCCAACGCGCTGACCACGCCGGCGGTCACCGATCCGGCCAGCCCCAAGGGGTTGCCGACGGCCACCACGAGCTGGCCCACGCGTAGTGTGTCCGCGTCGCCGAGGGTGGCCGCCTGCACCCGGCCCGGCGGCATGCGCAGCACCGCCAGGTCGGAGAGCCGGTCGCGGCCCACGACGTCGAATCCGTACTCGTCGCCGTCCGAAGTGACGGCCAGCCCCGCGCTCACGCCTTCCACGACGTGCGCACTGGTGGCCAAAAACCCGTCGCCGGTAAAGGCGACGGCAGAACCGGAACCCTCCCCCGTCCGCCCCCGAACCCGCACGCTGAGCACCGAAGGCCGCAGCGTGTCGGCGACGGAGACCACGGTCCGGGAGTAGTCGTCCAACCCGGCGTACATGTCCTCTGTCACAGTTGTCTCCTCACCCCGGCGATCTCCTGGAAACCCAGGCCCCACCGCCGGTGAAAAAACAAACAGGCAGGATTGTTTTTGCATTCCCGGCCTGGCAGGCTGGCGGACATGAGCTTCGTGGAGCCCGAGGAGCGCGTCGCGCTCCGCCAGGCGGTGCGCGACCTGGCCAAGCGGTACGGACCGGACTACGTGCGGCGGCAGGCCAAGGCCGGCCTGAAGTCGACCGAGCTGTGGGACGAGGTGGGCCGGGCCGGCTACCTCGGCGTCAACCTGCCGGAGGAGTACGGCGGCGGGGGCGGCGGCATGGCTGATCTGGCCGCGGTCGGCGAGGAGCTGGCCCGGGCGGGCTGCCCGCTGCTGCTGATCGTGGTGTCCCCGGCCATCTGCGGCACGATCATCAGCCGCTTCGGCACCGAGGACCAGAAGCGGAAGTGGCTGCCGGGGATCGCCGACGGCTCGTTCACGATGGCCTTCGGCATCACCGAACCGGACGCGGGCTCCAACTCGCACAACATCACCACCACGGTGCGCCGCGACGGCGACGAATGGGTCCTGTCCGGCCAGAAGGTCTTCATCTCCGGCGTCGACGAGTCCGACGCGGTCCTGGTGGTGTCCCGCACCAAGGACGCCGCTACCGGCAACCTGAAACCGGCGCTCATGGTGGTCCCCACCGACGCCCCGGGCTTCACCAAGACCCTGATCGAGATGGAGATCGCCGGCCCGGAGAAGCAGTTCCAGCTCTTCTTCGACGACGTCCGACTCCCGGCCGACGCGCTGATCGGCGACGAGGACGCCGGCCTGCTCCAGCTGTTCGCGGGCCTGAACCCGGAGCGGATCATGGCCGCGGCGTTCGCGATCGGCACCGCGAAGTACGCCCTGGACCGGGCTGCCTCGTACGCGAAGACCCGGACCGTCTGGCGCGACCGCCCGATCGGCACCCACCAGGGCGTGGCGCACCCGCTGGC
Organism: Catenulispora rubra; assembly: GCF_015356825.1. Taxonomy (GTDB): domain Bacteria; phylum Actinomycetota; class Actinomycetes; order Streptomycetales; family Catenulisporaceae; genus Catenulispora; species Catenulispora rubra. The sequence continues at coordinate 6,411 of NZ_JAACYW010000265.1, read as the reverse complement.
CCAGGCCGCGATCCACGTCGAGCTGGCCAAGGTGATGACCCAGAAGGCGGCCTGGCTCTACGACAGCGGCGACGACCTGGGCGCCGGCGAGGCCGCCAACATGGCCAAGTTCGCTGCCGCCGACGCCGCGGTGGAGGCCGTCGACCAGGCCATCCAGACGCACGGCGGCAACGGCCTGGCGACCGAGTACGGCCTGGCCCCGCTGCTCGCAGCGACCCGGGTGACCCGCATCGCGCCGGTGAGCCGCGAGATGATCCTGAACTTCGTCGCCCAGCACACGCTGGGACTCCCCAAGTCCTACTAGGCCGGACGAGTGACAGAGCGCCACTCCCTCACACCCCATCCCCGCACCTCAGAGCCCGAACACCAGCACACTTTCTCGTAACAGAATGACAGAAACCTCCCATAGTCGGCGATGTCCGATTACAGTGGATTCGAGCACGAAAGTTCGAATCACCCGGGAGGGAACCCCATGTCCACCATCAGCAACCTGCCACACCAGCACACCGCACTCCTCCGCCGCACCGACGGCACCGACTTCGCAGACCTCACCGAACGGGTCGACGACCTCGACGCCCTGATCTGGGCCGCCGCCCGGACCACGGACGACCCGCAGCTGGCGGTCGTCCGGGCGCGCGAATACGCCGAGTCCGTCTTCATAGGGCTCGTCCTGACCATCGGGACCGGCGCGCACCGGCTCAACTGCTCGGTGCCGACCGCCGCCGGCCCGGTCACCGCGGGCGAAGACCTCAGGATGGACATCGCCACGGAGGTCCCGGCCGTCAGCCTGCCCGCATCCGGCGCCGAGCGGGAGCTGTGCGAGCTGTTCGCGCTGGCGCACGTCAGCGGCGCCGACGCGACGGTGATCCTGCGCTCGCGTCCGCTGCTGGAGCCGGACGCCACCGACGGCACGCCGGGATACGCCGTGCGCGGCTGGCGCCTGTCCGGCGGCGCGACGACGCCGATCGACGCCGCCGGCATGTTCGCGTTCTGCTGCTCCGAGGCCAGCAGCGGCGAACCGCTGCCCCTGGATCCCAACACCCGGTACAAGGACGCCCGAGCGCTGGTCACCCCACCGGGGCCGGACTGAGCCAGTCGGTGCGGTAGGCAGCCCAGTCGGCGGGGGTCGCGGCGAAGTCGACGTACAGCGCGACGCCGAACGGCCGCGGCGGCGGGTGCGCGCCGAGCCCCAGCCGGACGCCGTCCAACGCGGCCGACATGGTCTCGGCCCGGTCCCAGTGCCCGGGGTCCGGGGTGTGGAAGGCCGGGACCCCCATCAGGAGCTCGACGTTTGTGGGTACCGCGCTCAGGGCCACCTGGGTCTGCCGGGCGACGTAGCCGCGGTAGGCCCACGCGGTGGGCAGGGAGGTGTCGTAGGCCATCACTGCCACCTGATCGCAGTACCCGGCGACCTGACGCAGGTAGTTCTGAGACCACCACTTCGGATGCCCGGCCAGCAAGTTCCCGGGAATCCGGAAGCCGGACAACGGCTCTATCTGCGGCGCCGACGCCGACAGCAGAGCGTGGTGGGCCCGGGTGATGGCCCGCGCCGCACCCAACACGTCCAGGAAGCCGGGGTCACCTTCGGGCACCGGCTCGAAGTCGAAGTGCACGCCGTCGAACCCCCGGTCCAACGCGGCGCTCACCCCCGCGGCTATCCGCCACCGCGTAGCAGCGTCGTCCAGATGCAGGGCCTCCCCACCCACGACCTGCCCGAGCCAGGCCTCGACCCGCACCCCGGGCAGCTCCCGATGAACGGCGTCGATGAACCACCCGGCCTCGGGACTACGCGTCGGGTCCAGCGAGCCGTCCATCTCGAAGGGCCCGTCGTGCACGAACAGATCCTTGATACCTGAAGAGCGAACAAGAGCCACCAACGCCTGGAGGTCGCCATCGGTCTTGGGCCCACCCGCCACACCGGCCTGCCACCCGACCCAAGCGTGCCCGAGCCACAAGGCGTCGTCGCCGCTACTGCGCGCAGCTGGCGACGGCTTCCCGCTCCCCTCCGCATAGAGCGCCGCACCCATAACGCCCACCATCGCCGCCAGCACGACGCAGAGCGCCACCGCCGACGCCAGCGTCCTGCGAAACCAACGCGCCCGGCGCCGGTACCAGTCCGCAAGCCTCCGGACCGGCTTGCGCCGCCCGCGCTCCCGCCCGGGATCTGATCCTCGCCCCAGCTCCGACGCGGGCTCCCGCTTAGGCTCCGGCCCCTGCTTAGGCTCCGACCTAGGCCCCGACTCCAGCATGCGCTCCGACCCGGGCCCAGTCTCTGGCACACGCTCCGGCTCTGGCGCGGACTCGGGCTCGGGACCCTGCTTGGGTTCCGAATCGGGCCCCGGCGTCGGTTCTGGCCCCGACTCACGCTCCGGCTCCGGCGAGCTGCCTATTTTGTGCAGCGTGCCTCCGCCACCATCGGCAGCGTGACCAGCGCCTTGGCCCACGGCGGCGGCGTGATCAGCGCCGTCCGCCTGACCCGCATGACCATCCCGTTCGGCATCCCCGGTCAGGTCATCGTCGGTGCTCATGATCCCGACCTGACCGCGTGGTGGGCTATCAGGTCTGGACACCGCCGTCGTTCAGAAAGGGTCCCTGGGGCGACGGCAGTGAGGCGATGACATCGAAGTACCCGAGTACCGCGATCGCCAGGCCGGCCAGACCGAGCAGCAGGGCCGCCTGGGCTGCCGGGCGCGACCAGCGGGCGTGCCGCTCCGCGCGCCAGTTGGTCGCCACGAGGGCGGCTACCACGACGGCCACTGCGGCGAAGAGCCCCTGACCGAGGAAGCGCAGGTGGTCCATGTCGCGGAAGGGCGCGTAGCGGTCGGGCGGGTTCGAGCCGTTCACGTAGCGGGCGGTGAAGGTGAGTTCGCGGTTCTGGGCCAGGATCTCGAACAGGCCCGAGGTCACCAGGCTCACCGTGGATGCCGCCAGGGCGAACAGTGCCCCGGCGTCCACGCCCGGCAGGAAGCGCTCCCGGAGTTCGTCGCGGCGCAGGCGTCGTTCCTCGGGGCTGTGCGCGTCGACGCCGGTGAACTCGTCGTCGCTGGACAGGACGAGTTCCATGACCGGCTCGTCCGAATGATCGAAGACTGTCTCGTCCGGCATGGACCCCCCTCGCTCAAACGGCGGCCCGGCCGCCACACGTGTCGGCGAGCCTAACGCAGCCGTGCCACGGCTTCAGGACCGGTCGGGGACAGGGCTCACGGGCACGCCGGCTCGGGCGCCGCGTCCCCGACAGCCGCCAACGGCACTACTGACAGAACAGACAACGACGACTCCAGTCGCTCCTCTTCGGCCCGCAACGCGGCGACCCGCGCCCCCGAACGCCGATCAAGCAGTAGCCACGCCGGCACTCCGGCCGCGCCGAGCGCCAGGCTGGCCCACAGCACGGCCGAAGCACCCACCGCACTCAGCGCCCAGCCGCCCACCAGCGGGCCGACGATGCCGGCCACGCTCCACGCCAGCGTCGACATGCCCTGATACCGCCCGCGCAGGTGCGCCGGCGCCAGGTCGGCACCCAACGCCATCTGCGGCGGCGTGTTGCCGATCTCCGCGATGGTCCACACCACCACCGACGCCGCGTAGATCCCCATCGGGTGCCCCGTCACCGAGATGAGCAGCGGCACCGCGAACCCGGCGCCCATCAGTAACGAGGAGGCGGCCAACACGGTGCCGTGCGTGTAGCGGCGCATCCAGGTCGTCAGCGGAAGTTGCAGCACTCCGATGAGGATCCCGTTGATTGCCGCGACCGCACCGTACGCGCCAGGCCCGAGCCCGTCCTGGCCCATCATGATCGGCTGCACCGTCTGCGCCTGCGAATAGATGATCGCGCCCACCAGGACGGCTCCGAGGAACCCCAGGAAGATCCGGTCCCGCAGCACATCCACGAGGCTGCCCGCCTGACCGAAACGCTCAGTGGCAGCGTCCGAGGAACCAGAAGCCGCAGCCGAACCAGCATCAACGACCGGCCGAGTCTCCGGCACCGTGAAGAAGACGACGACAGCGCACCCCAGATTCGCCAGCGCATCGCCCACGAACAGCAGCGTGTAGCCGTGCGAGGCCACCGCCCCCGCGGACAGCATCGCCACCGAGAACCCCAGGTTGATCGCCCAGTAGTTGAGCGAGTAGGCCCGCCCCCGATCCGCCGACGGCACGATGTCCGCAATGATCGCCCCCGTCGCCGGCCGCGTCGCGTTGTTGGCCAATCCCGCCAAAAACGCCAACCCCGCGATCAGCGCCACAGAGTGCACCAACCCGAGCGCCACCAACGTCACCGCCGACGCGACCAGCGCCCCCAGCAACGTCGCCCGCCGCCCGACCCGATCAGCAAGGACACCGCCGACCACCGCAGACACCCCGGCGCCCACCGCGTTCAGGGCGGCGACGAACCCCGCGAACGCCGCCGAATGCCCCAACGACCTCGTCAAGTAGTACGAAAGAAAAGGCGCGACGAAAGCCCCCGTCCGCGCCACCAACGTACTGACCCACACCCACCAGAAGACGCGCGGCAGTCCCCCGACATCCAGCACGCGCAGCACCCTCGCCCGCACAGCCCACCCCAGTCCAAGCCCACCGCCGCCAAACGCCGGGTAACCACCGCAGCGCCGCGCCAGACATTACCGACCGCCCCTGACAACCGCACTGGCTTTTTAACGCCGGGAGAGTGCCTGCGAACGCTGACACCGGCACGTCAGGAACTCGGCACAGACAACCAACGAAAAGGCCCCGGACCTTTTCAGGTCCGGGGCCTTTCTCCGTGTGGGCGATACTGGGATTGAACCAGTGACCTCTTCCGTGTCAGGGAAGCGCTCTCCCGCTGAGCTAATCGCCCGTGCTTTTGTTCCGTTGTCGTACAGTACAGCCTTTGCCGCAGCCTTGCCGTCGTGCGAGGTGGTGACGGGATTTGAACCCGTGTAGACGGCTTTGCAGGCCGTTGCCTCGCCTCTCGGCCACACCACCGTGGGAGTGGGCTCGATCAGGCGTGGAACACGGTACCCGACCAGCCTTCCAACCGAGCGGATGACGAGATTCGAACTCGCGACCCTCACCTTGGCAAGGTGATGCTCTACCAGCTGAGCCACATCCGCGCGCGCTTCCGGGGTGTTCACTCGGTTTCCCTCGTTGCGCCCCCTGGCGACACCATGAACTGTAGCGGATAGGGCCGGGGATCCAAAAACCATTCCCCTCAGGTGTCACAGAGTTGGGTTGAAATCGGCTTGAACTTGGGCAGGACGGTGTTCATGGTCTCGATCTGCGATCATGCCGCTACACTGAGTCGCCATTCGTTCGGGTGGTTCGGCGGCGGCCGGTGGTCGTGGCGCTGGTCGGCGCGGCGACGATGGTGCGGGCCGGCGGGCGGGTCCGGCGGCCGGTGTGGGCTTCGGGTGTGAACGGGAAGAGGAGCGGGGATGGCGCGGCGGAGGCGGCGGGTCGCACGGATGGCGGCGTGGGGCGTCGCGGGAGTGCTGACCGTGGCGGGGGTGGCTGCGGCGACCGCGCTGGGGGCACCGGCGAAGCCTGCGACGCTGCGGCCGATCCCGCGGATCGTCGGCGGCGCGCCGGCGCCGGACGGGGCGTATCCCTTCATGGCCGCGCTGCAACAGTGGGTCGGCAACGGCTATCTCACCATCTGCGGCGGGACGCTCATCGCGCCGGACCAGGTGCTGACCGCGGCGCACTGTGTGGACCAGTGGGCGGTCGGCCAGGCGGCGGCTGACGGGGAGCCCAAGGAACGCGTCATCGTCGGTCGGACCGTGCTGAGCGGCAGCGACGGCGCGATCCGGGTGCCCAACGCAATCCGCGTCGATCCGACCTGGAACTCGGCCACCGAGTCCGACGACGCCGCGGTGGTGCAGCTCGACTCGCCGATCGCCGGCATCGCCACGCCGACCATGCCGACCGCCGGCAACCAGGCCTACGAGCAGCCCGGGACGCCGGCCCGCGCCATCGGCTGGGGCAGCACCCAGCCGCAAGGCCCGGCCGACGTCGGCGGCGGTGTGTACCCGGACGAGCTGCGCCAGGTGGACCTCCCGCTGGTCGGCGACACCCCCTGCCAAAGCGTCTTCGACGGCGTCCGCAACCCCGCGCTCTACCCGCAGGAGATGCTCTGCGCCGGCGGCGACGGACACCACGACGCCTGCACCGGCGACAGCGGCGGCCCGCTGCTGAGCCCGCTGCCCGGCGGCACCTGGGAACTGATCGGTGTCACGAGCTGGGGCAACGGCTGCGCGGTCCCGGGCACCCCGGGCGTGTTCACCCGCCTGTCGGCGCCGGACATCCACGGCTTCGTGGCCACGGCGAGCGGCACGTCCGACTTCGGGCCGTGAGCTAGCCCGCCGGCACGCGGACCTGCGCCGGGGCGACCCCCAAGCCGGGAGATCCCAAAGCGCGAGACAATGAGACGTGCCCTCC
>NZ_JAACYW010000264.1 GCF_015356825.1 Catenulispora rubra | reverse complement strand
GGGGCAGCCCAGCCTGGTTGGCGAACGCGGCGGTGGGAGTGGCGGCGGCAGGCACGGCCGAGGCGGAAGCAGAAGCGGGCGGTGTCGGCGGCCGGAGAGGTGGCGGCGGCAGGCGCCAAGGAAGCAGAAGCAAGCGCGGCCGAGGCGGGGGCGGTCGCGGCAGGAGTGCCGGGCTCGATGGAAGAAGAAGCAAGCGCGGCGGGGGCGGCAGTCGGGCCGGCGGCGGGCACAGTTTACGCCGAGGCGGCTGGCGCGCTGGCCGGGCTGGCCGGGCTGGCAGCAGAAGCGGCGGCCTCGGCGGGGGCGGGCCAGGCGAGCAGGGCGTCACAGACTTCGATGAGTCGGTGGCGCAGGGGTGCGCCGCGGCGGGCGAAGTCGGCTTGCATCGCAGCGTATTCAGCGCGGCCGGCGGGGGTCTCGATGGTGATCGGGGGGTGGCCGAGTTCGGTGAGGTCGTAGGGGCTGGCGCGCATGTCCATTTCGCGGATCTCGGCGGCCAGGGCGAAGCTGTCGGCGATCAGTTCTGAGGGGACGAAGGGGTCCAGTTTGTAGGCCCACTTGTAGATGTCCATGCCGGCGTGGAGGCAGCCGGGCTGTTCGTTGGCGATCTGGTGCTCGCGCGTCGGGCGCAGGGTGTTCAGGGGCTCCGCTTCGGGGGTGAAGAAGCGGTAGGCGTCGTAGTGGGAGCAGCGGATGTTCTGGGTCTCGACGACCTCGTCCGTGCCTGCGGAGCCGAGGCGGAGGCGCCTTGCCGAGTGGCGCACCTGCTCGGGTTCGAGGCGGTAGACCATGGCCCACTCGTGGAGGCCGAAGCAGGCCAGGCGGGGTTCGCGGCCGGCGGTGGCGGCGAGCAGTGCGCGGATGAACTCGGCGGTGCGGCGGCGTGCCTCGGTGAACTCGGCGGGGTCGAGGGTGACGCCGTCGGGGGTCTCGGTGTAGCCGCGCCAGGACAGGCGCTCGCGGGCCGCGTCGCCGGACAGCGTCACGCCGATGCCGGGGTGCCAGCGCAGGAGGCGCGCGGGGCGGTGCGAGTAGTACGTGAACAGGAAGTCCATCACCGGGTGCGCCTCGTTGTCAGCGCGGCGGCGCAGGTGGGGCTCGGTCCAGGCGGCGACGCGGGTGTGGTGCTCGGCCTCGCGGGCCCGCCAGACGTTTTCGGGGAGGACGAGGGGGGTGATGTGCTGCTCAGCCTGGTCCACGCTCACGCTTCGACGGTACCCGGTGGCCTGCGCGGGGCCGAATCGCGTTTCGGGGCCGAGCGGGATGTCGCTGCTCGGCCCCGGTGATGGTGCAGAGATCAGGCCGCGGAAGAAGACGAGGCGGCCGAGGACGCGCTGCTCGACGAGGTCGAGGAGGACGAGCTGCTGGTCGGGCCGGTGCTCAACGGGCCGGTCGCGGCCGGGCTGCTCGGGGCACCAGGCGTACTCGGCGCCTGCGCCGACCCCTGCGCCGCGGCCTCCTCCTGCTTCACGATCGCGACGAAGTCCGCGCTCTGGCTGTCCGGGATCGGCGTCACCGTCACCGCGGTGCCCCAGTCGCTGTAGTCCATCTCGCCGGTCATGGAACCGATCGAGGTGCTCTCGGTGAACGTCATCGCGACCGGCAGGCCGTCGGCCCGCAGCCACACGTCGTACGCCAGCTTCGTCACCGTGCCCTGGCCCAGGGCGTTGCCGACCACGTCGGCGTCGTCCTGGGTGAGGCCGGTGCGGCCGGCGATGTTCGGGTCGGTGGCGTCCGCGCCGGTCAGGGCGCCGGAGCAATGCACGGTCTGCACGCCGCCGCGCTGCTCGGTGCCGACGACGTGCAGGTCCCGCGCGGCGGTCAGCAGGGTCAGGCCCTTGCTCGGGGAGGCGTTCTCCAGCACGTCGGCGCCGAAGTTGGCGGTGTTCGGGTCGGCGGCCATGGCCTGCAGGTCCATCTTCAGCCACTGCTTGCCGTTCATCTGCGCGGCCAGCAGCGGGTCACCGCCCATCTGCACGTACATCACGTCGTCGGCGAAGCGGATCGGGAGGGCCGGGGCGGACTGCGCGCCCGAGTCCGCCCCGGAGCTCATCGCCATGGTGCCCTGCAGCGTCGGGTGCCCGTCGAAGGTCGCCGTCACGTCGTCGGTCTCCGTGGCGGTCGGCGCCACCAGCACCGTGTGCACCTTCGCGCTCGGGTGCGCGGCGACGGCGCGGGCCGCGGCCTGGATCGCGTCCTTGGCACTGAGCGAGGACAGCTGCGCGAAGGACTGCGGCGTGCCGTCCGACGCCTTCAGGGAGCAACCGGTGAGCGAGGACGCGGCCACGGCCGCCAGCACGGCGCCGGACCATATCTGCTTGCGGGGCATGAGTTTCCCACCCTTGATCGTGAAAGCTGAAGAGCGGGGGAATCCTAGCTTTATCGCAGATCAGAGGCATCGCCGGGGGTGGGAACAAGATCCTTGATCAGGGAAAAAGGCGATCGTACGGGAACGACAAAGCGGCGGCGCCGGCCGAAAAGCCGTCACCGCCGCCACCTCGAGCTCGTCGAGAAAGCTCGTCAAGCCCAGAGCTGCCCCTCGATCCGGTCCTCGGCCTCGTCGAGCGTGCCCTCGTAAGCACCGGTGGACAGGTACTTCCACCCGCCGTCGGCGACGATGAACGCGATCTCCGCGCCCTCCCCCGCCTCGACGGCCTTGCGCGCGATCCCGAGCGCCGCGTGCAGCGCACAGCCGGTGGAGATGCCCGCGAAGATGCCCTCGGCCGCCAGCAGCTCCCGGGTACGGCGCAGCGCGTCGTGCGCGCCGACCGAGAACCGGGTGGTCAGCACCGACTCGTCGTACAGCTCCGGGACGAAGCCCTCGTCGAGGTTGCGCAGGCCGTAGATCAGCTCGTCGTAGCGCGGCTCGGCGGCGACGATCTGCACGTCCGGCTTCTGCTCGCGCAGGTAGCGGCCGACGCCCATCAGCGTGCCGGTGGTGCCCAGGCCCGCCACGAAGTGCGTGATCGTGGGCAGGTCGGCCAGCAGCTCCGGGCCGGTGCCGTGGTAGTGCGCCAGGGCGTTGGCCGGGTTGCCGTACTGGTAGGGCATGACCCAGTCGGGGTGCTCGGCGGCCAGTTCCTTGGCCACCCGGACCGCCTCGTTGGAGCCGCCGGCGGCGTTCGAGGAGATGATCTCGGCGCCGTACATGCGCAGGATCTGCCGGCGCTCCTCGGAGGTGTTCTCCGGCATGACGCAGATCAGCTTGTAGCCCTTGAGCTTGGCGACCATCGCCAGGCCGATGCCGGTGTTGCCGGACGTCGGCTCCAGAATGGTGTCCCCGGGCTTGAGCCGGCCCTCCTTCTCGGCGGACTCGATCAGCCCCAGGGCGACGCGGTCCTTGACCGAGCCGGTCGGGTTGCGGTCCTCCAGCTTGGCCCACAGCCGCACCTCGGGCGACGGCGAGAGGCGCGGCAGCCCGATCAGCGGGGTGTGGCCCACGGAGTCCAGGAGCGAGTCGTAGCGCATCGTCGGCGCCCTCGTGCTCTTCCCGCGTCCCGCGCCTCAGCCGCCGGCGACGGCGGGCAGCACGGTGACGGCGTCGCCGTCGACCAGCGGGGTCGACAGGCCGCCGAGGAAGCGCACGTCCTCGTCGTTCTTGTACACGTTGACGAACCGGCGCAGCTGGCCGGCGTCCAGCAGCCGGTCGCCGATCCCGGGGTGCCGGGCGTCCAGGTCGGTGATCAGGTCGGCGAGGGTGCTGCCCTCGGCCTCGACGCGCTTGGCGCCGTCGGTGTAGGTGCGCAGGATGGTCGGGATCGACACGTTGACGGACATGGCCGGTCATCTCCTCGTGGGAACAGGGCGGAACAGGCGAGCAGGGCGTATGGGAGGCTCCGCGGAAAGGTCGCGCGCGACGAACGCGGCTCGACCTGGCGGAACGGATGCGGTCGCGGGTTCAGGCGCCCCGGCGACACAGCGCGCTGGCCAGCCGGCCGAAGTCGACATGGCGGCGCGCGACGAGCAGCACCGTCGGATCCATGCCGGGAGAACGCATGCCTCCATGATATTCATCCCGGCCGGACAGTGGACCCCTGTTCCCGAGCGGTGAGATACCCCACTATCGGGAGAAACCGACGGGCCCGCCGACACCCCGGGTAGGGGTCGGCGGGCCCGTGGACCGGCTTCGGTCACCGCCGAGACCGACGTCACGCCCCCGGCACGCGGTCGGCGCGGTAGCGCTCGATCGCGGCGTTGGTCGAGGAGTCGTGCTCCAGCGGCGCGTCCGCGGAAAGCTCGGGCACGATCTTCTTCGCCAGCACCTTGCCGAGCTCGACGCCCCACTGGTCGAAGGAGTCGATGTCCCAGACCGCGCCCTGGACGAACACCTTGTGCTCGTACAGCGCGACCAGCTGGCCCAGGATCGCCGGGGTCAGCCGCTGCGCGGTGACCGTGGTGGTCGGGTGGTTGCCGCGGAAGGTGCGGTGCGGGACCTGCGCGGCCGCCACGCCCTCGGCCTCGACCTGCTCGCGCGTCTTGCCGAAGGCCAGCGCCTCGGTCTGCGCGAAGAAGTTCGCCATCAGGGCGTCGTGCTGCCCGAACGGGTCGGTGCCCTCGATCGGCCGGTCGAAGCCGATGAAGTCGGCCGGGATCAGCGCGGTGCCCTGGTGGATCAGCTGGTAGTAGGCGTGCTGGCCGTTGGTGCCGGGGGTGCCCCAGACGATCGGGCCGGTCTCCCACTGCACCGGCTCGCCGTCGCGCCGCGTCGACTTGCCGTTGGACTCCATGTCCAGCTGCTGCAGGTACGCGGTGAACTTCGAGAGGTAGTGCGAGTACGGCAGGACCGCGAGCGTCTGCGCGTTCCAGAAGTCGCGGTACCAGAGGCCGATCAGGCCCAGCAGCAGCGGCAGGTTCTGCTCCGGCGGCGCGGTGCGGAAGTGCTCGTCGATGGTGTGGAAGCCCTGGAGCATCTCCTCGAAGCGCTCCGGGCCGATGGCGATCATCAGCGACAGGCCGATGGCCGAGTCGTAGGAGTAGCGGCCGCCGACCCAGTCCCAGAACCCGAACATGTTGTCGGTGTCGATGCCGAAGGCGGAGACCGCCTCGGCGTTGGTGGAGACGGCGACGAAGTGCTTGGCGATGGCGCTCTCGTCGCCGCCGAGGCCGGCCAGCAGCCACTTCTTCGCGGAGGTGGCGTTGGTGACGGTCTCGACCGTGGTGAAGGTCTTGGAGGACACGACGAACAGCGTCTCGGCCGGGTCCAGGTCGTGCGTGGCCTCGTAGAGGTCGGCGCCGTCGACGTTGGAGACGAAGCGGAACTGCATGTCGCGCATGCTGTACGGCTTGAGCGCCTCGTAGGCCATCGCCGGGCCCAGGTCCGAGCCGCCGATGCCGATGTTGACGACGGTCTTGATGCGCTCGCCGGTGGCGCCGGTCCACTCCCCGCCGCGCACGCGCGCCGAGAACGCGGCCATCCGGTGCAGCACCTCGTGCACCTCGGGCACCACGTCGGCGCCGTCGACCTCGATGCGCTCGGTCTCCGGGGCGCGCAGCGCGACGTGCAGCACCGCGCGGTCCTCGGTGAGGTTGATCTTCTCGCCGCGGAACATCCGGTCCCGCAGCTCGAACACCCCGCGCTCGCGCGCCAGGTCCAGCAGCAGCCGCAGGGTCTCGTCGGTGACCAGCTGCTTGGAGTAGTCCACCGACAGGTCCCCGGCCTGCGCGAAGTAGCGCTCGGCGCGGCCCGGGTCGGTCTTGAACAGCTCGCGCAGGTTCACCCGGTCGAATTCCGCGTGGTGCGCCTCCAGCGCCTTCCACTGCGGCAGATCGGTGAGTTTCTCGGTCATCGGCGTCCTCCTAGCGACGTGCTGTATCGGCTTCAAAACCCTATCGCCGCGCCGGGCGCGTGGCCTGGCCAGTGCGGTGAACGCCGTGGACCAATTGATACTGCGGCGCGTAGCGCCACCTCAACGGGCGGTGGTGGGCGACGGGTGGGCAGATGATTCCGGCATGACGAAGGTCGGAAATCGCGATGCGCTGCTCGGCTACGGCAGCACCCTGCGAAGACTCGGCCGGTATCCGGAGACCATCGATGCGTTCCGGCGCGGCGATGCGGACACTGCTGGAAGTGCTCGCCGCGACGAGTTCCGGCCCCGGGATCCAGCGCTACCGCCGCGCCATCGAGCACTACGCGACGGCCTCGACGCGGTCGAGTAGCAAGATCACGCAGGTCGGAACACCCCCTGTGCCGAAACTGTGCGCGTTCGGTGATCAGGCCGGTACCCGGCTGCCACGTGCCTATGCTGAACCGGTGACCAGCATTCTCGTCGTCGAGGACGAACCGACCCTCGCCGAGGCGATCGCGGCCCGCCTGCGTGCCGAAGGCTTCGCCACGCACCTGGCCGGCGACGGCCCGGCGGCGGTGCGCACGGCCCAGGAGCACCTGCCGGACCTGATCGTGCTGGACGTGATGCTCCCCGGCTTCGACGGCCTGGAGGTCTGCCGCCGGATCCAGGCCGAGCGGGCCGTCCCGGTGCTCATGGTCACCGCCCGCGACGACGAGAGCGACCTGATCGAGGGCCTGCGCACCGGCGCCGACGACTACCTGACCAAGCCGTTCTCCATGCGCGAGCTGATCGCGCGGGTGCACGCGCTGCTGCGGCGGGTGGAGCGCGCCGCGGAGCTCGGGGCCGGCGGCGGCGCCGAGACAACCGGCCCCGGCAACGTCATCCCGATCGGCACCGGCTTCGGCCCGGGCACGACCGCCGGCACCCGCACTCCGCAGCCGCTGCGCTTCATGGCCATCGGCACCAGCGCCGGCGCGCGGATGCTGGAGATCGACCCGGCGCAGCGCCGGGTGCGGGTCGGGGCCGGGCGCTCGCAGGACGAGGCCCACCTGACGCCCACCGAGTTCGACCTGCTCGCCTGCCTGGCCGGGCAGCCGCGCACCGTGCTCACCCGGGAGAAGCTGCTGGCCGAGGTGTGGGACTGGCTGGACGCCTCCGGGACCCGCACCGTCGACAGCCACGTGAAGGCCGTGCGCCGCAAGATCGGCGCGGACTGGATCCGCACCGTGCACGGCGTCGGCTACGCGCTGGAGGCCGAGCCGGTCCGCGGCGATACGAGCCTGGAGGCGGCCGGACGATGAACTCCCGTGTCCCGCTGCGCTTCGGCACCCGCGTCACCACCCTGAACGCCGCCTCGCGCAAGGTCGGCGGCACCGTCGTGGACCGCGCCCGGGAAGTGCGCCCGCTGGACCGCTTCCACAGCATCAAGGTCAAGCTCGGCGTGCTGGTCGTGGCCTCGGTGTCGGTGGTCGGCGTGTTCACCGCGATCGGGGTCTCGGCCGGCATCCAGGCCCGGTACGTGGTCAGCGTCGCGGTGATCCTGTCGCTGGGCGTCACGCAGATCCTGGCGCACGGCATGACCAGCCCGCTGCGCTCGATGGCCGACGCCGTCTCGCGCATCGCCCGCGGCGACTACAGCCGCCGCGTCACCACCTCGAACTCCCGGGACGAGGTCGGGCAGCTGGCGACCGCGTTCAACCTGATGGCCGCCGACCTGGAGGCGGTGGACCGGCAGCGCAAGGAGCTGATCGCGAACGTCTCGCACGAGCTGCGCACGCCGATCTCGGCGCTGCGCGCGGTGCTGGAGAACGTCGTCGACGGCGTCACCGAGCCGGACCCGCCGACCATGCGCCTCGCGCTGGAGCAGGCCGAGCGGCTGGGCCGGCTGGTCAGCACCCTGCTGGACCTGTCGCGGATCGACGCCGGGGCGGTCGAGCTGGACCGCGAGGACGTGGCGCTGCAGGAGTTCCTGGCCACCGTGGCCCGCGAGGCCACGGTCTCGATGCTGACCCGGGACGCCGCCGACCGGCGCCCCTACACGGTCGTGGACGTGGTCCCGGCCGAGCTCACCGTGCGCGCCGACCGCGAGCGCCTGCACCAGGTCGCGGCCAACCTGCTGGACAACGCGGTGCGGCACTCCCCGCCCGGCGGCAAGGTGACGCTGCGGGCCCGGCGGCTGGAGGAGGGCGGAGTCCGCGTCGAGGTGTGCGACCAGGGGCCCGGCATCCCGCAGGGCGAGCGGGTCCGGGTCTTCGACCGGTTCGACCGCGGCTCGCGGCAGGCCGCGGACGGCGGCACCGGGCTCGGGCTGGCGATCGCGCGCTGGGTGGTGGATCTGCACGGCGGACGGATCTCGGTGGCCGAGCCGGTCGTGCCGCTCGCGCCGGTCGTGCCGCTCGTGCCGGTGCCCGCCGGCGGTCCCGGGGATCCAGGCGGTCTGGGCAGTCCGGGCAGTCCGGGCAGTCCGGGCAATGCGAGCAGTGCAGGCAGTCCGTGCGATCCCGGCAATCAGGGCGACCCGGCCGACTCCGGGCGGGGCGGCGCCGCCGCGTCCGGCGGTTCCGGCGCCTCCGGCCATCCGGTGGCCGTCGGCGCGCAACCCGGATGTGTCATCCGCGTCGATCTGCCGTAACCGACCCCGCGAGCACAACGCACTAATGTGCGGCCCGGATGTGAATCTGGTCACTCCTGACCACCACGTCGCCACCTGCACCTAGTCACATGGAGGGATTTTCCCCGCACGGCGGTGTGATCAGTGCCTCGAACCCGGGGCGCGACTGCAATAAAGCCCCACATCGGCGTAGCCTGGATGACCGCTATACGTCTACGGCCGGAGCCGGCCGTAGCCGCTGTGCACTCCTATACGCACCCACGCGGAAGAGGGCGGAAACCGCCGTGTCGCCACAGCCGTCGCAGCAGGCAACCACCGATCAGACTGCCGGTACTCCGGGCTCCACGCCGGGGCACACCCTGGCCGAGTTCGGCCCGAACGAGTGGCTGGTGGACGAGATCTACCAGCAGTTCCTGCGCGACCCCGAAAGCGTGGACCGCGCGTGGTGGGACTTCTTCAACGACTACCAGCCCACGGACAGCTCTGCCGCCGCGCAGGCTCTTGCCCCCGTTGCGAAGGTTGATAACCCCGAAGTGACTGTGACCTCCGACACATCGGCCCCTGCCCAATCCGCCGCCCCGGTGGCGCCGACCGCCCTCGCGGCGGTGCCGGCCCCGGCCCAGGCCCCCGCTCAGGCGGCGCCCGCCGCCCCGACCGCTCCGGCGGCCCCGACCGCCCCGGTCCAGGTCCCGCGGGACGCGGCGACCACCGCCGCCCCGGCCCCGGCCGGCGGCAGCGCGGGCGCCACCACGGCGGTCCTGAAGGGCCCGGCGGCCCGCGTGGTCACCAACATGGAGGCCTCGCTGGAGGTCCCGACCGCGACCAGCGTGCGCGCCGTCCCGGCCAAGCTGCTGATCGACAACCGCATCGTCATCAACAACCACCTGAAGCGGGCCCGCGGCGGCAAGGTCTCCTTCACCCACATCATCGGCTACGCCCTGGCGCAGGCGCTCAAGGCCATGCCGGAGATGAACCGCTCGTTCACCACGGAGAACGGCAAGCCCGCGGTCGTCACCCCGGCGCACGTCAACGTCGGCCTGGCCATCGACCAGGTGAAGCCGGACGGCACCCGGCAGCTGCTGGTGCCCTCCATCAAGGGCGCCGAGCTCATGGACTTCCGCGAGTTCTGGCAGGCCTACGAGGACGTGGTCCGCCGCGCCCGGAACAACAAGCTCACCCCGGACGACTTCGCCGGCACCACGATCTCGCTGACCAACCCGGGCACCATCGGCACCGTGCACTCCGTGCCGCGCCTGATGAAGGGCCAGGGCGCGATCCTGGGCGTCGGGGCGATGGAGTACCCGGCCGAGTACCAGGGCACCAGCGAGGAGACGCTGTCCCGGCTGGCGGTCAGCAAGGTCATGACCCTGACCTCGACCTACGACCACCGGATCATCCAGGGCGCGCAGTCCGGCGACTTCCTGCGGATCATGCACCAGCTGCTGCTGGGCGAGGACGGCTTCTACGACAAGCTGTTCGAGTCGCTGCGCATCCCCTACGAGCCGGTCCGCTGGATCCAGGACATCTCGGCCTCGCACGAGGACGACATCAACAAGACCGCGCGCGTGCAGGAGCTCATCGAGTCCTACCGCACCCGCGGCCACCTGATGGCCGACACCGACCCGCTGGAGTACAAGCAGCGCCGGCACCCGGACCTGGACGTGGTCAGCCACGGCCTGACCCTGTGGGACCTGGAGCGCGAGTTCGCCACCGGCGGCTTCGGCGGCAAGAAGATCATGAAGCTGCGCGACGTGCTCGGCGTGCTGCGCGACTCCTACTGCCGCACCATCGGCATCGAGTACATGCACATCCAGTCCCCGGACGAGCGCAAGTGGATCCAGAACCGGGTGGAGCACGGCTACGCCAAGCCGGACCGCACCGAGCAGCTGCGCATCCTGGAGCGCCTGAACGCCGCCGAGGCCTTCGAGACCTTCCTGCAGGTCAAGTTCATGGGCCAGAAGCGCTTCTCGCTGGAGGGCGGGGAGTCGGCGATCCCGCTGCTCGGCGAGATCCTGGCCGACGCCGCGCGCTCGGGCCTGGACGAGGTCGCGATCGGCATGGCCCACCGCGGCCGGCTCAACGTGCTGACGAACATCGTCGGCAAGGAGTACGCCGAGGTCTTCCGCGAGTTCGAGGGCAACCTGGACCCCAAGAGCATGCACGGCTCCGGCGACGTGAAGTACCACCTGGGCGCCTCGGGCTCGTTCACCGCGCTGGACGGCTCGGAGATCGCGGTGACCCTGGCCGCGAACCCCTCGCACCTGGAGACCGTGGACCCGGTCCTGGAGGGCATCGTCCGCGCCAAGCAGGACATCATCGACAAGGCCTCGGCCGGCTTCACCGTGCTGCCGCTGCTGATCCACGGCGACGCCGCGTTCGCCGGGCAGGGCGTGGTGGCCGAAACGCTGAACCTGTCGCAGCTGCGCGGCTACCGCACCGGCGGCACCGTGCACCTGGTGATCAACAACCAGGTCGGCTTCACCACCTCGCCGGCCGCCTCGCGCTCCTCGATCTACGCCACCGACGTGGCCCGGATGATCGAGGCGCCGATCTTCCACGTGAACGGCGACGACCCCGAGGCCTGCGTGCGGGTCGCGCAGCTGGCCTTCGACTACCGCCAGGCGTTCAACAAGGACGTCGTCATCGACATGATCTGCTACCGCCGCCGCGGCCACAACGAGGGCGACGACCCGTCGATGACGCAGCCGCTGATGTACAACCTCATCGAGGCCAAGCGCAGCGTCCGCAAGCTCTACACCGAGGGCCTGATCGGCCGCGGCGACATCACCCTGGAAGAGGCCGAGGAGGCCCTGCGCAACTATCAGGGCCAGCTGGAGCGGGTGTTCGCGGAGACCAAGGAGGTCTCCAAGGCCCCGGTCTCGGCGACCTTCGCCGTGGACGTGCAGCCCTACCCGGCGCAGGTGGACACCGCGATCAGCGAGCAGACCGTCAAGGTCATCGCCGACTCGCAGGTCTCGCTGCCCGACGGCTTCACCCCGCACCCGAAGGTGCTGCAGCCGCTGCAGAAGCGGGCGCAGATGATCACCGACGACAAGATCGACTGGGGCATGGGCGAGACCCTGGCCTTCGGCTCGCTGCTGATGGAGGGCGTGCCGGTCCGGCTGGCCGGCCAGGACTCCCGGCGCGGCACCTTCGTGCAGCGCCAGCACGTGCTGGTGGACCGGGAGAACGCCACCGAGTACACCCCGCTGTCGAACCTGACCCCGGACCAGGCCAAGTACACGGTCTACGACTCGCTGCTGAGCGAGTACGCGGCCCTGGGCTTCGAGTACGGCTACTCCGTGGCCCGCGCGAACGCCCTGGTGCTGTGGGAGGCGCAGTTCGGCGACTTCGTCAACGGCGCGCAGTCGGTCATCGACGAGTACATCTCCAGCGGCGAGCAGAAGTGGGGCCAGCGCTCCGGCGTGGTGCTGCTGCTGCCGCACGGCTACGAGGGCCAGGGCCCGGACCACTCCTCGGCCCGCCCCGAGCGCTTCCTGCAGATGTGCGCGCAGAACAACATGACCGTGGCGATCCCCTCGAACCCGGCGTCGTACTTCCACCTGCTGCGCTGGCAGGCGCACAACCCGGCGCACAAGCCGCTGGTGGTGTTCACGCCGAAGTCGATGCTGCGCCTGAAGGACGCGGTCTCGCCGGTGGCGGACTTCACCTCCGGCCGCTTCGAGCCGGTGCTGCCGGACGTCACGGTCGACCCGGCCGGCGTGCGCCGCGTGCTGCTGGTCACCGGCAAGCTCTACTGGGAGCTGGCGGCCAAGCGGGCCAAGGCGGGCATCACCGACACCGCGATCATCCGGGTCGAACGGCTGCACCCGCTGCCGGCCGCCGAGATCGCCGCGGTGCTGGCGGGCTACGGCCCGGACGTGGACCTGCGCTGGGTCCAGGAGGAGCCGGCCAACCAGGGCGTGTGGCCGTTCGTGGCGATGAACCTGCCGGCCGCCCTGGGTCGCGGGCTGACGGTGATCTCGCGGGCCGCCGCCTCGTCCCCGGCGGTGGGCTCGGGCAAGCGCCACGCGGTGGAGCAGGCCCAGCTGGTCGAGGACGCTTTCGCGGGCTGACCTGAAGGCGTAACACAGGCACCACACAGGGTGGGATCCGCGCTTTGACGCAGGTCTCGCCCCGCTATACGGGGTGGGATCTGCGCTTCGGCGTGGGTCCCGCCCTTTTGCATAGCAACTCAGAGCTCTTTCATAGTGAACGGGTAAAGCATGTACTTCACGGACCGCGGTATCGAGGAACTGGAGAAGCGCCGGGGCGACGAGGAGGTGTCGCTGGCCTGGGTCGCCGAGCAGCTGCGCACCTTCACCGACCTGAACCCGGAGTTCGAGGCGGCGGTGGACCGGCTGGCCACCTGGCTGGCGCGGCTGGACGACGAGGACTGAGCTCGTTCAGATGCCGTATTCGCCCTGGTCAGGTTGGGGTACTTGCCCTCCGGCGCAACGCGATATATCGTCTTCTTACAGAGACGCGATACATCGTGAAAGGGCCCGGGTGATGACGAGACACGAGCTGAACGGGCCGGACCGGCTCGCCTTCGAGGGGATCCACCGGCTGAAAGTCGTCACCACCTCGGGCAAGGTCGACGTGGTGGGGGCCGGCGAGGACGGCGCGGCGGTGGTGGACGTGACCCGGGTCAAGGGCGAGGAGCCCCTGGTGGTCGCGGACGAGGACGGCGAGCTGACGGTCCGGCACGGCGAGTTCCGGCCGAACGTGCTCGGCTGGCTGATGCACGGCCGCCGGATCGAGGCCGACATCTCGATCCAGGTGCCGCCGGACTGCCTGGTGGACGTCACGGTGGTCTCCGGGCCGCTGGTGGTGTCGAACCTGCACGAGCGGACCCGGGTCCAGGGCGTGTCCGGCGAGATCACGCTGGCCCAGCTGCACGGGCCCACCGACGTCAAGACGGTCTCCGGGGCGATCACCGCGGAGAGCGTCACCGACGACCTGAGCGCGCACACGGTCTCCGGGCCGATCACCGTCATCGCCCTGGGCTCGCAGAACACGATCAAGGCCGGCACCACGTCGGGCGCGATCACCGTGGACCTGGAGGACGGCACCGACGCCCCGCGCCTGGAGCTGAACGTGGTCTCCGGCCAGGTGATCGTCCGCGCGCCGGAGGACGCGAACCTGGAAGTGGACATGTCCACGATGAGCGGCCGGACCGTCACCACCTTCGACGGTCTGGATTCGGCGGCGTTGTTCGGGAACAAGCAGATCCCCTTCACCAAGCCGCGCCAGCTGTCCGGACGCCTGGGCACCGGGCAGGGACGTCTGAAGGCCAGAGCGGTGTCCGGTGACATGACGCTGCTGAGAAGGGCAGTCGACCCCGAGGCGAAGTTCTCGGTGGACGGCGAAGATGGAGAGGATCGTTAAATGGCACCCGTCTTCGGACACGGACGGCTGCGGCTGTACCTGTTGAAGCTGCTCGCCGAGAGCCCCAAGCACGGGTACGAGATCATCCAGCAGCTCAAGGAGCGGTTCCAGGGCCTGTACGCGCCCAGCGCCGGCACGGTGTACCCGCGCCTGTCGCGGCTGGAGAGCGAGGGCCTGATCCGGCACGAGACCGACGAGCGCGGCCGCAAGGTGTACCACATCACCGACGCCGGCCGCACCGAGCTCGCCGCGCGCGCCGACGACATGGACGCGCTGGAGACCGAGATCCGCGAGTCGGTCAGCAGCCTGGCCGAGGAGATCCGCGACGAGGTCAAGGAATCCGCCCGGCACATCCAGGAGGAGCTGCGCGCCGAGGCCGCGGAGGCCCGCACGGAGTCGCGCTCCGAGGCCCGGACGGAGTCCGCGAAGGGCCGCGGCGGCGCCGCGCACCCCCCGGCGGACCGCTCGCAGTGGGGCAAGGACGAGTGGCGCGACTGGAAGCGTGCGCAGAACGACTGGAAGGAACAGTGGAAGGACCAGTGGGCCGCGCAGTGGCGGGAGCACTGGCAGGACGAGGCCTCGCGCTGGCAGCGCTTCGCGCAGGACAGCGTGGACGACTGGACCGGGCGGCGCCCGCGCGAGCGGGCGGACCGGGAGCAGCTGGACGAGCTGCGGGCCACGTTCATGCGGTTCCGGGACGAGGTGCGGACGATGGCGCGGGAGCACCGGGACGACATCCCGGTGTCGCAGGACCAGCTGACCGCCGCGCGTGAGGTGCTGGAGCGGGCCGCGCGGGAGCTGCGGGACATCTTCCGGGGCTGAGCGGGGCTGACGCTGACAAGACGAGCCGGGACCGGTGCGGGCTCCGCGGAGCCGACCGGTTCGGTTTGAGGGGGAATGACGGCGCGTGTTGTGGGCTTCGGTCCGCGGCACGCGCCGTCAGCGTCTTGCGGCATCATGGGCCTTGGGAGGGAGCCACCGTGGTCGCAGGATTGATCGACGCTTTGCACTTCGCGCACCTCGACGACGCCTCGGCGGTGCTGCACGGCATCGGCGACGCGCAGGCCGCTGAAGGGATCGCACAGGCTTCGCTTCCCATATCCGTGGCGGTCAGCGATTTCGTGCTCGAACAACCTCCTTCCGCCGCGGCCGTCGCCCTGGCCCGGCGGGCGCTGGCCGACGAGACCGTGGCCGACCCGGACGCGGTGCTGCGCGCGCTGCTCCGGCTGGCGGATCCGGCGGTCGACGAGGTGCTGGTCCGGACCGTGGGCAAGCGGTCGCGGGCCTGGATCCTGGCCGCGCTGGTGCGGGACCGGCGCGGGGCGGACGGCCGGCCGGTCATCGCCCCGGGCGTGAAGAGGTTCCTGCGGAACCAGCTGGCCTGCGCCGAACGGCGGCACGCCGACCGGCACTCGCCGATGCCGGCGCGGATCGAGACCGACCTGACGGTCGCCGCGTGCTCCGCGGACGACATCGGCCTGGCGACCACGGCGCTGCCGCTGGCCATCCACCTGCGGCAGGTGGGCGCCGCGGTGCGCGGGCTGCGGACGCTGCGCGACTACGGGCTCCTGGACGACGTGTGGCAGGACGAGCTGCGCGGGCGGGTCACCACGGTCATGGCGGCGGGGGCGTCCTACTACGCGCCGTGGTGGGAGACGGTCCTCGCCTTCGGGGACACCGGCGACGACGCGGAGCTGGACAAGGCGCAGCGGCCGGTGCGCACCGACAGCCTGCCGCCGGTCGAGGAGGCGGACTCCTGGACGGCGCCGAACGTCGGGTCGCAGCACTACGCGATGGCGTGGGACGCGGTGCTGGCCTACGCGTCGGTGGTCGGCACCGGCGAGGAGTGGACGCAGGCCGGGCAGGCGACCTCGCGCGGCCTGGACGAGGCGGCGGCGCGCGAGGACGTGCCGCCGGACGTGCGGGAGATGTTCGAGGCGCGGTATCCCCGCGCGGTGTTCTGGGCGGCGCGGCCGGATGTGGAGACGCTGCGGCGGGCACACGCGGCGGCTGGAGCGCTGAACCCGGCGATGCGGCACTTCGCGACCCGCGAGCTGCTGCGCCGCGGCCTGCTGCACGGCTCGCTGAGCGCGGCGGAGGCGGTGGCGCACGCGGCGCCGGCGGCGGACGTGCTGGCGCTGGCGCTGCCCACGCCGCTCGGCCTGGCGGAGTACTACACGGCGAAGGGGAAGAACAGCTTCGCGCCGCACTTCGTCACCATCCCGGCGCAGGCCGAGGAGCGGTACCAGGCGGAGCTGCGCGCCGCGGTCGTCGAGGCGATCGGGCCGGACGCGGGGCGCTGGCTCAGGGTGCTGACGCGGATCGCAGCGTGGGAGGGCAGCCTGGGCGGACCCGGCGGGCTGCTGGAGGCGGTGGACGCCGGGGCACCGCTGCCGGCGCGGCGTGCGGGGCGGTGGCCTCGGGGGGTGGAT
>NZ_JAACYW010000263.1 GCF_015356825.1 Catenulispora rubra | reverse complement strand
TCGTCCAGGAACGGCCGGATCCTAGCGAACCGCGACGCGATCTCATCCTCAGTCAGCACCCTGCGGGCCTATCACAAACCGGCAGGGGATCTCTCGGACACCACCGCGTAGTTCTCACGCGAGCCCTAACCCTGTCACCGGCGACGCCTTGGACACGACGTTCAACGGGGAGGTCGACTTCCACGGCGTCGGGGCCGTTGCGAGTGGCGTTCCGCAGGGCGGAGTGATCGCCGCCGGCAAGCCGGTGACGATGAGCTTCACCGTTCACAACTCGTCGCAGGGCATTGAGTCGTACTTCCTGGACCCGCGGCTGGACCAGTACGTCACGATGCCGCTGGCCTCGACGACGCCGTCGGTGAACCTGACGCTGCCGTTGTCGTCGGTCACGTCGGTGCCGCAGTGGATCGTGCCGACGCGGACGAGTCAGGTCTCGATCGCGGCCACGTCGACGGCGCCGGTCCAGTTCGATTCGTCGCCGTTCAACGGCGAGCCGGACGTCGGGTCCACGGCCGTGGGCAACAACGCGTTCGCGAGCTACCAGGCCCCGCAGCTCGGCGGGAGCATCACGCAGGGGGACTGGGACGTCGTGCCGCAGCCGAGTGGGGCGTTCGGCGGCACGAGCGGTACCGGGAACTCGACCGCGACGGTGTCGATGACGGCGGTGAGCCAGGCGTTCAACGTCGATGCGGTGTCGAACACCGGGGACCTGTGGCAGCTCGGGGTGAACCCGAACGCCGCGTTCACGCCGGTGGTCGTGCAGCCGGGCGGCGAGGCCACGTTGACGCTGACGGTGACGCCGAGTCAGGCGGCGGGGAGTGCGGTGTCGGGCGTGGTGTACCTCGACGACTCAACGGCGCTGAGCAACAACGGTCCTGCGCCGACCGGCGATGAGCTGGCCGCTTTCCCGTACCACTACACGGTTCAGTAGCGCTGGATCCTCTGGATACCGCTGCGCTCCCGGCTTTGGCCGGGGGCGCAGCGGTTCCTGTCTTCGGGGCTCGCTGGGGGCCCGGATATTCGATTCCGCCGCCCGGATTCTGAGGTATTTTCCTCAGCATGAACAATCTTCGCCTCGCCGACGGTCGGATCCTGGAATACCTGGTCGCGGGCCCTGAGGACGGGACGCCGCTGGTCTTCCACCACGGCACGCCCTTCGCGGCGATCGTGTTCGATCCGCTCGTCGAGGCCGCGGCCCGGCACGGTCTGCGGACCGTCGTCTACAGCCGCCCCGGGTACGCCGGCTCGTCGCCCCAGCCCGGCCGGACGGTCGCCTCGGCGGCCGAGGACACCGCCGCGCTGCTGGCCGAGCTGGGCGCCGAGCGGTTCGTGACCGTCGGCTGGTCCGGCGGTGGCCCGCACGCCCTGGCGTGCGCCGCCCTGCTGCCGGGGCGCTGCGTGGCGGCCGCGACGCTGGCCGGCGTCGCGCCGTTCCTCGCCGAGGGCTTGGACTGGCTGGACGGGATGGGTGCGGAGAACATCGAGGAGTTCGCCGCGGCCACCGCCGGCGCGGAGCCGCTGACGGCCTACCTGAGCGAGCAGGCGGCGGCTATGGCGCACGTGCAGGGGAACCAGGTCGCGGCGGCGCTCGGCGACCTGATCACCGACGTCGACCGCAAGGTCCTGACCGACGCCTTCGCGGAGTACGCGGCCGCGGCGTTCCGCACGTCGGTCTCCGAAGGCGTCGCCGGCTGGCGCGACGACGACCTGGCGTTCATCACGGACTGGGGCTTCGACCTGGCGGCCATCCAGACCCCGGTCGCCGTCTGGCAAGGCGCCGAGGACCGCATGGTCCCCTTCGCCCACGGCCGCTGGCTCGCGAGCCACGTCTCCGGCGCCACCGAGCACCTGCGGCCGGCGGAGGGGCACCTTTCGCTGGTGCTTGACCGGTTCGGGGACGTCGCGGGGGAGCTTGCTGCGCGGTTGGGGTGACGCTGGGCGTTGATGTGGGCGGGCGGTGGCGCGGCGGCGCTCGCGAGCGTCAGCCGCTTGCGCTGCCCGCGTCGGCGGCCCTCAGCACGGCGAGCCACTCGTGGCATTCGGTCAGGCGGTCGCTGATATCGATGCCGAGGACCTGGAAGCCTTTCCGCGCCGCGACGGCCGCTGTGCTTCCGTAGCCGCAGCCGAGCTCAAGCATGGTCGTGGGCTCGGCCGCCGGTTCGATCCCGCATGCTGCCCGTACCTGCGCCACGCGTTCGTGGTCCCGCTCCGTGACGCCCGATTCCGCGGGCCCCCACCAGCGCCCGGTCGTCGAGTAGAAGTCCCTGGACCAGTCCATTCCTGGGCGTGTGCCAGGGGACTGAATCATCCGGCATCCCCATTTGCGCCCGCGACCGCGCGGCTGAAAGCCCGGCGGTACGCGGTCGGCGTCGTGTTCAATGCACGCCGGAAGTGCAGGCGCAGGTTGGCGGCCGAGCCCAGGCCGCAGTCGTGTGCGACCAGGTCGATGGGGTGGTCGGTGGTCTCCAGGAGTTCGCGGGCCAGGCTGAGGCGTGCGCCCACGAGCCACTGCAGCGGCGTCGTGCCCGTCTCCTCGACGAAGCGGCGCAGGAACGAGCGTTCGGACATGGCGGCGTGGCCCGCGAGGCGCGCGACGCTCAGTGGCTCCTCAAGGTGCTCCAGCGCCCACGCTCGGGTGTCGGCCAGGCCCGTGTCGCCGGCGTCCGCGACGGGAGCGGGCACGTACTGCGCCTGGCCGCCCTCGCGGTGCGGAGCGGCGACCATACGGCGCGCGATCTCGTTGGCCACGCCGGCTCCCAGATCCCGGCGCACGATGTGCAGGCAGAGGTCGATGCCGCAGCACACCCCGGCCGAGGTGAGGATGTCGCCCTCGTCCACGTAGAGCACGTCGCGCTCCACGTGCACGGCCGGGTAGCGCTCCTCCAGCTCATCAGTGTGCTGCCAGTGCGTGGTGGCGTGGAGCCCGTCCAGGAGGCCGACCTCGGCCAGGGCGAACGCGCCGGTGCAGATCGACACCACCCGACTGCCCCGGTCGCGTGCCGAGGCCAGCGCCTCGGCCACCGCCGGAGGCAACGGCTCGCGGGGCGTCCCGGGCTCCGGGTCGAAGCCCGGGACGATCACCGTGTCGGCCGCGTCCAGCACCTCCAGCCCGCCGGCGACCGTCACCGCGAGGCCGCCGGCCCCGGAGACCGAACCGGTCGGCCCGCAGACCGAGACCTGATAGGCGTTCTGCGCGCGTGAGCCGAAGACCTGGAGCGGGATGGCCAGGTCGAGCGGGGCCATCCCGTCCAGCGCCAGCACAGCCACTCGATGGAACACCATGGCGGTATTCTAACGAAGATAGGCACTTCTGCCACTCGTGACGATCTGCCGAGGTCAGCAAGCTAGAAGCGTGACCTCTTCCGTCGAACAGCGCGCCCAAAGCACCACCCGAACCGGCGCCAGAACTCCCACCGCAAGCTCCGCACACCGTCCCGGCCCCGGCACCCTGATCCTGCTGGCCTCGATCGTCGTCTCGTTCCTCGCCGCCTCCAGCGCGCCGACCCCGCTCTACGCGACCTATGCGGCGGAATGGCACTTCTCGCCGATCACCACGACCATCGTCTTCGGCATCTACGCGATCGCCGTCCTCCTGTCCCTCCTGATCGCCGGACGTCTGTCCGACCACATCGGCCGCCGCCCCGTCCTGCTGGCCGCGCTGGCGCTGCAAATCGCCGCAGCGCTTGTGCTCACCACGGCCGGAGGCGTGGAAACGCTGCTACTCGGCCGTGTCCTCCAAGGCATCGCCACCGGCGGCGCCATCGGCGCGCTGGGAGCGGCGATGCTCGACGTCGACCGCGGACGCGGCACGCTCGCCAACGCCGCCGCGCCCGGCATCGGCACCGGAGTCGGCGCGCTGCTGTCCGGATGGCTCGTCCAGTACGCGCCCGCGCCGGCGCACCTGGTGTACCTGATACTCATCGCCGTGTTCGTCGTCCAGGGCGTCGCGGTGGTCCGGATGCCGGAGACGGTGAGCCGCAAGCCTGGCGCACGTGCGGCGCTCCGCCCGGAACTGGCCGTACCCGCCGGCCTGCGCGGTCCCGTGCTTGCAGCGGCGCCGATCCTGTTCGCAGTCTGGGCGCTGGCCGGTTTCTACGGATCGCTCGGCCCGGCGCTCGCCCGGCACCTGTCCGGCTCGACCTCGACGGTCGTGGCGGGCCTCGGTCTCTTCCTGCTGGCGGTGACCGGGTCGTTGTCCGCCCTCGTCCTCGACCGCACCCCGCCACGGCGAGTCATGGTGCTGGGCATCGTCGTCCTCGCGGCCTCGGCGGTGGCGACGCTGGTCGCGATCAGCAGTGGATCGACGCTCGGCTTCTTCGGCAGCACGCTGGTCGCAGGCCTCGGATTCGGCGCTGGTTTCCAGGGCGGCATCCGCACGGTCGTCCTGCGCGCGGCGCCGCATGAGCGATCCGGCGTGCTGTCCGTCCTCTACATCATCTGCTACTTCGGCATGGCAGTACCTTCAGTCGTCGCGGGGGTGCTGGTCGTCCACGGCGGCGGACTCATCGACACCGCCCGTGGCTACGCCGTGTTCGTTCTCATGCTCTCGGCGGCGGCGCTGGCCGGATTGCTGATGACGGACAAGACAGCCTCCTGAACATCCTCCTCACCTGGTCGGTTTCCAAAAGGAAGCTGTGGACCTTGCGGGTAACTACATCTGCGGAGATAGCTTCGTTCCTGGTCGGTGAAACACCGGAACGACCCTTTCCCAGGCATGCACGCAAGGAGATGACCCATGTCCGAAACGACGATGCGCGCGATCGTCCAGGACGAGTTCGGCGGCCCCGAAGTCCTGAAGCTCGTCCGGATCCCCAAGCCCGAGCCGCTGCCGACCGAGGTGCTGGTGCGGGTCCACGCCGCCGGCATCAACCCCGTGGACTGGAAGACCCGCGCGGGCAGCGGCATGGCCGGGGTGCTCGGCGCGCCTCCGTTCGTCCTCGGATGGGACGTCTCCGGCGTGGTCGAGGCCGTCGGCTTCGGCGTGACGACGCTGGAGGTCGGCGACGAGGTGTACGGCATGCCGTGGTTCCCGCGCGCGGCCAACGGCTACAGCGAGTACGTCACCGCGCCGGCCCGGCAGTTCGCGTGCAAGCCGGAGACCGCGACACACGAGCAGGCCGCCGCCGTGCCGCTGGCCGCGCTGACCGCGTGGCAGGCGCTGGTGGACACCGCGAAGGTGCAGGCCGGGCAGCGCGTGCTCGTGCACGCCGCGGCCGGCGGGGTCGGGCACTTCGCCGTCCAGTTCGCCAAGCACGCCGGCGCGCACGTCGTCGCCACCGCCAGCGGCGGCCGCCACGAGTGGCTGCGGCAGATCGGCGCCGACGAGGTGATCGACTACACCGCGGTCCGCTTCGAGGACGTCGTTCAGGACCTGGACGTCGTCATCGACCTGGTCGGCGACGGTCACGACAAGACCTCGCTGCGCTCGCTCCAGACGCTGCGTCCCGGCGGGCTGCTCGTGGCCATCCCGGGCGGTGTCTCGCCGGAGCTCGCCGAAGCTGCCGCCGAGCGCGGGGTGCGCGTCACGCCGTTCCTGGTCGAGCCGGACGGCCCGGCGCTGGCCACGATCGCCGGGCTCGTCGACGCCGGCCACGTCGCGATCGAGGTCGAGGCGGTCTTCCCGCTGGAGCAGGCCGTCGAGGCCCATGCGCAGGGCGAGGCGGGCCGCACCCGGGGCAAGCTCGTGCTTCGTGTCGCCGACTGAACCAGATATCAGAAGCCAGAAATCAGAACGCGAACACCCGACAGGAGAACCCTGATGTTCTACGAGATCCGCCGCTACCAGATCCAGCCCGGTCGCCGCGAGGAGTGGGTGCGCTACATGGAGGACGTGATCATCCCCTTCCAGCAGTCGAAGGGCATGGACGTCACCGCCTCCTTCATCGACGAGGAGGACGCCGACGGCTACGTCTGGATCCGGCGCTTCGAGGACGAGGCCGAGCGGGAAACGCTCTATGCGGCCGTCTACGAAAGCGATGGGTGGAAGGACGACATCGGCCCGGCGGTCAACAAGCTGCTGATCGCCGAGAAGACCGCCGTCACGCGCGTCGTTCCGACCCCCGCCTCGCCTCTGAGATGAGGTCCAAGGCCGACTGGGCACGCGCTTCTACCTCGGCTCGACAGCGCCGGGGAAACGCTGGGGGAGTGCGGGCATCAGCCTGCCGCACAGCTGGGTGCCGAAGTTCGATGAGACTTCGGCTCGGTAGCGCCAGAAAAGCGCCGGGGGAGGGCGGGCATCAACCTGCCGCAAAACTGGGTGCCGAGTCCCGCGCTTGGACCTCGGTTCGACAGCGCCGGGCGAGCACCGGAGCGCGGGCATCAGCCTGGCCATCGAGGTCTGCCGCACAGCCCGCGCGCCGGGGGAGTGCCTAGCATCGGCCTGCTGACCGGCGCTCAGCCGTTCGCCGCGCCGACCAAGGCGTCCCCGACCGCGGTCCGCGCGTACAGCACCACCCGGCCGTCGCGGGCCCGCTGCACGAGTCCGGCGCGTCGCAGTACCGCCAGGTGGTCGCCGACGGCGCCGGTCGTCATTGCCAGCGAGCGGGCCAGGTGCGTGGTTCCGGCCGGGCTCTCCAGGGCGGCGAGGATGAGCGCGCGGCTGCGGCCCACGAGGTCCGTCAGGGCGCCGGGGGCCTGGGATTCGGGGGTCTGCCAGAGTGCTGCGATGCCCCGGGCCGGGTAGATCAGGGTCTTGGGCCAGTCGCCGGAGGTGTGGGCGGCGGCGTGCGGCCAGATGTAGGCCGAGGGCACCAGCAGCAGGCCCTTCCCGTCCAGCGGGATCACCTGCCGCTCGGCCGAGATGCCGGACACCTCGATGCCGTCGTCGTGCCAGCTCAGGGCGGTATGCAGGTCCGCGATGGCCGCACTCCACCCGGCACGGCCCAGGACGCCCGCGCGGTGCACCACGTCCCGCTCGCAGATCGCCCGGAGTTGCAGCCAGTCCGGGGCCACCAGCACGCGCCAGGCCCGGTCCAGCGCCTCGGCCAGGCGCGCGACCACGTCGGGGGCGTCGAGCAGCGCGCGCATCCGCGGATCGACAACAGGGGCCGTCGCGGGCTGTGCGGCCAGGCAGTACGCGATCTCGGCGCGGGCCAGCGCCAGCGGCGTCGCCCGGATCACGGCGAGGTCGTCCTCCCAGGTCTGGGCCAGCCCGGCTGGCGGCGGCGCGACGAAGTCCGCGCCGATCCGCTCGGACTGCAGGGCCAGCACCATGTCGAGGTCGGTCTCGCGGCGAAGACTCTCGAAGGCCGACCGCAGCCAGGACGCCGACGACGCCGGCAGCCTTCTGCCGCCGGCGAGTAGCCGCAGCAGGGAGTCGAGTTCGAACGCCGGGGAGATGGCGAAGCGGCTGTGGAGCAGGTCCTCGGTGCCGACCTCGAAGCGGATCACGCGACCAGGATACGTCTCCGGCGTGGGTGTTTACGTCCAGGGACGAATCTCTCGCTCTGTGGCGCGCAGCCGGGCCAGTCTGCCGACATGGAAGCCGCCAGCGCTACAGCAACAGCAACAGCAACAGCAACAGCAACAGCAACAGCCACCGTCGCCACGAACCCCGCGACGCACCGCACCACCTACCGCGAAGTCCTGTCCCAGCCACAGTTCCGGCTGCTCTTCTCGACTCGCGTGCTGGGCATCAGCGCCGAAACGCTCCGCATCACGACCCTGTCCGTCCTGATCTTCCGAGCCTCGCACTCCCCGCTACTCAGCGCGCTGGCCTTCGGCGTCGGCTTCCTCCCGCAGCTCCCGGGCTCGATGCTGCTCGGCGCCCTGGCCGACCGGCTCCGCCCCCGGCCGCTGCTCACCGTCGGATTCCTGCTCCAGTGCGCCGCAGCGGCGGTCCTCGGGTTGGTGCGGATGCCGACGTCGGCATCGCTCGGGGTCGTCGCCGCGGTCGCCGTCCTGACGCCGGTGTTCGGCGGCGCGACCAGCCGGCTCGCCTCCGATCTGCTGACCGGCGACACCTACGTCCTGGGCCGCTCGTTGATGAACATGGCGTCCTCCGGAGCGCAGCTGGTCGCCCTGGCCGTCGGCGGCGCGGTCATCGCGGCGTTGGGAACCGGCCAGGCGCTGGTGGTGGCCGCGATGCTGAACGCCGGTTGCGCGGCGGCCATCTGGCTGCGCCTGCCCGACCTGCCGGCGCCCGGCAGCTCGCCCAGCAGCCCGCCCGGCGCGGTGCTCTCGGCCAGCTGGTCCGGCGCCGGACGCCTGATGCGCGACCGAACCGTGCGCCGGCTGTCGCTGGCGCAGTGGCTCCCGTGCGGCTTCGTCGCCGGAGCCGAGAGCCTGGTCGTGTCCTACGCGGGCCAGCGAGGCTTCACGGTCGGCACCTACGGCCTCCTGATGGCGTGCGGTCCCACCGGAATGCTGCTCGGCGACCTCATCGTCGGACGCCTGCTGCGCCCGAGCGTGCGCGAGGCGCTGGTCGTGCCGCTCGTCGCCCTGATGGGACTGCCGCTGCTGGGCCTCGCCGCCGATCCGTCCGCGGTTGTCTGTGCTCTGCTTCTCCTAGCTTCGACAACAGGGTTCTCCTACGCGATCGGCCTGCAACGGCCCTTCCTGGAAGCGCTGCCGGCCGGTAATCAGGGCCAGGCTTTCGGGCTGCTGAGCTCCGGACTCATGACGCTGCAAGGGCTAGGACCGGTGCTGGTCGGCGCGGTCGCCAGCCTGGCCGGCACCGGTCGGGCCATGGCTGTCGCCGGGGGAGCGACGGTGCTCACTGCGGGGTGGATGGCCAGCTGGCGCAGCCCTTCTAGTCGACTGCTTCGGCCCTTTCAACCTGCCCGGCGCGGCTCGTGAAAGAGTTCTGCTGGAGCAGGTAGCTGTCGCGATACCAGCCGCCGGCCGGGTCGGCCATGAGCTCGGCGTGCGTGCCGTGCGCGGAGATGCGGCCGTGTTCCAGCACGTAGATGTGGTCGGCGCAAGCCTGGACCGCGTTCAGGCGGTGCGTGACCATGACGATCGTGCCGCCGTAAGAACGGAGCCTGTTGTAGAAGTCGATCTCGGCCGCGGCGTCGAGGTTGGAGGTCGGTTCGTCGGCGATGACCAGGACGCCTTGGCGGTAGAAGCCGCGCGCGAGGTTGATGCGCTGGTGCTGGCCGCCGGAGACGTTCGTGCCCCAGGACAGGGAGCGGTCCATCAGGGTGGCGTAGCCGTTGGGCAGGGCACTGATGAACTCGTGGGCGCCGGAGGCCTCGGCCGCGGACTCGATGGCGGCCTGGTCGTCGGCGCGGGTCCAGTCGCCGACGCGGATGTTCTCCCGCGCCGTGAAGGGGAAGCGCGCGCCGTCCTGGCCGATGTAGGCGATGCGCTGGCGGAGCTGGTGCGGGTCCATCTCCGCGGTGTCCAGACCGTCCCAGCGGATCGTGCCGGCGTCGGGAAGGTAGCCGCGGCCCAGCAGCTTGGCCAGCGTGGTCTTGGCCGCGCCGTTCTCCCCGACCAGGGCCACGACCTGGCCTCGGGCGATGGTGAGCGAGGCGTTGCTCAGCGCCGGTTTCTCGGCTCCCTCGTAGCTGAAGGTGACGTCCTCGACGGTGATGGTCTTGAAGTCCTCGGGGACCGCGACGGCGCCGGGGTCGGGCAGGAGCGCTTCGGCCTTCTTGCAGAACTTCACGTAGCCGTCGAAGTACAGGCCCTCGGCGAACAGGGAGTTCACGCTCGTGATCATCTGCATCAGGGAGGCCTGGGCCCGGCCGATGGCGATGACGGCGGTGCCGCCGGCGGCCAGCGGGATCTCGCTCTTCCACAGCAGCAGCCCCAGCACCGTGTACACCGCGGCGACCGCGATGCCCGCGACGGTGTCGCCCAGGATCTGGGACATCGTCTCGGCACGTTGTAGCGCGATGTTCTCCGCCAGGATCCGCCGGGAGATGTGCCGGTAGCGGCCGGTCAGGTACGGCGACATGCTCAGCGCGCGGACCTCGGCGGCCTGGCTGATGGACTGGCCGATGTACGCGATCTGGTTGACGCGGCGGCGTCCCTCGGACTGCCGGACGAACACCTTGTAGTCCATGCGCGCCACCCGGACCGCGGCCCACCAGCGCGGCACGATCGTGACCAGGATCAGCGGCAGCAGCAGCGGGTTCACGAACGCGACCACCAGGATCGCCGACCCGACGGTGGCCAGCGCCGCCAGGATCCGCACCGTGGCCTGGAGCATGAAGTGCGGGGACACCGCGCCGCGCTCGGCGGCGTTCTCCTCGTCGAACCAGCCCGCCTGGTCGAAGGCGACGAGCTCCACGCCGGTGCACAGCTCCTGGATCCGCGCCAGCGCCGCAGCGTCCATCGCCGGGCTCAGCTGCGACTGCATCAGAGAGCTGATGTTGGAGGCGAGCGCCGTGGCGGCGGTGAACGCGGCGATGAGGATCAGCGACGGCAGCGCCGCGGCGATCCGATCCGGCGTCGGACGACCGGTGAACAACGCCGCCAGCACCCCGGTGGTCGCCAGCAGCCCCAAGGCCTGGAACAGCCCGGAGAACGCCTGCAGCACCACCAACGTGACGACGCGCCACCGCGACACCTCGGCCGCGGTGCGCAGCGTCAGCCGCAACAGCTCCGGCATCCGGCGCGCGTTGCTCCAGAAGCTGGCTGCCGCGACCTCGGCGTAGCCGCGGGTCCAGGTCGCGACGTAGGGGTCGGCGGCGAGGTCGTCGACCTCGTGGTGCGGGACCGCGTCGGGGGAGAACAGGGCTTTGATACGGCCGAGGCGCGAGGTGGGTTGGGCTTCGGACGGGGTGGCGTCGGTGGCGACTTCTTCTGCTGCGATCGACATGGCGGCTCCGGGCGCACGTGGATGAAGGCAGACTCTAACGGTGACTACTGACGGAGCGTGATGGCGTGGGCACCGCGCGATCGACCCGCGTCCTGCCGACCAGGCAGAACGCGGGTCGAGGTCACGGCAGCGCGCCGAGGCGCGCGATCAGAGCACTGAGGTACGCGCGGCGCGTCGGCTCGGCACCCGCGCCGTCACCGCCGTCACCGCCGTCACCGGCGGCGCCATTCTCGGGCGCCGGCTTTGCGGATCAGATCTTCCGCGGCATCCGAAACGAGCAATGGGTGAAGTCTTTTGACGAATTCGACCTGGATCTCCAGTGAACGCTTCATGTTCGATACCGTATTGGCGCTGTCTTTGACTTGTTCGGCCGGCCCAAGGCCGGCGGCGTGCACCAGACTTTTCAGTCCGACCGTCAGGCGGGATGCCTCCAGTTCGAAGGCGATCCGGGTCTCGACCGAATGGCTGTGCGGGTCGTGGACGATCTCGTATTTCAGGTCCCCTATGGAGAACAAGACACTGGGAAGGACGACGTCGCTTTCCTCGGGTCCCTCCAGGCCGAACTCCTCGGCCACTCCGGCGAAGGCCTGTGCAGCCTGACCGGGGAACTCCTTCACCACGGAGCCAGATGCCCGCTTGCTCATTTGCCCGCCTCCTCAAGGTCGGACCCTGACGACTACCCAATAGTCGTCGACCGGAACCCATCCGTAGCCGTTGTCCTTCAGATATTTCAGTTCGCGCTGATAGACGTTGCCCTTTTCGTAGAGGGGAGTGTTCGGATCGGTCACCAATCGCACTTCCTTGCCGGCGGCCAAAGCGTCGTCGATGTATCGCTTGTTCCGCGTCCAGTTCCATGATCCGACTCCGGCGGTTCCCTTCTTCGCGGTTCCTTGGAAGTTGAGGAAGTCCGCGTCGAAGGTTCCCGGAGGTGCGGCGGCGATGTAGTCCTTGATGTCCTGGTACTTACCCAGTAGCGCGATAGGCGGACCGGATCCGGCCGTGGGAGCCGTGAACCACGAACTGGCGGCGCCACCGGTCGTGGACGTCGTCGCACTGCTGTCGGCCGCAGTTGCGTCGATGGCCGCCGCGTCGCGTTCCCAGCCAGTCAGACCACTGATGCCGTCGATGGCTATCTGCCCGGCGAGCTGGTCACCCGCCGCGCTGTACAGGTCGGCGAGCTGCGGGCAGCCTTCCTGTCGGAGCAGGTCGGCGATGTGGTAGAGCCGGTAGGCGGGGCGGACCGGGACGTAGGTGTCGAAGAAGTTGCCCGGGTCGGTCAGGTAGGTGGGGGCGTCGACGGCGTAGGCGTAGGCGGAGACGTAGGGGCCACCGGTGGTCGGGGAGTGTGGGTCGCGGCTGGCGAAGCGGCCGGTGGACGGGTCCATGGTGCGGGCCCGCATGTCGATTTTGCCGGCGAGGGTCGGGTCGGTGAGGGTGCCGGTGTAGCCGAAGGGCTGGACCGGTGCGGTGCTGGTCAGGGTATTGACAGTCTGCGTGCCGAAGGCGTCGTAGGTGTCGGTGTATTGGTCGACGCCGGTGGAGGACAGCAGGTCGGTGACCGAGCCGAGGTAGTCGTGGGTGTCGTAGAAGGCGCCGGCGGCGGTGCGCTCGGAGGCGATGGTGCCGAGCGGGTCGTAGTGGTAGTCCCCGATGAGGGTTGCGCCGGTGCCGGTGGTGGTGGCCAGTTGCGGGAGCGGGTTGTTGGGGTCCCACGTCTGGGTGCGGGTGGTGGTGCCGCCGGTGGCGGTGGTGACGCGGTTTCCGGCGGCGTCATAGGTGAAGGCGTATGCGGTGCCGCCGCTGGTGGCGCCGGACATCTGGTCGGCGGCGTTGTAGGTGGAGGCGGTGGTTCCGGCGGCGGTCTGGTTGCCGTCGGCGTCGTAGGTGTATGCGGTGATCGTCGATCCGGTGGGGCAGCCGGTGGTCGCCGACGGTGTGATGCAGGCGCTGGTCAGGCAGCCGGCCGGGTCGTAGCCGTAGGTGGTGGTGGCGCCGCCGTCGGGCGCGGTGACGCCGGTCAGCCTGCTGCCCGCGTCGTAGCCGAACGAGGTGACGGCGCCCATCGGGTCGGTCGTCGAGGTCTGACGGCTGTCGCCGTCGAACACCGTCGACTGCACGCCGCCGAGCGGGGCGGTGACGGTGGTGGGGTTCCCGGCGGCGTCGTAGCCGTAGCCGGTGGTGTAGGCGGCCGGGCTGCCGCCGGTGCCGGTGCCGCGTGGGTCGATGGATGAGGCTATCCGGCCGTCGGCGTCGTAGGTCCACTTGATGGTTTCGCCGGCTGCGGTGGTCTGCGAGATCCGGTCGCCGTCCGCGTCGTAGGCGGAGGTGGTGGTGTTGCCGTCGCGGTCGACGCTGGTGAGGACGTGGCCGAGGGCGTCGTAGGTGGCGGTGGCGGCGTGGCCGAGGGGATCGGTGGTGGAGGTGATTTCGCCGGTGGCGTCGTAGCCGGTGGCGGTGACCAGGTTGAGCGGGTCGGTGACGGTGGTGCGGTTGCCGTTGGCGTCGTAGCCGAAGGCGATGGTGTAGGCGGCGGCGTTGGCGGCGGTGACGTTGCCGTGGGGTGTCACGGTGGTGATTGCGCGGTTGGCTTTGTTGAAGGTGGGCCTGTTCTCACAGCAGGAACGGCAAATCCTCTGTCATCGTGTCCAGGTCTTCCGCAGGTTCGCGGTCACCGAAGCCGTCCGTCGGACATCCGGCGGCGGCGAGCGCGAACCCGGCCGCGAGATCCGCAGGATCGAGGCACTCGCCGACATGGCCCGATCGCCGCCGCTGGTTCTTCGCATCAGTGTCGTCGCTCGTGGTGCCCTTCGCGCTCCCGTGTGTTCCGCTACCTCCGTATGGCTCGTGCGTCGCTTGCCAAACGTCTGTCGGGATGTTGGCGAGGTCCTGCTGCGGCGCCGTCGCCAGTGGCTCCCCTGAGGAAACCACCTGGCCAGAGGACGAATCTGTTCCGAAAGTGATTTCGTACTCTGATATAAGCGGGAATCAGCATGATGATTCGCTCTAAGTGCGTGACCTGTGCCGATACCCGGTTTCCTGTCTCGCAGCTTCACTCTTCCCGGTGATAGTGGGCGGCGGTGGGCGCTGCGAGGATGCCCGCGGGTGGACCCGTCGATCCGCCCGTCCGTTCGAGCCAGGGGGTACCGAAAGTGATACGAGACCGCTTACGCCGCGCTGTCGGCGTGTTCGCCGTCTGGTGGCATCGCCCACGCAGGAAGTCCTTCACCGCGCTGGCTGCGGG
Organism: Catenulispora rubra; assembly: GCF_015356825.1. GTDB lineage: Bacteria > Actinomycetota > Actinomycetes > Streptomycetales > Catenulisporaceae > Catenulispora > Catenulispora rubra. The sequence goes on along the minus strand of NZ_JAACYW010000263.1, from coordinate 2,256 downwards.
TATCGCCATGGCCATGGTCGCCGCCGTGGTGTCGGTCGGCGCCGTGCCCGCGGCGGCCGCCGTCAATCCTCCACCGCCGTTCCACGAGTGCCCGGCTGTCGGGAACGCGACCGGTTGCGCGGTGCTGTTGGTGTTCCAGTCCGACGGCACCGTCTCCGTGCTCAGCGACCCGAACAGTGGAAACCCCTATGACGGGGCGGACGACACCGAAGTCGGGGTGCTCAACGAGGCCGGAGTCGCGATTCCGAACGTCACCCTGAACTCCGGCGCCGACATCTTCGGATTCGACGGGGACGGGATCTGCTCCGGCGGGTTCTCGGGCACCCCGGCGGGCTGTCCGTTCGACACCACCAAATACGGCGGACCCGGAATCAGCTACTCCGGCATCAACGCCGCCAAGACCGCCGGCGTGGTGAACTTCGCCGCGTCCTGCACCGGAAACACCGCCTCGACCTGTAGCCCGTCGGCCGGCTTGAACGACGGGGCCAGCGCGTTCTTCTCGTTGGAGGCGAACGTGACCGGCGCCTCGATCATCATCCCGAAGGCCAGCCCGGTGATCTCCTCGACCACCCCGTCCCCGGCCACCACGGTCGGCGGCGCGATCTCGGACTCCGCCGCGCTGGCCAACGGCCGGGTTCCCACCGGGACGCTCACCTTCAAGCTCTACGGCCCCGGCGACACCAGCTGTCAGAACGCCATCAGCACCCTGACCACAGCGGTCAACGGCAACGGCACCTACCCCTCCGGCACCGTCGGCACCTCCGCTCCAGGCACCTACAGCTGGACCGTGTCCTATGGCGGCGACGCCAACAACAACCCCGCGCCCACCACGGCGTGCGGCAGCGAGACGGTCACGGTGTCCAAAGCCGGCCCGTCCCTGGCGACGACGCCGTCCGCCTCTGTTCCGGTCGGCGGCACCGTCTCTGACACCGGCGTGTTGTCCGGCGGCTTCAACCCCGCCGGTACTCTCACGTTCAAGTTGTACGCCCCTGGCGACACCAGCTGCCAGAGTGCCATCAGTACCCTGACGGCCACGGTGGCGGGAAGCGGGTCCTACAGCTCGGGCACCGTGCCGGTCACCGCTCCGGGCCTGTACAACTGGGTGGCCGCCTACAGCGGCGACGCCAACAACAACGGCGCCACAAGCGCGTGCGGCAGCGAGACGGTCACGGTGTCCAAGGCCAGCCCGTCCCTGGCGACGACGCCGTCCGCCTCCGTTCCGGTCGGCGGCACCGTCTCTGACACCGGCGTGTTGTCCGGCGGTTACAACCCCACCGGTACTCTCACGTTCAAGCTGTACGCCCCCGGCGACACCAGCTGCCAGAGTGCCATCAGTACCCTGACGGCCACGGTGGCGGGAAGCGGGTCCTATAGCTCGGGTACCGTGCCGGTCACCGCTCCGGGCCTGTACAACTGGGTGGCCGCCTACAGCGGCGACGCCAACAACAACGGCGCCACAAGCGCGTGCGGCAGCGAGACGGTCAAGGTGACGCCGCAGGTTCTGACCGGGCGCGCCTACGGCCTCACCGCCAGCGCCTCTGCCCTGGGCCTGCAGCTGCTCACGATCGCCCCGACGCCGGACACCGGCTCGGTCAGCACCACTACCGCTGAGACCGTCGCTCCGCCATGCGTGGTGAGCCTTTCCGGCCTGATCAACTCCGGCACGCTGTGCGCGTCGGTGACAACCTCGCTCAGCCCGTCCAAGTCCGCGGTCCAGGCCTCGGTCGACAACACCTCGATCGGACTGCCCGGCGTGCCCGTGATCACGATCGGCGCGGTCCAGTCCCAGTCCACGAGCACGTGCCAGGCTGCCAACGGCAGCACCACCATCGCCTATCTGAGCGTCGGCGGCGTGGTGGTGATCTCCAAGCCGACCGCGGTGGCCCCGAACACGAAGATCAGCGTCGCGGGCGTCAACCTGATCCTCAACGAGCAACTCGCCAGCCCCGGCACGCTCACCGTCAACGCGGTCCACGTCAACATCAACGCGCTCGGCCTGAACCTGGTCACCGCGAACGTGGTCCTGGCATCCTCTACCAGCGACATCCACAACTGCCCATGACCCGCATCGGAAACTGAGCGCTGCTCAGTCTCCGATCCGGGCCCGCACCCCAACCAGCGTCCCGCCGGCGACCACCGCTGGCGGGACCCGCGTGAACGCCCGTCGGGCCAAAATCCGACGCATCACCCGCACCGCCTACGGCTTCACGAACCCCGAAGCCCTCATCGCCCTCGCCCTCCCACGCCTAACCGCAC
>NZ_JAACYW010000262.1 GCF_015356825.1 Catenulispora rubra | reverse complement strand
CAAGCCGCACCCCTGCTGCTGTGGTCGTTTCTCGCCCGGCTTGACACCGCCAAACCGGGCAGGTTGGCTGCGCCCGCTGACGCGGCGAGGGACCCAGAACCAACACCCCGCATGGTCCTTCGGACCCAGCCAACGACATCGCCAGTCGCGCTGGCTCGTCACCAACGGCAGCGGCCGAGGCGCCAGTTCTCACCGGAACCGGGCGGCCTGGCCGCACCGGTCTGCGCGCTGCCCTGCCGTCGGCCGCCGATGCTTCGTGCGCGGTGGCTCGGGCCGGCGCGTATTCGTGTACACCGATGCCGCTGGCCGCCAGTGCAGATAGCCGCACTGCTGGCGCCTACTCGGCCACCAGCCAAGCCGCCGCATCCACCGGCAGCACCGTCCCCTCCACCGGCTCCGAGGCGATCAGCACCCGGTGCCCCGCCGGCAGCTCCACCGGTGCCGCCGACAGGTTCGCGTAGCAGATCACCTCGCCGCGGCGGAAGGCGAGCACGCCGTCCGGCGCGTTCGGCAGCCACTCCAGTGCCGTGCTGGCTCCGAGGCCGCGGTTCAGCCAGTCGCGGCGGGTTCGCAGGAGTGCGCGGTAGCGCGACAGGGTCGAGTCAGGTTCCTGTTCTTCGGCTGCGGCTGTGCGGTTCTTCCACTCCGCGGGCTGTGGCAGCCATGGCGCCGTCGCGCCGTCCGGGGAGAAGCCGAACGGCGGCGCGTCGCCGGACCAGGGCAGTGGCACGCGGCAGCCGTCGCGCACCGGGCCGTCGTGGTCCTTGTAGCGCCGGTTCGGGTCCTGCCATACCGACGGCGGCAGGTCCTCGACCTCCGGCAGCCCCAGTTCCTCGCCCTGGTAGACGTACGTGCCGCCGGGCAGCGCGTTGATCAGCTGGACCGCCGCTCGGGCCCGGCGCTCGCCGAGTGCGTGGTCCACCGGCGTCCCGTATAGGTGGCGGGCGTCGGCCAGCGATGTGTGCGCGCGGCCGTAGCGGGTGGCGTGGCGGATCACGTCGTGGTTCGACAGCACCCATGTCGGTGGTGCGCCGACGGCCGCCAGCACGTCCAGCGTCGCGTCGATCTCCGTCCGCAGCGCCGAAGCCTCCCACGGGCAGCTCAGCAGGCCGAAGTTGAACGCCGTGTGCAGCCGCGTCGATGTCAGGTACCGCGCCACGCGCGAGGCGTCCGCCACCCACGCCTCGGCGACGAAGACCCGCTCGCCCTCGTACGAGTCCGCGACTCGGCGCCAGTCCTCGTAGATCGCCAGGGTCTCGTCGCGGTCGAAGTAGGGGTGGTCCTCCGTCGCCGCGTCGAGCATCCCGCCGGCCTCGCGCGAGGCCAGGTCGGGGAACGCAGGGTCCTTCGTCAGGCCGTGCGCCACGTCGATCCGGAAGCCGTCCACCCCCAGGTCCAGCCAGAACCGCAGGATGTCCTCGAACTCCCGCCGTACCTGCTGATTCGTCCAGTTCAGGTCCGGCTGCTCCGGGGCGAACAGGTGCAGGTACCAGTCCCCGGGCTTGCCGTCGGCGTCCACGGTCCGGGTCCACGCCGGCCCGCCGAAGATCGACGGCCAGTCCGTCGGCGGCTCCGAGCCGTCCGCGCCGCGCCCCGGCCGGAAGTGGTACCGCGCCCGTGCCTCGGAACCTGGCCCGGCAGCCAGCGCCGATTGGAACCAGGCGTGCTGATCCGAGGTGTGGTTCGGCACGATGTCCAGGATCAGCCGCAGTCCGTGCGCATGCGCCTCCTGAATCAGGGCCTTGGCATCGTCCAGGTCGCCGAACAGCGGATCCAGCCGCCGGTAGTCGCTCACGTCGTACCCCGCGTCCACCTGCGGCGAGGCGTACCAGGGGTTCAGCCACAACGCGTCCACCCCGAGTGCCGCCAGGTACGGCAGCCGCGAGCGCAGCCCGGCGACGTCGCCGACCCCGTCGCCGTTCCCGTCGGCGAAGCTGCGTATGTAGACCTGGTAGATGACGGCGTCACGCCACCAACTGCTCATTGATTTCACTCCGAGACTAGAAAAGGGAGAACGCTCAGGCACTCTCGACCCGCCAGACATGGAACGCCGGTCCGTCGGACGGCAGCTGAACGCCAGGACTCAGATCGGGTCCGCCGAGCAGATGCGAGGCGGCGAACGGGGCGGTCAGGGGCCGGTGCGCCGCCCGGTTGACCTGGACCACCAGCCTCTCCCCGGGCAACGCCCGTTCGAACAGCACGACGTCGTCCGCGGTGTGCAGCCACCGCAACCCGCCGGAGCGCAGGGCCGGATGCGAACGCCGCAGCGCGATCAGCGAGCGGTACACCTCATACGTACCCTGATCCCACGTGCTCTCATCCCAGGGGAAAGCCCGCCGTCCGTCCTCGTTGTGCAGGGCGCCGTGCACCCCGACCTCGTCCCCGGCGAACACCATCGGCAGCCCCGGCAGCGTCATCAGCAGCGCCACCCCCAGCGCCTGCCGCCCCGCGCCGCCGACCAGCGACCGGAACCGCGGCATGTCGTGCGAATCCAGCAGCGTCATGTTGTGCGTGACCGCACGCCACGGGATCAGCGCCGCGAACTCCCGCATCACCGAGGCCATCTCGCCTCCGCCGAGAACCGGCGGCCGGCCCGGCACGCCCCACAGCTCGGGCGTGTCGGCCTGGCCCAGCCAGCCCAGCACCGGCCGCGTGAACCCGGCGTACGCCATCGTCCCGTGCCAGCCGTCGCCGCGCAGCGTCGCGGACGCGTCAAACTGGTGCTCAGCCAGGACAAGGGAATCCGGCGCCGTCTTGAGCAACGTCTCGCGCACCGAACGCGCCATCCGCGCGTTGAGATCGATCGCCCCGTACCGCCCCGCCGACTGCGCCACGTCCACGCGCCAGCCGTCCAGCCCGAACTCGGTGAGGTAGCGGGCGATCACCGAATCAGGGCCTTCATACAGCCGCCGCCGCATCTCTTCGGACCGGTGGTCGAGCTTGGGCAGCGACGGCACGCCGAAGAACGACGCGTACTGGCTGCGATCCGCGCCGAAGTAGTAGAACCCTGCTTCGGGGCTGGCCGGATCGGCCTGTCCACGGCGGAACCAAGGGTGCTGATCCCCGGTGTGGTTCAGAGTGATGTCGCCGATGACCCGGATCCCGCGCAGATGCGCCTGGGCCGTCAGCTCCTTGAGCGCTTCATCCCCGCCGAGCAGCGGGTCGACGACGTCGAACGACGAGGCGTCGTACCGGTGGTTGGACCGCGAGGGGAAGAACGGCGTCAGGTACAGCGCGTCGATCCCGAGCCCGCGGAGGTAGTCGAGCTTCTCCGTGACGCCCCATAATGTTCCGCCGTAGATCTGTTTGGTGCCGGCTGGGGTGCCGTACGCGACCGGATCATCCCATTCAGCCGGAACGGCCCAATCCGGCAGCTCCCCGACGGGATGCGCCGCCGACCGCGCGAACCGGTCGGGGAAGATTTCGTACACCACCGCACCCTCCGCCCAAGTTGGTGGCGGGTCGTACGTCGGAAGCCGGAAATCCGCGATGTCGGTGACGTCGATCGTGCTGAGCCCGAGTCCGTTGAGCCAGGTCCTTCGCCCCGGCGTCTCCAGCAGGAAGCGATACCCGAGCTCCGCGTTGACGACTGGCACGCTCGCACGCCACCAGACCTCCTCGCCCTCTTCCCGATCCACCTGTGCCTCGACGTAGGCCGGTTCGCCGTCCGGTGTGGACCGCACGTGTACCCGCTTCGCTGCCAGCGCCTTGGAGGTGCGGACGAATACATCCGCTTTGTCTCCGACCCGGGGCGCGGGATCGCCGACGTACAAAGGGGAGCCGTCGTGGTGGGCTGAGGGACCGAGAGCAGGGGGATTCACGAGCCAGACGCTAAGCAAACGAGTCGTGATCCGTAAGGGGTTGCCGATGTTTGCCGCAGCGTTTCACTCTTTTGCTTCCATGTTTCGCAACGCAACACCTATAGTGCGGCGCATGTCTTCTCGACTCGACGACATAGCCCGGCAGGCCGGCGTCAGCAAGGCCACGGTCTCCCGCGTCCTCAACGAACGCCCCGGCGTCAGCCCGCAGCTGCGCAAGGCGGTGCTGACCGCGCTGGACGTCCTCGGCTACGAACGTCCCTCCCGCCTGCGGCCCCGCAGCGCCGGCCTGGTCGGCCTATTGCTGCCGGAGCTGGAGAGCCCGATCTATCCGCTGTGCGCGCAGGTCATCGAGACCAACCTGTCGCGCCAGGGCTTCACGCCGGTGCTGTGCTCCCAGACGCCGGAGGGCGCGGGGGAGGACGAGTACGTCGGCATGCTGCTGGACCGCGGCGTCTCCGGCGTCATCTTCGTCTCCGGCATGCACGCCGACACCGGCCAGGACCACTCCCGCTACCGGGATCTGGTGGCGCAGCGGCTGCCGCTGGTGTTCGTCAACGGCTTCATCCCGAACCTGGAGGCGCCGTTCATCTCCTGCGACGACCGCGCCGCCGGGGAGCTGGCCGTGGCGCACCTGGCCGAGCTCGGACACCGCCGGATCGGGCTGCTGCTGTCCTCCGACCGGCACGTCCCGGCCCGCCGGCAGCTGGCCGGCTACCGGACCGCGATGGAGACCGGCTTCGGCGCCGGGGGATACGACCCGGACCTGGTCGACATCTCCTTCCCCGGGGTCGAGGGCGGCTACGCGGGGGCTTCCAGGCTGTTGCAGCGCAACGTGACGGCCATCGTCTGCGGCTCGGACATGATGGCGCTCGGTGCGATCCGGGCCCTGAAGCAGCACCACAAGCGGGTCCCGGAGGACGTTTCCGTGATCGGTTACGACGATTCAGTCCTCATGGGCTATACCGACCCGCCGCTGACCACCGTGCGCCAGCCGGTGCTCTCGATGGGCGTCGCCGCAGCCCGGACGTTGATCGACCAGATCCGCGGGGTGACCATCCGCAAGACCGAGTCGCTGTTCTTCCCCGAGTTGGTCGTGCGGGCCTCCACGGGGCCTCTTGCAGAAACGTAGAAACAGAAGTGCGCATAGCTGCAACGGCGACGCAAGAAGCTGCAACGGATTGTCTGGCGCGAGTTTCCGGTTAGGGTCTGCCGTGTTAACAGCGAGTCACAGCCGGACCCCACCGCCGTCAATGCTCTGACCTGTGGCGCGGAGGTCGGGCGCGGGTGCTTTCCTTTCTTTCCCTTCCCTTCCCTCAACAACTGACCAAAGGGGTCATGGTGAGATACCGTCCCTCCTTGACGACCGCGGCTGTCGCGGTCGTAGCGGCAGCTCTTTCCCTGACCGGCTGCTCCAGCTCGTCCTCGAAGTCCGCCGCCGCGGGCTCGTCGTCCTCGACGAGCTCGGCCTCCTCGCCGTCCGCGACGAGTTCCAGCTCCGCCGCGTCGGCGCCCTCGTCCTCCTCCAGCGCCCCGCCGGTCCGCGACCCCAACACGGACCTGGTGATCTGGACCGACGCGCAGCGGGCCCCGGTGCTCCAGCAGTTCGCGCAGAGCTTCGCCAGCGCCAACGGCATCTCGGTGAGCGTCCAGCCGGTGGCCACCGACCTGCAGTCGGCGTACGTCACCGCGACCGCCGCGGGCAAGGGCCCGGACATCGTGGTCGGCGCCACCGACTGGATCGGCAACCTGGTGCAGAACGGCGCCATCTCGCCGCTGCCGCTGGCCGCGTCGCAGAAGAGCGCCTTCGAGACCACCGCGCTGAACGCCGTCACCTACAACGGCCAGGTCTACGGCGTCCCCTACGCGACCGAGAACCTCGCGTTGATCACCAACACCGGTGAGGCAGCGTCGAACCCGGCGACCTTCGAGGCGATGGTGGCCAACGGCCAGGCCGCGGTGAAGGCCGGCGAGGCCTCAGAGGCGCTGGCGATGCAGATCGGCCAGCAGGGCGACCCGTACACGGCGCAGCCGCTGATGGGCTCGGCCGGCGGCTTCATCTTCGGTACGAAGGCCGACGGCAGCTACGACCCCTCGCAGGTCGGCGTCGACAACACCGGTGCCAAGGCGTTCGCCGCGCAGCTGGCCAAGTACGGCGAGAAGGGCCAGAACGTCTTCAAGCGCTCCATCGACGCCAACAACGCGGTGTCGCTGTTCACCTCCGGCAAGACCCCGTACCTGATCTCCGGCCCGTGGGCGCTGGCGCAGGTCCGCAAGGCCGGCCTGAAGTACGCGATCAGCCCGGTCCCCGGCTTCGCGGGCATGGGCCCGTCGGCCCCGTTCGTCGGCGTGCAGGCCTTCTACGTCTCGGCCAAGGCCAAGAACACGGCCTTGGCGCAGGAGTTCACGTTGAACTACCTGACGAAGAAGGACGTCGAGGAGGCGCTGTACAAGGTCGACCCGCGCGCGCCGGCCCTCACCGAGGCCTACAACGACGTGTCCAAGACCGACCCGGACATCGCCGCCTTCCAGGCCGCCGCTGCACACGGCGTCGTGCTCCCGCAGATCCCGGCGATGTCCGCAGTCTGGGGCCCGCTCGGCATCGCCGAAGCGGCGATCGTCGGCGGCGCCGACCCGAACACGGCGATGACGAACGCGGCCACGCAGATCAAGGCCGCGATCGCCAAGGGCTGACCGGGCCGGTACCTCCTCGTCCTCGTCCGGATCAGTCCTTCCACCCCCCGAACCTCCGGCGGTGCGGCGTCCCGATTTGCCCCCGGGCCGTCGCACCGTGCGGAGCCGAGAGAAAAGGGAGCGGCCATGACCGCCTCGCCCGCTGAGCGTCTGGCGCGCTTGTCGTGGCCGCGGGTCGTCTTCGTCGGGCTCGTCGCGGCCTTCGCCGTCCTCACGATCCCGACCCTGGTCGGCAAGCACTCGTGGACCGGTGTGACGATCTCCGTCGCGGTGACGGCGATCCTCGCCTACGTCTACCTGACCCCGAAGCGGATCGCCGCGCGCTACCTGGTGCCCGGCACGATCCTGTTGCTGGCGTTCCAGGTCTACCCGATCGGCTACACGATCAGCACCGCGTTCACCGACTACGGCGACGGGCACCGGCTGACCCAGTCCCAGGCCGTGGCCCAGCTGGAGGCCGACTCGGTGCTGGAGCAGCCCGGCGCGCAGCGCTACGAGCTGTCGGTGGCGACCAGGACCGCCGACACCTCCGGTCCGTTCGTCTTCTTCCTCACCGACCCGAACAGCAAGGTCGAGCGCGGCGACGCCGCCGGGCTCACGCCGGTGCCGGACGCGCAGGTGACCAAGGACCCGTTCACCGGCAAGGTGATCACGGCACAAGGCTGGCACATCCTGACCGGCATCCAGGTCAACGGTTTGGGCCAGCGGCTGGCCGCGTTCGAGGTGCCGGTCTCCGGCGGCTTCATCAAGTCCGTCGGCCTGTCCGAGGCGTACGTCGGCCAGTTCACGATGAAGTACGACGCCGCCGCGCACACCATGACCGACGCCCGCACCAACACCGTCTACAAGGCTTCCAACGGTGCGTTCAAGGCGGTCGACGGCTCCGGCAAGACGCTGCCGATCGGCTGGAAGATCAACGTCGGGTTCAAGAACTTCACGTCGGTGCTCACCGACGCGGCCATCCGCGGACCGTTCCTGCGCGTCCTCATCTGGACGATCACCTTCGCGATCCTGTCGGTTCTGACGACCTTCGGCCTGGGCCTGCTGCTCGCGGTGGTCATGGACCATCCACGGATGCGCGGCCGAAGGCTATACAGCTCCCTGCTTCTCCTTCCCTATGCGATGCCGGCGTTCATCTCCACGCTGGTCTGGTCGAGCATGTACAACAAGGACTTCGGCCTGCTGAACAAGCTGTTCGGCACGCACATCGACTGGCTCGGCAGCCCCTGGGCCGCGCGCGGCTCGGTGCTGCTGACCAACCTGTGGCTCGGCTTCCCCTACATGTTCCTGGTCTGCGCGGGCCTGTTGCAGGCGGTGCCGCAGGAACTCAAGGAGGTCGCGAAGGTCGACGGCGCCTCGCCGTTCCGTGTCTTCCGCTCGGTGACCATGCCCACGGTGCTGATCGGCGCGATGCCGCTGCTGATCGCGTCCTTCGGCTACAACTTCAACAACTTCAACGTGATCCGGCTGCTGACCGACGGCGGTCCGTACCCCTCCGGCAGTTCCACGGCCGGCGACACGGACATCCTGATCAGCTACACCTACCGCCTGGCGTTCGGCGGCCAGGGCGCGCAGTACGGCCTGGCCTCGGCGATCTCGTTCCTGATCTTCGTCCTGGTCGGCCTGATCTCCTACGCCGGCTTCCGGCAGACCCGCCAGCTGGAGGAGGTGTACGCGCGATGATGAAGGACCGGATGTGGTGGCGCCACCTGGTGGGCCTGGCCGCCCTGGTGTTCGCGCTCGTCCCGATCATCTTCCTGATATCGGCCGCGCTGAACCCGGTCGGCACGTTGTCCACGACCTCGCTGATCCCGACCGGCGCCAGCTTCTCCAACTTCACCAAGCTGTTCCACGACCCGAACTCGCCCTACGTCCGCTGGTATCTCAATACCCTGGTGATCTGCGGCGTCTCGGCGGTTCTCAACGTCCTGATCGGCGTGAGCGGCGCGTACGCCTTCTCCCGGCTCAGTTTCCGCGGCCGCCGACCGGGCCTCACTGGCATCCTGCTCGTCCAGATGTTCCCGAACTTCATCTCGCTGACCGCGCTGTACCTGACGTTCATCAGTATCGGCGACGTGCTTCCGGCGGCCGGTCTGAACACCTCGCTCGGCCTGATCCTGGTGTACCTCGGCGGCGCGATGGGGGTGAACACCTGGCTGCTCAAGGGATATCTCGACACCATCCCCAAGGAGCTGGACGAGGCCGCGCGCATCGACGGCGCGACCGAGAACCAGGTGTTCTTCCGCGTCATCCTCCCGCTGGCCGTTCCGATGCTGGTGGTCGTGGGGCTGTTCTCGTTCGTGTCCTTCCTGAACGAGATCCTGCTGGCCGGGGTGTTCCTCACCGACACCACGCACAAGACGCTGGCCGTCGGCCTGTACGGCCTGGTCTCCGGCAACCACAACACCGACTACGGCGAGTTCGCCGCCGGGTCGCTGCTCGCGGGTGTTCCCGTCGTCCTGATCTACCTCTACCTCCAGAAGTATCTCGTCAAGGGCTTGACGGCGGGCGCCGTCAAGGGCTGATCCACATCATTCGGATATTCGGATAGGAGAGGCACCATGCACAGACGCCGCAGACTCACGTTGGTCGGCACGGCCGTGAGCCTGGCTGCGGCCACCGCGGTGACCGCCGCCGCCGCCGCCGCCCTGGACTCGACCGCCGCTGCATTGAGCTCCACGCCGGTCAGTACCGGCGACATGACTTCTGATGTGATCTACCAACTGCTGACCGACCGCTTCTCCAACGGCGACACCAGCAACGACAACCCGTCGTCCGCGCCGAACCTGAACGACCCCACGCACAACAACTGGCAGGAGTACTGGGGCGGCGACTTCGCCGGCGTCACCGCCAAGATGCAGTACCTGTCCGACCTCGGCGTCGGCGCCATCTGGATCTCGCCGCCGGTGCAGAACGTCAACGTGCCGGTCCCGGACAGCAGCGGCAACACCACCGCCGGGTACCACGGCTACTGGGGAATGGACTTCTACACCCCCGAGCCGCACTTCGGGCAGTGGGCCGACTTCGACACCATGGTCGCCGCGGCGCACGCCAAGGGCATCAAGGTGATCATGGACTGGGCCGCCAACCACTCCAACCCCGAGGACACCAGCAACCCGAACTACGGGGCCGGCGGCGCGCTGAAGCAGAACGGGACCACACTGTCGACGTACGACAACGACCCGAACGGCTACTTCCACCACAACGGCGGCGTCGCGGACTACAACAACCTGTACGACGTCGAGTACCAGAACCTGTTCAACCTCGCCGACCTGGCGCAGGAGAACCCGTCGGTCACCAACTACCTGCAGGGCGCCGTCGACACCTGGCTCGGCCACGGCGTGGACGGCATCCGCATGGACGCCGTCAAGCACATGCCCGGCGGCTGGCTGAAGGGCTACGTCGACCACATCGAGAACTCGCACAGCGTGTTCATGTACGGCGAGTGGGCCGACCCGAGCAGCGCGGCGTTGTTCCCGAACGAGGTGAAGTTCGCGAACACCGACGGGCAGTCGCTGCAGAACTTCGACCTGAACCAGGCCGAACGTGACGTGTTCGCCAGCAACGCGAACATGTCCGAGTTGGACTCCGCGCTCAGCCGCCAGCAGAGCTCCTTCAACTGGTCCAACGACCTGGTGGACTTCGTCGACAGCCAGGACGAGAACCGCTTCCTGTCGATCAACAACAACACCACGCTGCTGGACCAGGCGACTGTGGTGAACATGACCGTGCCAGGCATCCCGTCGGTGTACTACGGCGACGAGAACTACCTGCACAACGACACCACGAACTCCTTCGGCCAGGTCGGCGGCGACCCCTATAACCGGCCGATGGTGAGCTCGTTCGCCGAGAACAGCCGCAACTTCGGTATCACCCAGAAGCTGGCGGGCCTGCGCAAAAGCAACCCCGCCCTGCGCTACGGCAGCTCGACCCAGCGCTGGATCAACAACGACGTGTACGTCTACGAGCGCAAGTTCTACAACGACACGGTCCTGGTCGCGGTGAACAAGAGCACGTCGACCGGCTACGCGTTGTCGAACCTGAGCACCGCGCTGCCCGCCGGCAGCTACAACGACGTTCTCGGCGGCGCCCTCGGCGGCGGCACGCTCACCGTCAACGCCGGCACCGGCGGGAACAACCCCACCGGCGCCTACACCCTGAACCCGGGCCAGGCCGCGGTGTGGTCCTACGTCGCCCCGGCGCAGTCCACGCCGCAGGTCGGCAACGTCGGCCCGACGATCGGCCACAGCGGCGACAAGGTGGCCGTGACCGGCGTGAACTTCGGGTCCTCCGCCGGCACCGCCACGGTCGGCGGCGTCCCGGCGACCGTGGACTACTGGTCGGACGGCGAGGCGGACATCACGATCCCCTCGGGCGTCACGCCGGGGCTGGCCCCGGTGGTGCTGAAGTCCTCCGGCGGGACGGCGAGCAACGCCATCTCGTACCACGTGGAGACCGGGACGCTGGTCCCGGTGACGTTCACCGTCACCGGCACCTCGACCTCGCCGGGCGACGAGATCTACCTGGCCGGCGACCAGGACGAGCTGGGGAACTGGAGCACCGACACCTCGGTCGCGATCGGTCCGCTGCTGGACCCGAACTACCCGACGTGGTTCAGCCTGGCCGGCGTCCCGGCCGGGGCCAACATCCAGTTCAAGTTCTTCGTCAAGCACTCGGACGGCACCGTCACCTGGGAAGGCGGCTCCAACCACACGTACACCGTGCCGTCGTCCGGGACGGGGAACGTGACCGTCGCCTGGTGAGGCGCGTCTCTGATTCCTGATGAGAACAGGCGGCGACCGGGTTGAGGGGCCCGGTCGCCGCCGCTTGCTGTTCACGTGGACGGTGCCGCGTGGCTGCCCGGGATCGACGAGAATACGCTCATGTATCGCCTCCAGGCCGTCATCGCCGCCGAGCCCGTGCTCCGCACGCTGGCCGACGGGGTCGAGCACGTGCTCCTGGCCCCGCTCGACCAGGGCTTGGCGCTGCTCCCGATCACCGACGCGGTCGCCGGGTCCGGCCTCCTGCTGGGTGATTGGTCGATGCAGGGCGCCGTCGCCTACGTCGAGGCCGACTACTGGGGCGGAGCCGGGACGCAAAGTGCGCAGGTCTGGAGCGGCGGACATATGGTGTTCGGCCCACTGAGCAGCGTTGAAGGCGAGCCTTTTCCGCCCGAGGGCAGTCCGATCTCGCAAGCCCTGCGGCTCCTCGGTGCCGGCAAGGGTGACTTCTACGACGAGTTCGACGCGGTGGGGCTCGGCCGGCACCGGGATACAGATCGCTGGCTGTCGGCTGCGGATTAGGTGCGCAGCCGCCGCTGCTCACCGCGACGGCCCGAGCTTCACATCCGTCTGGTCGATCACACCGCCGTCCATCGAGGCCGGCAGCATCGCGCGCACCGTGTTCGCGGTCGCAGTCTTGCTCCCGCGCCACCCGGAGACATCCGTCCCGGCCGGCGCCTTCGACGCCACGTAGGCCGCGTACACGCCGAACCACTGCGCGTCCGTGTACGGCGACCAGCCGTGCGGCTTCTCGCGGCCGTAGGTGAAGGTCGCGTCGGCCGGCGGCGAGGTCTGCGCATCGAGGTTCTTCTGGAGCAGCTCCACCGCGTCGTTCAGGAAGTACGTGTCCATGTCGCCGACGTACATGTGGATCTCGCCCCGGAGTTGCGGGCCCAGCGTGGACCATTCGGCCGCCAGCTTCGCGTCCAGGTCCTTCGGCTTCCACTGCGCGGCCACGGTGTGGTCGATCGCGCCGGTGCGCTTGTCCCACACCAGTGCCGGGTAGCCGTCCTTGCCCTGCGGGCCGTAGACCGCCTCCCAGATCGCCCAGGCGCCGCCGCTGCGGTCGTGGTCGCCGATGGCCAGCTCCCACAGGTTCTCCTGCGCCATGTCGTAGATGGAGTCGCCGGCGGTGTTGCGGTCGTCGGGGCGCTGGGTCGGGTAGTCGAACTGGCGCAGGGTGTTGTAGGCGTTGGCGTCGTCGTAGATGTCGACGATCTGGTGGCGGTGGAAGTCCACCGGGTCGGGGTAGCCGGCGAAGGTGCCGCCGTAGACGCCCGGGTTGAACACCAGCGAGGCCAGCGCTTCCCAGCCGCCTGTCGAGCCGCCGGAGGTGACGCGGGCCCAGGGCGCTGCGATGGTGCGGAACTGGGCGTCCAGGGCCGGGATCAGTTCCTGGGTGGTCGCGGTGCCGTAGGGGCCGACGTTGGGGGAGTCGACCTCGTAGGAGGAGTCGTAGAAGGGGTTCTCTTCGCGCACCTCGATGCTGATGAACTTCGGGGAGCTCGGGTTGAGCCAGAACTGGGAGAAGGCGTTGCCGCCGTTCTCCTTGAAGCCGTGCGGCGCGTTCTCGGTGAAGTGCGCGAAGTGGTACTCGACCGGGTAGCGCACGTTCGCGTTCTTCGGGTCGTCGTACCCCTGCGGCAGCAGGACATTGGCGCCGACGTAGATCGGCGTGCCCCAGAACTTCGTCAGCGCCGGACTCAGGATCTTGATGTGCTGCACGTGCTGGCTGTCGGTGGGGTTGCCCTGCTGGCAGGTGCCGCCGGCCGGGATCGGGTCGGACGGCGTGATGACGTGGTCCAGGGACAGCTTGAGCGGCTTGTCCTCGTCGCCGGTGACGGTGATCCACTGCGGCGTGCTGTACATGTTCTGCGGCGAGTTGAAGTTGTCCTGGCCGTCGCCGCAGGGCATGTGCAGCTGGACGGTCGAGCCGTCGCCGCGGTGGAAGGTGTCGTAGACGGTGAAGAAGGCCTGCACGTAGTAGCGGCCCGGCGGCAGCTGGTTGAGCGTGGCCAGCGGGTAGCCGTACGTCGCGGCGCCGGAGTCCAGGTGCACCGAGCGCCCGGGGCGGAGCCCCTCGACGTCCCGGCCCCAGTACGGCGCGCCGTTGACGATGTTGATCTGCTCCCGGGGCTCGGAGCTCGCGGTGGTCGACACGATCACGAAGGCCCGGCCGTCGGCCGGCGTGGCCCGGGTCGCGGCGGGGAAGGAGACGTCGAACTTCAGCTCGTGCCGCGGCCGGGCGGCCGCGGCGGTGGCGCCCACGAGGGCCAGCACCAGGGTGAGGAGGACGGCGGTACGTTTGCGCAGGGACAGCCGACGAGACATGCGGCACCTCCGGGGCACGCTGTCGGGGGGAGCGGGACGCTGCGATCCTTACCCGGGGCTGGGCTGGCAGAATCCTGATTAGAGGTTTACGGTGCCTGGCGATTCCGGGAACGCGGGGGCGGTGCGGCGGGGGTTGGCGGGCGCGGCGGTTGTGTCGGATCGGGACGCTGGCAAGCGTGTCGGCGCGGCAGTCGGCGTGTTTGTCGGCTGGGTTGTCCGCTGGGCTGTCCGCCGGATTCCGGTCGGTGAGTCACCGTCTGCCGCGGCCTCAACAGCGGCCCGCTCGATTCCCCAAACCAGTTCCTCAGCCATCTCCGGCGCGATGACATGCGTGTCGATGTGCACTGAAATAGCCAGCGCACCCTCCGCGTCGTCGATCGTGATCGACAGCGTCTCGGCCGGTTCCGGCCCGCGATGCAGCCACGCGAACGTCGACGCGCCGCGGGGGCGCTGCGGGTCGCGTGCGTTCGGGGCGGCGATGTGGCGGTCGTTGAAGTACACCGCGAAGCGCTCATGTTCGGCGGCGAACCGGCCGAGCATCGCCTCCAGCGCGTCCGGATCGAAGTAGGCGTTCTTCACCGCGGCCAACGTCGCGCCCCGCGCCCGATCCACGGCCTCGTCGAACGTCGTGTCGCCCAACTCCAACACCAACAGCCCGCTCTGTGCCACGAAGCACACGACGTCGGACAGCGCAGGCCGAAACCGGTTCCCGACCCGTGGCCGTATCAGCACCCGATCGGTACCGGCCACCCGTGCGAACGCGATCGCGGTCACGGCGGTGAGCACGGCCGCGTCGTCCACTGCACGCCGGGCGCCGATCGTCGCCACCGCGTCGGCGAGCGCGGGGGAGATGAGGCATCCGGACCAGTGGCGCTGCCGGCGGGGCCCGGGCTTGAGCGTCGGCGGCGGCCCGGCGGCCAGCCGGTCCAGCGCCCTGGCGAAGTACCGCAGGGTCCTGCCGTCGTGCCGACGCCCGGCCTCCGATGCCTGCCAGGCCGCCTGCTCCAGCGGTTGCATACCGGTCGGCTCGGCATGCTCGCGTGCGGCCACCTCGCGCATCATCACCGCGGCCCCACCCGCGTCGAGGGCCAGGTGATGCATGAGGACGACCAGGTGCGTGCACGCGCCGCCACTCCGCACGACGGCCATCCGCACCGGCCACTCGACGCGCAGGTCGTAGGGCCGATGCCGATACACCGCCTCCACTCTCGCGGCCAGCGCATCAGGGTCCTGACCCGGCGGCGTGTCGTAGACCTCCAAGAACGTCTCGCCCTCCGACGCCACCCACTGCTGAACCGCGCCATCCGGCGGGTCGCCAAACACGAGCCGCGTACGCATCGACTGGTATCGGCTGTGCAGATACGCCAACTCCGCCGCGACATCCTCGACCCGCGTGCCAGGAGCCAGCGGCCGCCGCCCACCCTGCGGCAACCAGTTGCGCTGCCGCCTCATCGTGGCCCAGATGTCACGCTGCCCCCACGTCAGCGCCGCACGACCAGCCCCGGCCCCGCCGAACGTCACCCGGATCCGCTGCCCCGGCAACGGCTCCGGCCGCGCCCCCGACCCCAAACCCGGCAGCCACGCACCGGCGAGGAAATCGAGGTACCGCTGCTGCGTCGCGGCATCCGGGTCGGCATCACCCCGCACCTGGCCCCCTCGTCGCGTCGGCGAAAGGGCCAGGATAGGGATATGCGGGTTCTGTGAACTAGAGGTGCGGCAGATCCTGGGGCTTGTGCGCTCACTCTGGTCTGAAGCCCGAAGTCCGTGGCACACCAGCACCAAATCCACTACCGCGAGCCCAAGACCGCACCCGCGCCGCCAGCCGCGTGCCGCGCCCCCGCCTTGGCGCCGTGCCAGCCGCCCGACCACCGCTGGATCCCCGCGCCGCCAGCCGTGTGCAGAGCCGCCGCCTTCTGTACCGTGCCTGCCGCGCGACCACCACCAGGTCAGCCACCTCGCCGGCCGCAGCCCTCAGCGCTGTTCCCGCGCTAAAGGCCGCAGCCGCAGCCCTACCTCTACCGCGCCGCCTCCTCCAAATCCGCAGCCTCCAGCGCGATCGGCGTCCCGACCCGCTCGATCACCTCCCAGTCGTAGTGCATCGGCACCAGCCGGGCCGCGTACCACTCGTCCGTCTGCTCCGGCACGACCCAGCCGCTGTTCTCCCAGTCGCCCAGGTCGAACGCGTACCGGGCGACCGAGCCGGAGCTCGCGGCCGTGGTCTCTATTCCGTGCAGCCCGGCGGCGCGCACCGTTTCGTTGTCGCCGGGCACCGGGCGTCCCGCCACCGCGGGCACTCCCGGCAGCAGTGCGGTGAAGCGGCACTGGTGCAGGCGGCCCCAGGTCCAGTCCTCCAGGTCCGGGCCGATCTCCTTCTCCAAGCGCTCCGCCGTCTGGTCCAGGGCCTGCCCGACCGCATCCGACCAGGTGCCGAACATGGTCACGTCGCCGGCCCGCGCTCCGGCCAGCAGCGCCTGGAACGACAGCCAGAGTGTGCCGGTGCGTTGCTGCGGTGACAGCAGCTGCGCGTGCGAGTCCGCCGCGTCCGGCAGCGGCACCGTCGACAGCAGCTCGCGGCGCGCCTCGGTGTACACCGTCGCGGCGATCGAGCCCAGGCCCATCGTGCCGTCCCAGCCGCGCAGGATCTCAAGGAGCTGCGACCGGCGGCTGCCCTCGGCGGCCTTCACGTGCTCCAGCGACGCCACGAACTCCCGCGCCGTCAGCGACGCCACGTCGCCGTGGATCCGCTCCATCGCCGCCCGGTCCAGCGCCCCGC
>NZ_JAACYW010000261.1 GCF_015356825.1 Catenulispora rubra | reverse complement strand
GGGTCTCAGATATCTGAGGGCGAGGTGGCGGAACGCGTCTTGGAGGCCGGTCGCGTTACGGTAACCTAAGCGCTCACTACTCGGCCGCACGTCGGGCCCCGGGCCGTGCGTCCGGTCCGTTGCGGTCGTCCCTCTACCGCGTTCGAGGACATAAACAATGGGACAGACTCTGCAGGAGAGCCTCCTCAATCCGACCAACCGCCCGCAGGTCGTGAAGGACTGCGTGCAGCTCATCGATGAGCAGGTCAAGGACTCGGGGCTGGTGGTGAAGGGCGCCTACAAGGTCGTCACCGCGTTCAAGTCCGGCATCATCCTGGATGCCGTGGACACCCTGGTCGACGACTTCGTGGCGCGGCTGGAGCCGTTCCACGAGGACTTCGTGTCCGCCGGTGGCGGGTCGTTCGGCGACTACCTGGCCGGGAGGGGGCCGGAGGTGTCGAACGCGCTGCTGGGTGTGACTGACGACCGGGCCGCGCAGTCGGACCGCGCGACGCTGCGCAAGGCGTACGAGCAGGTCCGTCCGAAGGGCGTCGACAACATCGAGAAGGCGCTGCCGAAGCTGGGCAAGATCGTCGAGAAGTACACCGTCTGATTCACGCGGTGCTGCGGCGGCTGTCCCGGGCGTCCCCGGGGCAGCCGCCGTTTTCCCTGGTGGCCGGCCCGCTGTCCCCTGCGGTGGACCACTGGCACCGGCGAGGTGTCCCACATCGCCTTCACCGGTCGGGCGCATGAGCGTGGAGCGCCGACCGGGCTCCGCGATCCGCACCGGTGATTCGAGCGGTTCAACGATCCGGCGACCCGGCGGTTACGGCTCGCGTACAAGGTTCGTGGGGGTTTCGGGGAACGCGCCCGCTGCGCGCCCCGCAACGCCCCGGACCCGCCCCACACGCATCCCACGCATACCTCAAGCGCACCTCAGACGCGGCCTCGGCACAATTCCAGGACTGCCATCGCGACCGTCACACCGGGCCGGCCGAGCGCCTGCCGGTAGCGGGCGATGATCTCGGTCTCGCGCTTGAGGTCCAGACGACGACCGCCTTCCGCGATGCGTGCGGCCTGGATGTCGGCGGCGGTGCTGATGCGTTCGGTGACCAGGGCAAGGATGCGAGCGTCGAGGTCATCGATCTGGGCGCGCCCGGAACGGACGCCGGCCGGCGTGGGTTGGCCGACAACATGTCCAGAGTCGCTGGAGCCGGAGGCTGACAGCGGGACTGCTGCAGGAACAGATACGGACACCAGGGACTCCCCCGGCGTGGCGAGGTCGGCAGAGTCGGTGGATCCGGCGGACGTGGAGTCGGCGGTGGCACTGGCGGTCATGTGACGGGGCTCCTCGGGCTCGGCCCGGTCTCCCACCGGCCCGGCAGCCCCCGCACCAATGGCGAACGCCCCGAACCGGAAGGGGTCCGAGGCGCTCGTTGGCTTGGTTTTGCTCAGCAGCCGACGATGACTAGGGACCCAGGTCCGTAGCCATAAAAAAATCGGCGGTTTGCGAGCATACCGTCATCGTGCCACGGCGTCCGCGTTCCGGTCCAGCCGGTCTTGTGATGCGGACCCGGACGGCCGATGGCAGCTGGCGGACGGCGACGACGGACGAAGGCTCAAGCAGCACGTCACGTGCATCTCACGGCCCGGCGCGGCCCGGCCCGGCCAGCGCGGCACCACACCGTGACTTCCCGCATCTCGCCGCGACGCCCCACGGCACACCGCACCGTGGCGCCCCGCGACACCTAAGCCCACACGTCGATGTTCGCCCGCTCGGCATCCCCGTACTGCTGCTGCGCGACCTCCAGCACCTTCCCGATCTGCTGCAGCACCTCGTTCAGATCCGCCTGCGCCTGATCCCACTGCCGCTGCCGCGCCTGGTAGTCCGCAGCCGCCTGCCCACTCCAGGTCTGCGTCAGTGGCTGCAGCAGAGTCCGCAGATCGTGCAGCTTGCTGTTCAGCTCATTGTGCGCCGCCGCCACGTTGTGCGACGCCGAGGACAGCGTCTCGGCGTGGACGAGCAGCTCGCCTCCGTAGCTCATCGCGAATCCCCCCTCAGCCGATCAGGCCGGCGACGCGGTTGACGGCAGTGGTGTTCGACTCCTCAGCCGCCGAGTAACGACGGTGGGTGCCGGACAGGGACTCGGCGATCCCGCCGAGCGCGGCGTTGAGCTTGCGGGCGTCGGCGTTCCAGCGCTGATGCAGGTTCTGGAACGCGCCGGAGGCGGCGCCCTTCCAGGTCGAGGCGATCGGCTCCAGCTGGGCCAACAGCGTGGCCAGCAGGGCGGCGATCTCCTCGTTGACCGTGCCGACGTGCGCGGCGGCCTGAGCCATGACGTCCAGGGTCGCGCCGAACTGAGCCGGCCCTCCGGACGCCGCGCCGCCGGGTGCCGGCGCGGGAACGAAAGCGGACGAGGCGGGTTCCGTCATGCGGATCACCATCCCCTCTGGTGCGTTGCGGTGACGTCACAGAGGAGGCGGTCGGTGACCTTGGGTGACGCCAGATCACCACCGTAACCCCCGGCACCGACAATCGGAACCAAACGGTCGCGGCGTCACCCGTTCTGCGGAACGGCCGCTCCACGAAACCACTTCGCGAAACAGCCGATCCACGAACAGCTACTTCATCCGCAGCACCTTGAGAAGCTTCAGCGACCGCAGCATCAGCGTGCCCCACCGCTGCTCCGACATCCCGAACCAGGGCGCGATCGGCAGCAGCCGCTGACGGGCCGCGGTCTGGGCCTCGGTGAAGCGCAGGATGCCCTCGGCGCCGTGCCGCCGCCCCAGGCCCGACTGGCCCATGCCGCCCATCGGCGAGTCGACCGACCCCCAGGCCGCGGCGTAAGCCTCGTTGACGTTCACGGTGCCGGCATGCAGCTGGCGCGCGATCTCGCGGGCACGCTTATGGTCGCGCGTCCACATAGAGGCGTTCAGCCCATAGGGCGTGTTGTTGGCGTCCGCTATGGCTTCGCCTTCGTTCTTGAAGGAGTACACGGACACCACCGGCCCAAAGGTCTCCTCGCCATAGACGCGCATGGTGTTCTTAACGTCTCCGAGCACTGTCGGCTCGTAGAACAGCGGGCCGACCTCCGCACGGCGACGTCCACCGGCGAGTACCTTGGCGCCCTTCGCCTTAGCGTCCTCTACATGCAGCGTCACGTTCTCAAGCTGCTTGGTATTGGTCAGCGAGCCCATGTCCGCCGTGTAGTCGAGACCGGACCCCAAACGCATAGCGCGAACCTCAGTAAGGAACCGCGACAGGAACTCGTCGTACTTGGTGTAGTGCACGTATATGCGCTCTATAGATATGCAGAGCTGCCCTGCAGAGGAGAAGCAGCCGCGCACCGCACCGGACACGGCCTTATCGATGTCGGCGTCATCGAGCACGAGCATCGCGTTCTTACCGCCGAGCTCCAGCGAGCAGCCGATCAGTCGGGAGGCCGCCGCCTGTGCCACTGTGCGGCCGGTAGCAGTGGAACCAGTGAAGGCCACGTAGTCGGCATCCGCAATGACTGCCGGCCCGACCACCGGACCGTCGCCGACGACCACCTGCCACAGGTCCTCCGGCAAGCCAGCCTGCACGGCCAGCTCGCGCAACCGCAGCCCGGTGAGCGCGGTCTGCGTGTCCGGCTTGTGCACCACTGCGTTGCCCGCGATGAGCGCCGGTATGACGTCGGAGACAGCGAGCGCCAGCGGGTAGTTCCACGGCGTGATGACGCCGACGACGCCCTTGGGGATGCGGTTCTCGGTGACCTTCGTCAGGATCGGCAGGACGCCGCGGCGACGCTTGCTACGTATGTATCCGCGGGAGGCGTACGCATAGTGCCGGGTCGCCGCGGCCGCCGACAGGACCTCGTCCATGGCGTGCTTGCGGGCCTTGCCGGTCTCGATCTGCACCAGGTCCAGCAGCTGGTCGGAGCGTTCCAGGAGCAGGTCGTGCAGGCGGCGGGCGACTGCGGTCCGGTGCGATAGGTGCGTGCTTCCCCACTCCTGCTGCGCGGCGCGGGCCTTGGCGAAGGCGGCGCGCACGTCCTGCGGGGCGCTGGCGGGGTAGTCGGCGATGAGTTCACCGGTGAGCGGACTGTAGGACTGCGTCCGACCGCCCACCGCCCCGTGGATGGCCACCTTTCCGATGAGCCGCTCGACCAGGTCGGCGGACAGTCGGGAGTGGATGCTGTCGAGGCGGGTGGCCTGCTGGGGACCGGCGCCGGCCGGAACGTCCTGAGCGTCCTCGGATATGCCGTTGCCGGGGTCGATGGTGTCGGCGGTCATGGCGATGAGCCTCCCAGAAAAACCCGCCGGTGTCAGCCATGCATAGCAACATGTGGAGACCGATTGGCGCGGGTCCTACACGGGAGACATACGGGAGACCTACAGAGGGACACAGAGCGTTGTCCGCTTTGGGTGTTCGTGCTCCGGGAAGCACGTCGGGCCCCTTCCGTTGTCCCAGGCACTACGGAAGGGGCCCGACGCTCGGGGGCCGGACCTCAGCTGACGCTGATGGCCACGTTCTTGACGCCGTCGATCACCTGGCGCGAGCCCAGCGGGGCGTCGAGCTTCACGGTGGCCTCGCCGTTGCGGGAGAAGTCGGGGCACATCATCCCGACGCGGTAGTGGGAGACGGACTTCTCCTCGACGACGACCTTGGAGGCGTCCTGGCTCTTGATCACGAGCGTGGGCTGGTCGTTGCATCCGCCCCAGTTCACCTCGGTGACCAGTGTGACGCCGTCCTTCGCCAGCGACAGACCCTGCAGCGGGACGTACTTCACCGTGCCGGGGTCCGAAGGGTTCGAGGGGTTCGAGGGGTTCGGCGAGCCGGTCTGGCCGGTACTCGAAGGGGCGGTGCTCGACGTCTGGCCTGGGGACGACGAGGAGGACGACGTCGAAGAACCGCCGCTCCCCGCACCGGCTGCCGACGTGCTGGAGCCTCCCGAGCTACGGGAGGCGCACCCGGCGAGCCCCGCCAGCACGACGGCGGTGGTCGCCACGGTCTTCACCAGGGGCTTCATTGTGCTCCATCTCCTAGCCGACGTTGTCACTGGCATTTGGACGCAGCGACTCGCACGACGGTTCCCACCTTTTTCGCGGATCTTTTGAGCCACTGCCGGATGATGGCCGGATCATCAGACCGGTCAGCGGGACAGTTCCTCGTACCCCACCCCGGTGGCGGCGACAGACTGGTCCCACAAGATGGCGGCGACGGACTCGTCCTGGGCGATCAGGCTCATGGCGGCCAGTGCGGGTGCGCCGCGCATCTCACCGGGTCCGCGCGGTCCGATGTACTCGCCGCCGAAGAGGTCTACATGCGTGGCGGCGTATAGAGAGGGCCACGCACCTGTTGCGGCGCTCTGGCCGGTCGCTCTGGTCACCAAGTTCGACAGCCCGGAGACGACTCGGTGGTGCCGGCTGAAGGAGGTCTTCACGAACAGGCCGGTTGCCGCATAGCCGGGGTGCGCGGCGACGCTGGCTAAGGAAACGCGCGCGTGCTTCGCCTTACGGTCCAACTCCCGCGTGAAGAGCAGGTTGGCGAGCTTGGAGCGGCCGTACGCAGAGACACGATGACGGTGCCACTCGGCCTCTGTATAGAACTCCTTGGCGTTCTCCGTCGCCGGTTCGAAGTCCCAGATCGGCCGCGCCCTGCGGTGCGTGAGGCTGGAGACCGTGACGATCCGCGCGGACTCGGCGGCCAGCAGCAACGGCAGCAGGCGACCGGTGAGCGCGAAGTGGCCCAGATGGTTGGTCCCGAACTGGAGCTCGAACCCGTCGGCGGTGGTGCTGCCGTCCGGGACCATCACGCCCGCGTTGTTCACCAGGATGTCCACCGCCGCCGTCCGGTCGGCCAGGTCGCCGGCGGCGTCCTCGATCGAGTCCAGACTCGCCAGGTCGACGTGGACGACCTCGACGAGTCCACGCGCGGAGGGGATCACCGCGGCGATCCGCTCCCGCGCGGACTCTCCTTTTTCCGGATCACGGACGGCGAGCAGGGTCCGGGCTCCGTGACGCGCGAGTTCCAACGCAGTGTGGAACCCGATACCGCTACTGGCCCCCGTGACCATGGCGACTCGCCCCGTCAGATCCGGCATTTCCTCCGGAGTCCAATGCGGCATAGCGCCATCCTGGCGTGATCAGCGGCGCATGTCACTACCCGTCACTAGGCCGGGAGTGCCGCTTCGATGGCTTCGACCACTTCCGGGGCCTCCGGCTCGGTGCGCGGACGGAACCGCTTGAGGACGGAGCCGTCAGAACTGATCAGGAACTTTTCAAAGTTCCACTGGATGTCGCCGTCGTTGCCCTCTGCGTCGGTCGTCTTCGTGAGTTCGGTGTAAAGGGCGTGACGGTCGTCGCCGTTGACTTCGATCTTCTCCGTGAGCGGGAAGGTCACGCCATAAGTCGCGGAGCAGAACTCCTGGATCTCCTCAGAGGTGCCGGGCTCCTGGCCCCCGAACTGGTTGCAGGGGACGCCGAGGACGGTGAAACCGCGGTCCGCGTAGCGCTCGTGGAGGCGCTCCAGGCCCTCGTACTGAGGCGTGAGGCCGCAGCGGGAGGCGACGTTGACGAGGAGGACGGCCTTGCCCTGGTAGTCCTTCAGGGAGGCCGGCTTGCCGTCGAGGGTGTTGATCGGGATGTCGTAGAGGCTCATGTCGGTATCAAAGCACGCGGGCTTGAAGGGATTCCCGGGCGGCACCTTCTGCCCGGGAATCCTTCGGGAATCCCTATAGCGCCGGCTACATCACGGGGACGATGTCCGGAGCGCCGAGCCGTGCGGCGTCCGCGGTGGCGTCGTCCGGCTGCTCCTGGGACTCCCGCTCCGCGGCGACGCGCGCCACGTAGTGCTCGACCTCGCGCTTGATCTGCTCCTCGGTCCAGCCCAGGACCGGGGCGATGAGGCGCGCGGTGGGTTCGGCGGCGCTGACGCCGCGGTCGAAGGTCTCGATGGAGACTCGCAGGCGGCGAGCCAGGACGTCGTCCAGGTGCAGCGCACCCTCTGCGGCGGCCGCATATACGACCTCCGCCTTGAGGTAGTCCTCCGCGCCGGGCAGAGGCTCAGCCAACTCCGGCTTCTCGGCGGTGAGGTCCAGGACCTCGTCGATCAGCGAACCGTAGCGGCGCAGCAGGTGCTCCACGCGCGCAACGTGCAGTCCGCTGCGTTCGGCGATGCGTCCACGGTTGTTCCACAGGGCCTTGTAGCCGTCTGCACCGAGCAGCGGCACGTCCTCGGTGACCGAGGCAGGGACGCCCCCTCCGAGGCCGTGTACGGCCGCGTTCACGGCGTCCTCGGCCATCACGCGGTAGGTCGTGTACTTGCCGCCGGCAACCACGACGAGGCCGGGGACGACGTGCGCTACGACGTGCTCCCGGGACAGCTTCGAGGTCTCGTCGGACTCTCCAGCGAGCAGCGGACGGAGTCCTGCGTAGACGCCCTCTACGTCGGCCCGCGACAGGGGAACGTTAAGGACCGAGTTCACATGGTCCAGCAGGTACTGGATGTCCGTCTGCGAGGCTGCGGGGTGCGCCTTGTCGAGCGTCCAGTCGGTGTCGGTCGTCCCGATGATCCAGTGCCGTCCCCAGGGGATGACGAAGAGCACGGACTTCTCGGTACGCAGGATGAGTCCGGTCGCGGACTGGATGCGGTCCTTGGGGACGACCAGGTGGATGCCCTTGGAGGCGCGCACATGGAAGCGTCCGCGCTCCCCCACCAGGGCCTGCGTCTCGTCGGTCCACACGCCGGTCGCGTTGACAACCTGCTTGGCGCGGATCTCCTGGGTGTTGCCCGTCTCCAGGTCCTTGACGATGACGCCGGTGACGCGCTCCCCTTCGCGCAGGAAGCCGGTGACGCGGGCCCGGGAGGCCACGTGCGCGCCGTAGCTCGCTGCGGTACGCGCGAGGAAGGTGACGTAGCGCGCGTCGTCCACCTGTGCGTCGTAGTACTGGATCGCCCCGACAAGCGAGGAACGCTTAAGCGCCGGCGCGATGCGCAGTGCAGCACGGCGCGACAGCTGGCGGTGCAGAGGCAGACCTCTGCCGTGGCTCGACGACGTGGCCATCCCGTCGTAGAGCGCCACGCCGGAACCCGCGTATACGCGTTCCCACGCACGGCCTGTCAACGGGTACAGGAACGGCACGGGACGCACCAAGTGCGGGGCCAGCCGTTCCAGCAGCAGGCCGCGCTCCTTCAGCGCCTCGCGGACCAACCCGAAATCGAGCATCTCCAGATAGCGGAGACCGCCATGGATGAGTTTGGAGGAGCGGGAGGACGTTCCCGACGCCCAGTCCCGCGCCTCCAGCAACCCCACACTCAGACCCCGGGTCGCGGCGTCCAACGCCGTCCCGGTACCCACGACGCCACCGCCCACGACCACGACATCGAGCTCGCGCTCGGCCATGGCGGACAGTGCCGCCTCCCGCTCTACTGGACCCAACCGCAGACTACGCACGCTATAAGCCTGCCCTAATAGTGGGCACTGCACGCGATCACATGTGGCACGTCACCCGTGAAGCCGATCACAAGCTCACCGAGTGATGCGCTTATACGTTCTCTCTCCAGGGCCGCGAGCAGGGGAGACTCAGGTCGCGATAGTGACCTCGACGCGCTGGAATCCCTTGAGCTCGGTGTAGCCACAGGTCCCCATCGCCCGGCGCAGCGCCCCGGCGAGGTTCATCGTGCCGTCCGGAGAGGAGGAGGGGCCGACCAGGATCTCCTCCAGAGTCCCCACAGTGCCGACCGCAGTACGGTGCCCGCGCGGTACGGATGCGTGGTGCGCCTCTGCGCCCCAGTGGAAGCCACGCCCCGGAGCCTCGGCGGCACGGGCGAGCGGCGAGCCAATCATCACGGCGTCAGCGCCGCAGGCGATCGCCTTGGTGATGTCGCCGGAGACGCCCATGGCGCCGTCCGCGACGACGTGCACATAGCGGCCGCCGGACTCGTCCAGGTAGTCGCGGCGCGCGGCCGCCACGTCGGAGACCGCGGAGGCCATCGGCACCGCGATGCCCAGGACATCGCGGGTGGTCTGGGTTGAACCGCCGCCGAAGCCGACCAGGATGCCCGCAGCGCCGGCGCGCATCAGGTGCAGCGCCGCCTGGTAGGTCGCGCAGCCGCCGACGACGACCGGGATGTCGAGCTCGTAGATGAACTGCTTGAGGTTCAGCGGCTCGGCGTTGGCCGACACGTGCTCCGCGGACACCGTAGTGCCGCGGATGACCAACATGTCCAGCCCTGCGGAGACCGCTACAGAGTGGAACTCCGCTGTGAGTTGCGGCGACAGTGCGCCCGCCACGGTGACCCCTGCGGCGCGGATCTCCTTGATGCGTGCGGAGATCAGCTCGGGCTGGACCGGCGCGCTGTAGATCTCCTGCAGACGCTTGGTGGAGTCCTCTGCAGGGACGTCCGCGATCTCCCGGAGAAGCGGCTCAGGGTTCTCGTAGCGAGTCCACAGGCCTTCGAGGTTCAGGACGCCCAAGCCGCCGAGCTTGCCGATCTGGATCGCGGTCGCCGGGGACACGACGCTGTCCATCGGCGCGGCCATGAAGGGCGTGTCGAACCGGTAAGCGTCGATCTGCCAGGCGATGGAGACCTCTTCGGGGTCCCGGGTGCGCCGCGAAGGCACAACCGCCACGTCGTCGAACCCGTAGGCGCGGCGGCCACGCTTGGCCCGGCCGATCTCGACCTCGGTCACCTGGAATACCTCGAATCTTTCTCCGGACGTACTTACGGCCCGACGCTACAGCGTCGGGCCGTGGAGTGCTCTGTGTGGTCAGCGCTTGGAGTAGTTCGGCGCCTCGACCGTCATCTGGATGTCGTGCGGGTGGCTCTCGCGCAGACCCGCGGCGGTGATCCGGACCAACTGCGCGTCCTGCAACTGCGGGATGGTGTGCGCGCCGCAGTAGAGCATCGACTGGCGCAGGCCGCCGATCAGCTGCAGCACCACCGAAGCCAGCGGGCCGCGGTAGGGGACCTGGCCCTCGATGCCCTCGGCGATCAACTTCTCGTCGGACTCCACGTCGCCCTGGAAGTAGCGGTCCTTGGAGTAGGACTTGTTCTCTCCGCGGGACTGCATAGCGCCGAGGGAACCCATGCCGCGGTAGGACTTGAACTGCTTGCCGTTGATGAACAGCAGCTCGCCGGGCGACTCCTCGCAGCCGGCCAGCAGCGAGCCGAGCATCACCGAGTCGGCGCCGGCGGCGATGGCCTTGCCGATGTCGCCGGAGTACTGCAGGCCGCCGTCGGCGATCACCGGGACGCCGTGCTCCCTGGCCGCCTCCGCGACCTCGTAGACCGCGGTCACCTGGGGCATGCCGACACCGGCCACCACGCGGGTGGTGCAGATGGAGCCCGGACCCACGCCGACCTTGATCGCGTCGGCGCCGGCGTCGATCAGCGCCCGGCCGCCCGCGGCGGTGACCACGTTGCCGGCGATCACGTCGATGTGCGGGGCCTCGGCCTTGACCTTGGCGATCATGTCCAGCTCGACCTTGGAGTGGCCGTGCGCGCTGTCGATGACCAGGAAGTCGACGCCGGCTTGCATCAGGGCCTGGGCACGCTCGAAGGAGTCGCCGAGGAAGCCGATCGCCGCGCCGACGCGCAGCCGGCCGTTCTCGTCCTTGGTGGCCAGCGGGTACTTCTCGCTCTTGTCGAAGTCCTTGACGGTGATCAGGCCGGACAGCTTGCCGTCCTCGGTGACCAGCGGCAGCTTCTCGATCTTGTGCTTGGCCAGGAGCTTCATCGCGTCCTCGCCGCTTATCCCGGCGGGGCCGGTGACCAGCGGCATGCGCGTCATGACATCGGCCACCCGGCGCGAGGAGTCGGTCTCGAAGCGCAGGTCGCGGTTGGTGATGATGCCCAGCAGGGTGCCGTCGGTGGCGGTCACCGGCAGGCCGGAGATGCGGTACTTGGCGCACAGCTCGTCCACCTCGGCCAAGGTGGCCTCCGGCGCGACGGTCACCGGCTGGGTGACCATGCCCGACTCGGAGCGCTTGACCAGGTCCACCTGCGCGGCCTGGGCCTCGATCGACAGGTTGCGGTGCAGGACGCCGACGCCGCCCTGGCGGGCCATGGCGATGGCCATGCGCGCCTCGGTGACGGTGTCCATGGCCGCGGAGATCAGCGGCACGTTCAAGGTGATGTTGCGCGACAGCCGGGTGCCGGTGTTCAGCTCGCCGGGCACCACTTCGGAGTAGGCCGGGACCAGCAGAACGTCGTCGTAGGTCAGGCCGAGGGTCGCGAACTTGGCGGGCAGGCCGGCGTCAGACATGTCACCATCCGAATGTCAAGGGGGACCGATAAGCAATCTTCCCCCAGGAATCCGGCCCGACCAAACCGATCAACGGATGATCGCCTCCGGCGTGCTCGGAATCACACCGGCACCAGGCGCCGTACCCCCCGCCGGGGACGGCGGCCGCGATACCGGCCGGTCCGGCCTCAGCGGACCAGGCCCCAGCGGAACCCGAGCGCCACGGCGTGGGCCCGGTCCGAGGCGCCGAGCTTCTTGAACAGCCTGCGCGCATGGGTCTTCACCGTGTCTTCCGAGAGGAACAGGTCGCGGCCGATCTCGGCGTTGGAGCGGCCGTGGCTCATACCCTCCAGCACCTGGATCTCGCGCGCGGTCAGGGTCGGGACGGCGCCGATCTCGGCCGGGCGCAGCCGGCGCGGGGCCAGCCGCCAGGTCGGGTCGGCCAGCGCCTGGCTGACGGTGGCGCGCAGCTCGGCGCGGGAGGCGTCCTTGTGCAGGTAGCCGCGGGCGCCGGTGGCCACCGCGAGCGCCACGCCGTCCAGGTCCTCGGCCATGGTCAGCATGATCACCCGGGCGTTGGGGTCGTTGGACAGCAGCCGGCGCACGGTCTCCACACCCCCCAGGCCGGGCATCCGCACGTCCATCAGGACCAGGTCGGAGCGGTCGGCAGTCCACCGGCGCAGCACTTCCTCGCCGCTGTTGGCGGTGGTGACCTTGTCGACGCCGGGCACGGTCGCCACGGCGCGTCGCAGCGTCTCCCGGGCCAGCGGGGAGTCGTCGCAGACTAGGATGGACGTCATCGGTCAAGCCTCCACATTCGTGAGGTTGTGACACCTATTGAGCTTATGGCGGACAGGTCCCCGTAGTCGATGGTTCGCGCCGCTTCGCCACCCACCCTTTTGCAGACCGCTGCGCGAAGCGCCTCCTGAGAGGCGGACGGGCGGCGGGCGGGGGCGCGGGCCATCGTTACTCCGAGATGGAAAACGAGCTTCACCCGAAAGCGTTACGCGCTCCGCGATGTTTTTTTCAGACGGCGCTGGGGCGGGATCAGGCCCGGGTCGGCCGCCTTCGCCTGACGTGGGATCGGGGTCCAGGGCCGGTCCTCCGGGCGCGCCGAGGGGTCCGCTTCCGGCTCGTCGCGGTTGTCTCTGCCGTCTCTGCCGTCTCTGCCATTTCGACCGTCCCGGCCGCCTTGGCCGCCTCGGTCGTTGCCTTCGCCCTGTGAGCCCCGTGAGCCCCGGCCGCCACGCCCGCCTCCGCCACCACTCTCGGGGGGCCGGCCGGCGTCCAAGGCCCGCCCCCACGTTTCTTCCGCCCAGCCGTCGTCCTCGCGGAGCCCGATCACTTCGCCGTGCCTCTCCTTCCGACGGGCGGTCCACCGCCGCGCCGTTGCTCACAGTCCGTAGTCGATTGCGGCAACTCAGTGACAATCGAGCACGGTTCGGGGCATGATCGGAATGACCGCTCGCCGGATCAGGTATTGGACAACCGACACCTGGTTCACCACGAGGTAGGGCCGCCGCCGCGACGCCGATGCATTTCCCGACTCACTCTCACCGGGATCATGCACCCGCCGCGGCTGCGGCCAACACGATGCAGCCGAAGACCACTCCATCCAGCGACTCGCCGTCGGTCGTCCGACAACAGGACGACTGACCTGCGGATTCGCCGGCGGGGGTGGCCGACGGAAGGAAGGGCTTGCCATGGCCGACGTGTCCCGTCTCCCGGGCCCGAACGCGGACTTCTGGGACTGGCAGTTGCGCGGCTCGTGCCGCGGTACCGACAGCGACCTGTTCTTCCACCCGGAAGGCGAGCGCGGCCAGGCGCGGACCTCGCGGGAGGAGGCCGCGAAGGAAGTGTGTCTGCACTGCCCGGTATGCAAACCATGCCGGGAGCACGCGCTACAGGTACATGAGCCCTATGGAGTGTGGGGCGGCATGACCGAGGAAGAGCGCGACGAGCACTACACACGCGAGAAGGCTGTGGCGCGGGCTGCGAAGCTCGCGGCGCTGGCCTCGGCGAAGAACTCGAAGCCGACGCGGAAGCCGTCGACGAAGGTGCCGGTGAAGCTACAGGCGAAGCCTTCTGGTGCGCCGGCTACCGCGCCGAGCAACGGGATGACCATGACGCGGCCGGCCAATACGGTTTCTGCTGGGGTCCGCGCTAAGGCGAAGACTAAGCAGTAGCTCTAGCTGGGGCCGCGTGGGTTGTGGATCCGTTGGGTTCCACAGGTTCTCGGAGTCCGCAGGGACTGCGGAACACGCGCAGCTCGGGTAGTCGGTTCGGCTGCACGGCGAGCAGTAGAAAGGCGGCTCTATACGGAGTTCTCCGTATAGAGCCGCCCTCAGCGCTCGCTATGAAGCCAGCAAGGTCTTAGCGTCGCGGGCTCTTAGCTTCGCGAGCCCTTGGCGTCACGGACCCTTTAGCGCTGGGAACCGCGCCGCGAGCCCTTAGCCTTGCCAACTCTTAGTGTCGCCAGCTCTCAGTGGCTGTGGCCGTGGCCGCCGTGCGAGTGGCCCTCGTCCTCCTTGGGCGCCGGCTTCTCGACGACCAGGGTCTCGGTCGTGAGCAGCATCGACGCGATGGACGCGGCGTTGGCCAGCGCGGAGCGGGTGACCTTGACCGGGTCGATGACGCCGGCCGCGACCAGGTCCACGTACTCGCCGGTGGCCGCGTTCAGGCCGGAACCGACGGGCAGGTTCGCGACCTTGTCGGTCACGACGTAGCCCTCGAGGCCCGCGTTCTCGGCGATCCAGCGCAGCGGCTCGACCGCGGCACGACGCACGACGCGCACGCCGGTCGCCTCGTCGCCGGTCAGGCCCAGGTCACCCTCCAGCACCGAGACGGCGTGCACCAGCGCGGAGCCGCCGCCGGCGACGATGCCCTCCTCGACCGCGGCACGGGTCGCGGAGATGGCGTCCTCCAGACGGTGCTTCTTCTCCTTCAGCTCGACCTCGGTGGCCGCGCCGACGCGGATGACACAGACGCCGCCGGCCAGCTTGGCCAGGCGCTCCTGCAGCTTCTCGCGGTCCCAGTCGGAGTCGGTGGTCTCGATCGCGGCCTTGATCTGCTTCACGCGGTCGGCCACCGCCGAGGCGTCGCCGGCACCGTCGACGACGGTGGTGTCGTCCTTGGTGATGGTCACGCGGCGGGCGGTGCCCAGCACCTCGACGCCGACCTGGTCCAGCTTCAGGCCGACCTCGGGCGCCACGACCTGCGCGCCGGTCAGGATAGCCAGGTCCTCCAGGATCGCCTTGCGACGGTCGCCGAAGGCCGGGGCCTTGACCGCGACCGAGGTGAAGGTGCCGCGGATCTTGTTCACGACCAGCGTGGACAGCGCCTCGCCGTCGACGTCCTCGGCGATGATCAGCAGCGGCTTGCGGGACTGCGCGACCTTCTCCAGCAGCGGCAGCAGCTCGTTCAGGGAGCTGATCTTGCCCTGGTTGATCAGGATGTAGGGGTCCTCCAGGATCGCCTCCATGCGCTCCTGGTCGGTCACCATGTAGGGCGACAGGTAGCCCTTGTCGAACTGCATGCCCTCGGTGAACTCGAGCTCCAGGCCCATGGTGTTCGACTCTTCGACGGTGATGACACCGTCCTTGCCGACCTTGTCCATCGCCTCGGCGATCAGGTCGCCGATCGCCTTGTCCTGCGCGGAGATCGCGCCGACCTGGGCGATGGACTCCTTGGTCTCCACCTGCTTGGCGGTGGACAGCAGCTGCTCGGCGACGGCCTTGACAGCCGCGTCGATACCGCGCTTGAGCGCGATCGGCTGCGCGCCGGCCGCGACGTTGCGCAGGCCCTCGCGCACCATCGCCTGGGCCAGCACCGTCGCGGTGGTGGTGCCGTCACCGGCGATGTCGTTGGTCTTGGTGGCGACTTCCTTCGCCAGCTGCGCGCCGAGGTTCTCGTACGGGTCCTCGAGCTCAACCTCACGGGCGATGGTCACGCCGTCGTTGGTGATGGTCGGGGCGCCGAACTTCTTGTCGATGACGACGTTGCGGCCCTTGGGACCGATGGTCACCTTGACCGCGTCGGCAAGCGCGTTGACGCCGCGCTCCAGGCTGCGCCGGGCGTCCTCGTCGAATTCGAGCATCTTCGCCATGAGCGAGTACGTTCCTTGTCTTTAAGAAGAAGAAAAATCCGCCCCGGCGCTCAAGGCCGGGTCCCCGGCCGCCCGGGGCGGAAATGCAGCTCATCAAGTACTGCGGCGCGTCGCGCGCCACCTGGGGCGGTGGCCGGGCGACGGGCGGGTGCTACTTGTTGACGATCGCGAGCAGGTCGCGCGCCGACAGAACGAGGTACTCCTCGTTGTTGTACTTGACCTCGGTGCCGCCGTACTTGCTGTAGAGGACGATGTCGCCCTCCTTGACGTCGAGCTCGACGCGCTTGCCGTCCTCCCAGCGGCCCGGGCCCACGGCCAGGACGACGCCCTCCTGCGGCTTCTCCTTGGCGGTGTCCGGGATGACGAGGCCGGAGGCGGTGGTCTGCTCGGCGTCGAGCGGCTTGACGACGACGCGGTCCTCGAGCGGCTTGATGGCAACGGTAGCCACGATGTGTGACCTTTCGTTCGCGTGACGGATCGGCGATGGGAACTGGTTGCGGAACCTGTCGTCGCGGGTGCCAGGGTCCGGCCGTATCGCGCTGGCACTCTCGGTGCGAGGGTGCCAAAGCGAGACTAGGCGGGCCTTTAGCACTCGGTCAAGTGGAGTGCCAGGGGCGGGTCGCAAACGCGACTCAACGATGGCACGCCGACATACCGGGCGGCGCAAGCGCCCCCGTTGGCCGTCCGCGGGGTCGGACGGTGAGGTTGCCCTCCCGGGGCCGGCGCGCCGGCCCCGGGACTGCTCGATGGTGGGGGAGTTCCCCCGCCCTGGACACTGACCAGTGTCCGGGGCATTTACTCCCCTTCCACCGAGCAGACGGACGGTCTGGGACCGGCCGAGGGCACGACGTCCGATGTGCCCGCCGGCGCGGTGAGCTCTGTCCGCGCTGACGGGTGTAGTCGGCTGTCGATTCCCAGCGACTTTGCGCCGTGACACCGCCACCGGGAACATGTCCATACTTCGCTATCCGGGCAAGTTGGACATCTGATGTTGTGCGTATCAGGGCTACGCGGAATCGACGAGGCCGAATGGATGATGCGAGGCGGCTGCGACGCGGTCGGCACGTTGGCGGGGTCTAGGTGGGCTG
>NZ_JAACYW010000260.1 GCF_015356825.1 Catenulispora rubra | reverse complement strand
GGGGTCGAGGAAGGGGAAGCGGCGCCATTCGTGGACCAGGCGGGTTTGGGTGCGCATGGCTTCTGCGTCGGTGGTGGGGGTGGCTGCGCTGAAAGTGGCGACGAAGGCCTCGTAGTCGGCTTCCAGGGTGCTGAGGTTCCAGGCTCGGGCGACCATCGCGGGTTGGTTGCCGATGGTGCCGTGGGCGGCGGTGAACGACATCGCGCCTTGGGTCAGGTCGAGGTCGTGGAGGACTTCGCGTGCCTCTTGTTCGCGGCTGGGGTTCGGGTTGATCCAGATGCCGGGGTCGGGGGTGCCGAAGCCGGCCCAGGTGAGGCGGGTGCGGAGGCGGTGGCGGAGGTCGCGGCGGGTTTCGGGGACGGTCACCAGGAGCATCAGCCAGCGGCCGTCCCACGGCGGCGTCGCGGGCGTGGCGCGGCCGAAGGTGAAGATGCGGTCGGCGCCCTCGGTCAGCAGGTGCCGCCCCTCGGGGGTCAGGGTCCAGCGGACGCGGCGGCCCACGCGCTCGGAGGTGATCCAGCCCTCGGCGGAGGCGCGGGCCAGCGCCTGGCGGGCCGCCTTCTCCTCGACGCCCTCGCTGCTCAGCGCCTCCACCAGCGTCGATGTCCATGGCGGGCGCTCGCGCGGGAGGACGTACTCGCCGAGCAGCGTCATCAGCAGCGAGCGTGCGCTGACCGTGTTCATCTCGCGACGCCGGGTGACGCGCGGCCACACCTCGGACCCCTCCATGACGCACCACGGTACCGGTGCGCGGCGTCAATTTTCTGTCGAGTGCACGGGTTTCCGTTGCCTTTAAATCGAAGGTGTGGGGGTGGTTCCCCCTGTGAATGGAATGGCGATGGGTGGTGTCGGGGGAGAGGTGTGTCAGGGCTTGATCGAATACGGGCTCGGAGCGGTCGCGCTATGTCCGCTTTTACTGCGGATTCCGCGGCTGGCGACCCTTGACGCTCGTTACGTCCATCACTTTTCATAGCCCGAACACACGGGTCGCTCATGACCCGGACTCCCCAGGCACGGAGGCGGTAGCGGAGTATGACCGAGATCTTGGCCCGGCCTTCCGCCTCGGAGAGCTCGAAGTCCCACCCGGCCGCCACAGACGATGCCGCTACCAAAGACGCGCCCAAACCCGAACTCGCCCGCTCCCTCGGCCTCGTCGGCGCGGTCCTGCTCACCCTCTCCTGCCTGACCCCGGCCAGCTCCCTGTTCGTGATCGTCCCCGGCCTGTTCGCCACGCAGGGCACCGGCACCGCCCTCACCCTGGCGATAGCCGGCGTCCTGTGCGTCGGCGTCGCCTTCTGCTACTCCGAACTCGGCACCCTGATCCCCTCGGCCGGCGGCGAGTACGCGATGGTCGGCTCGCTGCTGGGCCGGGTCTCCGGCTGGCTGACCTTCTTCCTGGCCGGCGTCGCGGCGTTCATCATCCCGCCGATCATCGCCATCGGGACCGGCGAATACCTGCACGCCGCCATCCCCGCGCTCCCGGTCAGCGGCGCCTACACCGGCGCGTTCGTGATGGCCGCCTCGACCGTCATGGGCGTCTTCGACCTGCGTGCCAACGCCTGGATCACCGGCGTGTTCCTGGTGCTGGAGGTGATCGCCGCCGGGCTGGTGGCCGTGCTCGGTTTCGCGCACACGCACCAGGGCGCCGGCGTCCTGCTCCACCCGGTCGTGTCCGACGGACAGCACTCCGCCGCGCTGCCCTTCGGCACGATCATGGTCGGCCTCGCCGTCGCGTTGTTCGCCCTGCAGGGGTTCTCGACCGCTGTCTACCTCTCCGAGGAGATCCAGGAGCCGCGGCGCAACGTCTCGCGCGCCGTGCTGTGGACGCTCGGCCTCGGCGCGGTCGTGGTCGTCGTCCCGACCGTCGCCATCACGCTCGGCGCGGGTGATGCCAGTGCCCTGACCGGCGCGAACTTCGACCTGATCGGGCTGGTCAAGGGCTGGAGCGACTCCGCGGTCGGCGCCTTCGTCGCGCTGTGCATCGCCGCGGCCATCGTCAACGCCGCGATCGTCATGGTGATCCAGAACTCGCGCATCCTGTTCGCCTCGGCGCGCGACAAGGCATGGCCGGCGCCGGTGAACCGGGCGCTCGGCACGGTCTCCGAACGCTTCGGCGCGCCGTGGGTCGCCACGCTCGCGGTCGGCGCGCCGGGCACCGCGCTGTGCTTCGCGCCGGTCGACACGCTCAACGGCATCACCGGCGTCGCGGTGACCGGCCTGTACCTGATCGTCGCCGTCGCGGCGCTGGTCGGGCGGCGTGGCGTGCACAAGGCGAAGGGCGCTTGGCGGATGCCGCTGTGGCCGGTCGTCCCGGTCCTGGTCGTGGGCAGCCTGGTCGGCGTCCTGTTCGAGCTCTGGCGTACTCAGCCCTCGGATCTTTACTGGACGCTCGGCGCCACAGCGGCGGCTGCGCTGTACTGGGTGCTGTACCTGCGCCCGCGCGCCGCGACGCGGTGGCTGATCGACGCCGATCCCGGCCGGCAGTGACCAGAGCGGTGGCCAAAGCGGTGGCCAAAGCGGTGGTCACAGCAGTCACCAAAATGGGAACTCCCGGAACTGGGAAAACCCATTCCGGGGGATAGCCGGATCGCTACGATGCGTAGCTGTGGGGGACGACGATCAGGTCGAGGCCGGTGCCCGAGCGCTGGCCGCGCGCATGCTGCAGCGCACCGAGGAGTTCTCGGACGCCGTCACCGCCCGGATCAACGCCCTCATCCCGGTGTACGCCGAACGGGTGCCGATCGCGGACCTGCACCGCTCCGTCTCCGACCACTATCGGGTGATCTTCGACGGGCTGCTGGACCCGGACCTGGACGGCAACGCGCCGGCTGACCTGGCCGGGCGCTCGCGCGCCGCCGAGGGCGTGCCGATGTCGGCGGTGTTCGAGGCCTACCAGATCGCGCTGTCCTTCATCTGGGAGCACCTGGCCGAATCCGCCGAGCGGGACGAGGTCGCGCCGCGGGTCGCGCTGCGTGCCGCCTCGGCGCTGTGGCGGCGGCTGTCGGGGTTCACCGACGTGATGTCCGACAGCTACCGCAGGGAGCTCGCGGCCCGGATCCGCAGCGAGGAGCAGCGCCGCTCGGCCCTGATCCAGGCGCTGCTGGAGGGGCACCTGTCGGAGCCGCAGGTGTGGGAGGCCGCCGATGCGCTGCGGCTGCCGCACCAGGGCCCGTACGTGGTCATCGCGGCGCGGGTGGCCGGCGCCGGCGAGCACGGCGTGAGCCGCGGGATCGAGGAGGGCCTGCAGCAGCAGAGCATCACCTCGGCCTGGCGGCTGCTGCACGACGTCGAGATCGGCCTGGCCAGCCTGCCACGCCCGGCCGACCAGCTGGACGTGCTCATCGACGCGCTGGCCGCGGGCAGCGTGGGCCGGGTCGGAGTCAGCCCGCTGTACGACGATCTCACCGGCACCTCCCAGGCCCTGCGCCTGGCCCGCATCGCGCTGCGCGGCTCGGCCGGCCCCGGCAAGGTGGTGGTCTTCGGCCGCGACTCGCTGTCGGTGGCGGCGGCCAGCGCCCCGGACGTGATGGCGCGCCTGTCCCGCGCCATCCTGGCCGGCCTGGAGACCATGCCGCCCGACGACCGCGCCATCCTGCTGGACACCTTCGGCGCCTGGCTCGACCACGGCGGCTCCGCCGACGAGGCCGCGCGCCGGCTGTACGTGCACCCCAACACGGTGCGCTATCGCCTGCGGCGGCTGGAGGAGCGGACCGGGCGGACGCTGTCGGATCCGCGGCAGGTCGCCGAGCTGAGCCTGGCGTTCGAGGTGGATCGGGGGCGCGTGGCTTTACTGGCGGAGGATGAGGGCGAGCGTGGGAACGGGGACGGCGAGCGCTGAGCCAGGTGCTCAGTTCCGCACGCAGACTCCGGCCCGAACAGCAGCCGCCGCAACAGCCTGCCGCAGCCACGACAGCCCGCCGCAAAAGCCCGCCGCCCCGCAGCAGCTAGCTGCCGCACGTTCGGTGCTCGCTTGCGCGAGTAGACCTCAGCCCGAGCCGCCGCGTCAGCAGCCGTGGTACTGCGTGCTCCCCGACGACTCCTATTTGGAGCTACGAAAAAGTGTCGGCGTGTTGTTCCCGGGTGTCACTCGATTGGCCGTGTAGGTGCTCGCTTTCGCACATAGACCCAGGCCGGGCCGCTGTTGGCACAGCAGCCGCCGCATGCTCGGTGCTCACCTCCGCATGTAGACCCCGGCCCGAGCCGCCGCCGCAGCAGCCGCCGCAGCCCGCTCGGCGCTCGCCACATCCAGCGCATCCCCGCTCACCAGGAACCGGTAGTACAGCGGTGCCGATACCGCGCGGATCACCTCCGCGGCGTCAGTGCCCTGCGGCACCTCCCCGCGCGCCGCGGCCTGCTCGACGCATGGGGCCCACTCCGTGATCCGCGTCGCGTAGAAGCGGTGCAGCGCTGTGGCGGTGTCGGGGTGGCTGGCGGCTGCCGTGATGACCGCCTTGAACAGTGCGCTGGAGCGCGGCTCGGTCAGTGTCTTGCGGACCAGGCGTGCGTTGGCGAGCAGGTCGCCGTCCAGGGTGCCGGTCTCGGTGCGGGGCAGGGATTGCTCCGCCATGTCGAGCAGGAGGTCCGCCACCAGCGCCGCCGGTGTGCCCCAGCGGCGGTAGACGGTGGTCTTGCCGATGTCGGCGCGGCGGGCGATGTCGGCCAGGTCCAGGGTGTCGAAGCCGGTGTCGATCAGTGCGTCCTCGGCCGCGCGCAGTGCTGCGGCGCGCGTGCGCGCCGTGCGGCCGCCTGGACGGAGCGTGCCGGGGGCCGAGGGTTCGTCGGGCATGACCCGCATCCTAATGAAACTGCGGGGCCATTAGGGGTGTCAGCCGGCGTCACCCCACAGGCGGCCGCTCCCCGGACCCCCGCTCGATCAGCCGCACCGGAACC
The DNA here is from genome assembly GCF_015356825.1 of Catenulispora rubra. Classification (GTDB taxonomy): domain Bacteria; phylum Actinomycetota; class Actinomycetes; order Streptomycetales; family Catenulisporaceae; genus Catenulispora; species Catenulispora rubra. Next base: position 11,591 of record NZ_JAACYW010000260.1, on the reverse strand, counting down.
GTCAGCGTCTCCGGCGCCCGCTCCGGCTCCGCCAGCCGCGCCGTCATCAGGTGCAGCGCGGCGTGCGCCATGCCCAGGCTGTCCTGCGCGATCACCGTCACCGGTGGATCCAGCAGCCCCGCCAGCGGGAAGTCGTCGAATCCGACCAGCGCCGGCCGGAGCTCCGGCGGCACCTCGGCCGCCAGGTGTGTCAGGACCGCGAACGTCGTCGTGACGTTCCCCGTGACCAGAGCCGTGACCGGCGCCGAGCCCGACAGCACCGCACGCAGCGCCGCGCTGATCCGCCGCTGCTCGGTCTCCCCGGTGTGCACGAGTCCGGTCACTGCGCGGCCGTCGGCGCTCAGGCACGCCCGGAAGGCCGCCGCACGTTCCCGTCCTGTGAAGATCCGCTCATGGTCGCCGATGTACGCGATGCGCGTGTGGCCGTGCGCGGCGAGCTGCCGGTACGCCATGCGCACGCCCGAGGCGTTGTCCGCCAGCACCGCGTCCGTCTCCGGCCCCGCGACCGGGCGGTCCACCGCCACCACCGCCAGGCCGGCGGCCATCTCCGGGGTCAGGTAGGAGTGGTCCGGGCCGATCGGCTCCACGACCACGCCGTCGAAGCCGCGGCGCGCCATCGACAGCACCACGGTGCGTTCGCGCTCGACGTCGTCGGCGGTGGAGGCGGCGAACACGGTCAGGCCCGAGGCGTACGCACCGCGTTCGAACTCCGCCAGCAGCGGGTTGCGGGCCGACATCTCGCGGGCCGCGACGCCGATCGTGCGGCTGGTGCCGCGCCGGAGTTGCTGCGCCTGTTCGTCGGGGCGGTATCCAAGCGTGTCTATCGCGGTCTGGACGCGGCGGGCGAACTCCGGGCCGACCGTCGGGTCGTGGTTGACAACCCTCGACACGGTGCTCAGCGCGACGCCGGCCTCGCGGGCGACGTCCACCATCGTCGGGCGTCTGGACCGGCGCCCTGAAGCCTTCGTCATGGAATATCCGCTCCACGGCCTGTCGTGACCTGATCGAGACATTCGCAGGGCTTGACGATGCCCCGGCCCGCGCGCCTAGATTAACGCGAAAATAACGTTTTCTCAAAGCACGGCGCCACTCGGTCCGCTCCCTCCACCGCGCGCCACGCGGCGGACACGTTGTCGCGAAGGAGTCAGGATGTTGTCTAAGAGTTTACGCATAGCGTGTGCCGGCGGAGCTGCCGCGCTCGCCCTGACCGCCTGCTCGTCGTCCTCCTCCGGTGGCGGCGGAGGTAAAACGCTCAAGGTCGCTTACGTCAAGTTCGGCAACGAGATCCACGTCGACGCGCACATGCAGAAGGTGAAGGCGCAGTTCGAGGCCGCACATCCGGGCATCACGGTCAAACTGGACCCGATCGCCGCCGCCGAGAACGACTACTACACCAAGATCGACCTGATGATGGGCTCCGGCTCGACCGCGCCCGACGTGGTCTACGAGGACACCTTCCTGATCAACTCCGACATCAAGGCCGGCTACCTGGCGCCGCTGGACTCCTACCTGTCGGGCTGGGCCGACTGGTCCCAGTTCCCGGACACCGCCAAGAGCGCGGCGCGCGGCCTGGACGGCAAGACCTACGGCGTCCCGATGGGCACCGACACCCGTGCGCTCTACTACAACAAGGACTTGCTGACCAAGGCCGGCATCCAGGTGCCGTGGCAGCCGAAGTCCTGGGCCGACGTCCTGACAGCGGCTAAAGCGATCAAGGCGAACGATCCCGGCGTGATCCCGCTGAACGTCTACTCGGGCAAGCCCGACGGCGAGGGCAGCACCATGCAGGGCTTCGAGATGCTGCTGTACGGCACGCAGGACACCCTCTACAACGGCTCCAGCAACAAGTGGATCGCCCCGAGCAAGGGCTTCACCGACGCGCTGCAGTTCCTCAAGGACGCCTACAGCGGCGGCCTGACCGTCCCGCCGCAGCAGGAGCTCGACCCCAACATCGGCAACGTGGTCGGCGGGCAGCTGCTGCCGCAGAGCAAGCTCGCCATCGACTTGGACGGCTCCTGGGTCACCAGCACCTGGACGGCGACCGGCGCCAAGCCCTGGCCCGCGTGGTCCACCGCGATCGGCGAGGCGGCGATGCCCACGCAGGACGGCGGCGGCAAGGGCACCACCAGCATGTCCGGCGGCTGGACGCTGTCGGTCACCGCGAAGTCGAAGAACAAGGACCTGGCCGCGCAGTTCGTCGAGCTGGCGCTGAACAAGGACAACTCCGCGTCCTACGACGACGCCGACGGCCAGATCGCGGTGCGCAACGACGTCGCCTCCGACCCCGCGTACCAGAACTCCAACCCCACCACGGCCTTCTTCACCGGCCTGGTCCCGGTCACCAACTACCGCCCGGCCTACGCCGAGTACCCGAAGGTGTCCGACGCGATCCAGGTGGCGACCGAGGCGGTGATCACCGGCCAGGCGTCGCCGGCGGACGCCACGAAGACGTACACCGAGACGCTGAAGGGCATCGTCGGCGCCGGCAATGTGGCGGCGGGCAGCAGCTGATGGTGATCGGCGAAGACCTCGCGGGCGCGGTGGGGCGGATCACGGCCCCCCGCCGCGCCCGAGCGGCCAGGGCGACCCGGCACCTGCCGCTGGCGCCGGCCCTGATCATGCTCTTCCTGTTCTTCCTCGGCCCGGTGCTGTGGAGCGTCTACAGCTCGTTCACCAACGCCGCGCTGACCGGCGACGGCGCGCAGAACCCGCAGTGGGTCGGGCTGGAGAACTTCCGCCGGCTGTTCTCCGACCCCAACGTCACCAACGGGATCTGGCTCACCGTGGTGTTCGTGCTGGGCTCGGCGGTGATCGGCCAGAACCTGCTGGGGCTGGGCATCGCGCTGCTGATGCGCGGCCGGAACCGCTGGCTGCGCGGCACGGTCGGGGCGGTCGTGGTGTCGGCGTGGGTGCTGCCGGAGGTGGTGAGCGCGTTCATCTGGTACGCGTTCCTCGGCCAGGACGGGACGCTGAACCAGGTCACGAAGGCGCTCGGGATCGGCTCCCAGGACTGGCTCTACAGCAGCCCGATGCTCGCCGTGATCATCGCCAACACCTGGCGCGGCACCGCGTTCTCGATGCTGGTCTACAACGCGGCGCTGGACGACGTGCCGACCGACGTGCAGGAGGCCGCCGAGCTGGACGGCGCGACCGGCTGGCGCCGGCTGTGGTCGGTGGTCCTGCCGCTGATCCGGCCCTCCATCGTGACCAACCTGATGCTGATCACCCTGCAGACGCTGTCGGTGTTCACGCTGATCTACGTCATGACCGCTGGCGGTCCCGGCTTCGCCAGCTCCACGCTGCCGGTCCTGATGTACCAGCAGGCGTTCAAGTTCTCCGAGGTCGGCTACGGCACGGCGATCTCGTTGCTGCTGCTGGCGATCGGTGCGGTGTTCTCGTTCGTGTACGTGCGCGTGTTGAAACCGGAGGCCTGAGATGGGGACGACGGGGATCGACACGCCGCGCCGGCGAGCCGCCGGCATGCTCACCGCGGGCATCCTGGTCCTGATCGCGGTGGCGTTCCTGGCACCGCTGGTGTGGCTGGTGCTGTCGTGCTTCGACAGCTCGGCCCAGACCTCGGTGAAGCTGCCGGATCATCCGAGCTTCGACAACTTCCGGGCCGTGATGAACACGGACATGTTGTGGCGGCCGCTGTGGAACGGGCTGCTGCTGTGCGGCGGATCGGCGCTGATCACGGTGGCGATCGCGACGCTGGCGGCGTACCCGCTGTCGCGGTACCAGACGCGCTTCCGCAAGCCGTTCCTGTACACGGTGCTGTTCGCGACCGGTCTGCCGATCACCGCGATCATGGTCCCGGTCTACGGCCTGTTCCTGCGGCTGCAACTGATCGACTCGATGCCGGCCACCGCGGTCTTCCTGGCCACGACCTCGCTGCCGTTCGCGATCTGGCTGATCAAGGGCTTCATCGACAACGTGCCGATCAGCCTGGAGGAGGCCTCGTGGGTGGACGGCGCCTCGCCCATGCAGGCGCTGCGGCACATCGTGGTGCCGCTGATCGCCCCGGGCATGTCGGTGGTCCTGATCTTCACCTTCATCCAGGCCTGGGGCAACTTCTTCGTGCCCTTCATCCTGCTGCAGAGCCCTGAGAAGCTGCCCGCCTCGGTGACGGTGTTCACCTTCTTCGGGCAGTACGGCGCGGTGGCCTACGGGCAGCTGGCGGCGTACTCGGTGCTGTACTCGATGCCCGTCGTGGTGCTGTACCTGATCGTGTCGCGGGCGATGGGAGGCGCGTTCCGGTTCGCCGGCGCGGCGAAGGGGTGAGGCGCCGATCCGTCCTTCAGCGCGGCCGACGGCTAGGATCGGCACCTCAACAAGTTGTCGCCCGGCCGCCGGTCCGGGTCCTTCAGTGGAGTGAGCAGTACGGACCACCCGGTCCCCGGACCCGACGAGAGTGGCGGCGAGCCAGACCCCGCCGCCCCGCCGTCACGCGCCCGCGCGGCCGAGCACGGATGGCTGCCGTGGGCGGTCGGTGCCGTGCTGGTGGCCACGCAGCTGGTAGTGCTCGTGTACGCGTCCGGACGGTGGCGTTCGGCCGGCGCTGCGGTGGTCGCCGTGGCGACGCTGGCGGTGATCGGGGTCGCGGTGTTCGGCGGGGACGAGCCGGGCTAGCCGGTCCGCTCCCTGATCACCTGCTCGACGGCCACTGCGGCCGCCATCGCGGCGGCGCCGGTCAGCACCGCGCTGTCGCCGAGTGCTGACACTTCCAGGCGGGGCGGATACGGCAGCTGCCCCTGAAGGCGCAGCGCGACCCGCTCCAGTAACAGATCGCCGTTCAGTCCGATGCCACCGCCGAGGATGACGAGCTCGACGTCGGCGACCGCCGCCATCACGCCGATGTAGGCGCTGATACGCCGCGCGACCTCCTCGACGACCGCGATGGCCCGCGGATGCCCGGCGCGTGCCCGGTCGAAGATCAGCTCTGTCGTCAGGTCGCCGTCGGACGTGAGCTCTGACGCGAACGGCTTCGCGTACTCGACGATCGCCGCCGCGCAGGGGTCGTTCGCGGCGAACCCCTCGGCGTCGAACGCGGTGTCCAGTTCCCCGGCCGCGCCGGAGTGGCCGCGGTGCAGGTGGCCGTGCAGCACCAGGCCCGCGCCGACGCCGGTGCCCACCGACAGGAACGCGAAGGTCTCGGCGGCCGCGCCGGTCCCGTGCGTGTTCTCGCCGAGGGCGGCGAGGTCGATGTCGTTCTCGACGGTGGACGGCACGCCGAGCGCCGCCTCGAGCTCCGTGGCGATCGCGAAGCCGTTCAGGTCCGGGATGTTCAGGGCCTGCCAGACCCGGCCGGTGTGCCGGTCCACGACGCCCGGCACGCCGGCCACCGCGTGCCGCACCGTCGCCGCCTCCACACCGGCCGCGAGGATCAGCTCGCCGGCCAGTTCCGCCGCGGCGGTCACCATGCGCGGGGCGTCCATGCCGTGCACGTCCACGTCCTGCCGGGCCGCGATCGCCGCGCCCGGCCCGGCCAGCACGCCGCGCAGCCGGTGCGCGCCGAGGTCCAGGCCCAGGGCGTGCACGCCGTCCGGCTTGGGGCCGAAGAACACCGCGCCGTGCGAGGGGTCGCGCGCCGAGTCGGGGGACTGCGTCACCAGGCCGGTGGCCAGCAGTTCCTCCAGCAGCACCGACACCGTCGGCTTGGAGATCCCGGTGAGCCGGGCGATCTCGGCCCGGGAGATCGGGTGGCCGCCCTCGATCACCGACCACACCGTCCGGATGTTCATCTCCCGGAGCGTGGCCGCGGTGACCCCGGTGGTCGGGCGAACTGCGCGGATGCTCATGGACGCAGAGTACGGCTTGGGGGCCGGTTGCGGTTCAAGGGTGTCGGCGCGTCGGGGACGACTCATCGGACGCGGCGCATTGGCACAGTGTGAGGATGCGAGCGCTGCCCGTGAGAGCTGCGTGAGAACCCATGGCCACCGCGCCGATCAGGGATTTCGCTGGAAGCGTGGCAACCAGTGTCCCCATCCTGCCCAGCGCCGACCTCGAACGGACCCGCGCGTTCTACTGCTTCCTGGGCTTCACCGTCGTGGACGCCGCCGACGAGTACCTGCGCCTGCGCTACGACGACGCGGAGGTCCACTTCTACCCGGACCCCGACATCGAGCCCGCCGCCAATCCCTCCGGGTGGTACCTGCGGGTCGAGGAGCCCGAGGAGCTGCGCGAGAAGTGGCAGAACGACGGGCTGGAGTGTCCCGACGTGCCGGTCCCGGCGGTGTACGGCCCGACGGTGTTCGCGGTGACCGATCCCGACGGCGCGTTGCTGCGCGTCGGGCCGGCCGACCGGCTCTGAGGCCGCAGCCGCGGTAGTAACAGGGCCAGGGACCGGAACGGGAACGGCGGTTCAGGGTTCAGGGCTGCGGATACCCGCTCTCGGGCTTCCACAGCTCGATCGCGTTGTTCAGGAAAAGGTGCACGTATCCGCACCGCGCGCACACCAGCCCCGTCGCGGACTGGTTGGCCCAGCCGAGGTCGAAGAGTTCCGCCCCGGTGGTGTTCAGCTTCACTTCCCGGTCGTAGAAGAGCTCCGACTGGCAGACCTGACACCGGAACGGCACCCGGTTGATCGTCACCAATGCTGCCGCTGTGCGTCTCAAGGTTCCCCCCAACCCCACGCATGAAGCACATGATCGCGCGTGATACTACGCGCGCAATATGCTGCACACCAGATCCCGGGCGTGCCGACCCGGGGCGCAGCCGCGAGCCGAGGAGCCTGGGGAGGACCGATGCCGGACTTCGCACGCGCGCGCGGATGGCGCGGGCTGGCCGCGGCGCTGGTGGTGCCGCCGCTGCTGACGGCCGTGCTCACGACCCTCACCGAGCGCCTGAACCTCAGCAGCCAGGTCCTCATCTACCTGGTCGCGCTGGTCGCGATCTCGCGGGTGTGCGGGATGGTGCCGGCGCTGGTGGCCGCGGTGTGGACCGCGCTGCTGCTGGACTACTACTTCATCTCGCCGATCCACACGTTCCGCATCGCGGTGGCCAACGATGTGATCACGTTCTTGGCGTTCGTCATCGTCGCGGTGACGGTGGCCTCGGTGGTCGAGTACTCCGGCAAGCAGTTCCGGCGCGCGACGCAGGCTGCTGCCGAGGCGGCGCAGCTGGAGGCCGCCGACCGGATGCGGACCGCGCTGCTCAACGCGGTCTCGCACGACCTGCGGGCCCCGCTGGCGGCGGCGCGGGCTTCGGTGGACACGCTGCACGATCCGCGCTTCGAGCTGTCCGCGGGCGAGCGCGAGGAACTGCTCGGCGCCGCGCAGACCTCGCTGGGCCGGCTCTCGCGGCTGGTGGAGGATCTGCTGGACATGTCGCGGTTGCAGTCCGGCGCGCTCAAGCCGCTGGTCGAGACGGTCGCGGTGGACGAGGTGATCCCGCGCGCGATCGACGACGTGCCGACGGCCGCTGGCCGCGTCACCTTCGCGGCGAACCCCGACGGCGTGCCGCCGGCGCTGGCCGACAGCGCGTTGCTGGAGCGCGTGCTGGCGAACCTGGTCGGCAACGCGGCCAAGCACACCGCCTCCCGCATCGAGCTGGTCGCCGGCATGACGGACCCCATGCAGACCAAGAACATCCTGAACGGCGAGAACGGCGAGGACGGCGACAAGGTGGAGATACGCGTGATCGACCACGGCCCCGGCATCCCGGCCACCGACCACGAGCGCGTCTTCCGTCCCTTCCAACGGCTCGGCGACCGCGACAACACCGCCGGCGTCGGGCTCGGCCTGGCGCTGGCCCGCGGGCTGGTCGAGGCGATGGGCGGCGAGCTGCGCCCCGAGGACACCCCCGGCGGCGGGCTCACGATGGTGGTGACGGTGCCTGCGCGGCCGGTGCCCTCACGGCCGGCGGCCGGCTCGCGGGAGGCGTCGTCCCGATGAAGCACCTGCTGGTGGTCGACGACGAAGCGCAGCTGCTGCTGGCCGTGCGCATCAACCTGCAGGCGCGCGGCTACGACGTCACGGTCGCCGCCGACGGCGCCGCCGGGCTGGCCGCCGCCGCGCGCCGGACCCCGGACCTGGTGGTCCTGGACCTGGGCCTGCCGGACATGGACGGTGTCCGGGTCATCGACGGCCTGCGCGGCTGGACCACGGTGCCGATCCTGGTGCTGTCCGGCCGCACCGACTCCTGGGACAAGGTGGAGGCGCTGGACGCCGGCGCCGACGACTTCGTCACCAAGCCGTTCGACATGGAGGAGCTTGCGGCGCGGGTCAGGTCCCTGATCCGCCGTTCGGAGCCGGAGAACACCACCGGGCCGGTGATCGCGGTCGGCAACCACCTCGTCGACCTCGCGGCGCGCACGGTGAAGCGGACTGCCGAGGCGTCCGCGGACGTGCCGGAGACGGTGCGCCTGACCCGGACCGAGTGGGCCGTCCTGGAGATCCTGCTGCGCCATCCCGGCCGCCTGGTCTCCAGCAAGCAGCTGCTGGCGCACGTGTGGGGGACCGAGCACGAGCCGGAGGGCAGCTACCTCCGCTTCTACTTGGCACGGTTGCGGCAGAAGCTGGAGCCCGAGCCCTCCAATCCGCGCCAGCTGCTGACCGAGCCGGGCATGGGGTATCGCTTCCAGCCGCTGGAAACTGCGGGGAAAGCGTGAGCGGAGCGCGGTCGTCGGCTTGTGAGGCGTGAGTAGTCCGTGAGAAATAAACGCCCGGACGCTAGTGCTTTCCGGGTGGCCCGGCAATAGCATCGCGGTCGTGCCAAGTGCTCTGGGGATAGCCAAACGGGTCATGGTCGGCCGGCCGATGCACAGCGAGATGCTCGGCGAGACCTTGCTTCCGAAGAAGATCGCGCTCCCGGTGTTCGCTTCGGACGCGTTGTCGTCCGTGGCCTATGCCACCGAGGAGATCCTGCTGGTGCTCTCCGCCGGCGGGCTGGCCCTGTTGCACTTCACGTGGTGGATCGCCGCGGCGGTGGGACTGCTGATGCTGGTGGTCGTCGCCTCGTATCGGCAGAACGTGCACGCCTATCCCTCCGGCGGCGGCGACTACGAGGTCGCCACCACGAACCTGGGCCCGAAGGTGGGCCTGACCGTTGCCAGTGCCCTGATGGTCGACTACATCCTCACCGTCGCGGTGTCGGTGTCCTCGGGCGTTGCGAACCTGGCCTCGGCGTTCCCGGCGCTGAACTCGCACGTCGTGCTGATCTCGGTGGTCGTGATCGCCACGATCACGCTGCTGAACCTGCGCGGGGTGCGGGAGTCGGGCACGGCGTTCGCGGTCCCGACGTACTGCTTCGTCGCGGCGGTCGGCGTGATGATCGTGACCGGGCTGGTCCGGGTCGCGTTCGGACACGGGCTGCACGCCGAGAGCGAGCACTACACGATCGTCAACACCACGCACTACAACGGCGTGCTGCTGATCTTCCTGCTGCTGCGGGCGTTCGCCTCCGGCTGTACCGCGCTCACCGGCGTCGAGGCGATCAGCAACGGCGTGCCGGCGTTCAAGCCGCCGAAGAGCAAGAACGCCGCGACGACGCTGGCGCTGCTCGGCGGGATCGCGGTGGCGATGTTCGCCGGCGTCACCGCGCTGGCGCTGGCCGGGCACGTGCACGCGGCGGACGCGGCGAACCTGTCGGGCCTGCCGGCCGGGCAGCAGCCGCGCACGGTCATCGCGCAGGTGGCGCGGTCGGTGTTCGGCGGCAACTCGCCGTTCTTCTTCCTCCTGCAGGTCGTCACGGCGCTGATCCTGGTGCTGGCGGCGAACACGGCGTTCAACGGCTTCCCGGTGCTCGGCTCGATCCTGGCCAAGGACGGCTACCTGCCGCGCCAGCTGCACACCCGCGGCGACCGGCTCGCGTTCTCCAACGGCATCCTGCTGCTCGCCGGGTTCGCCACCTTGCTGGTGGTCGCGTTCAACGCCTCGCCGACGCGGCTGATCCAGCTCTACATCGTGGGCGTGTTCGTGTCCTTCGTCTGTTCGCAGACCGGCATGATCCGGCACTGGAACCGGCTGCTGCGGGACACCGCGGACCCGGTCCAGCGGCGCCGGATGATGCAGTCGCGGGTGATCAACGCGGTCGGGGCCGGGGTGACGGCCGCGGTGCTGGTGATCGTGCTGGTCACGAAGTTCGCCAAGGGCGCGTGGATCGTGGTGCTGGCGATGCCGCTGATCTGGCTGGTGATGCGGGCCATCAACCGGCACTACGCGGCGGTGGCGCAGGAGCTGACGCCCTCGGACGACGCGGTGTTCAGCCTGCCGGCCAACAACCACGCGCTGGTCCTGGTCTCCAAGCTGCACCTGCCGACGCTGCGCGCGATCGGTTACGCCAGCGCCACGCGGCCCAGCACGCTGGAGGCGGTGACGGTGAACCTGGACGACGCCGAGGTGGAGGCGCTGAAGGCGGAGTGGGAGCGGCGCTCGATCCCGGTGCCGCTGACGGTGATCGCCTCGCCGTACCGGGAGATCACCCGGCCGATCATCGAGTACGTCAAGCGGGTCCGGACGGAGAACCCCGATGACGTCGTGACCGTCTACATCCCGCAGTACGTGCTCGGCCACTGGTGGGAGCAGGTGCTGCACAACCAGTCCGCGCTGCGTCTGAAGAGCCGGCTGCTGTTCCAGCGGCGGGTCGTGGTCGCGGCGGTGCCGTACCAGCTGGAGTCGGCGACCGCGCGCATCGAGGCCGCGAAGGCGCAGGCGCACGGAGCGTATCAGGGGAGTGCCATGACCAAGCCGAAGCAGCCCAAGCCGCCGCGTCAGAGGACCCGGCTGCAATCGTTGACGCTGGAGAACCAGGAGCTGGAGGCCGCCGAATTGTCGCAGGAGGTCTCGCCGTGCGGAGCCACGGCCATCGCCGACTGCCCGGACCGCGAGCAGGTGGTGATGGCCGGCACGCTGCGGACGGTGCGCATGCGGCCGCGCGCCGGCGTGCCGGTCCTGGAGGCCGACCTGTGGGACGGGACCGGCTCGGTGACGGTGAGCTGGCTCGGGCGGCGGCAGATACCGGGGATCGCGCCGGGGCGGCGGATCGTGGTGCGGGGGCGGATCACGACGGCCGGGGGACAGCGGGCGGTTTACAACCCGATTTATGAGTTGCGGCCGGGGCCGGCTGATTGAGGCGGCAGGGCGGCGGGTGCGGTCGGGCCGGCTGGGTGAGCGGCTGACCAGCTGCTGGCTGGCGGCGATTGAGGCGGCGGGGCAGGCCGCGGCGACTCAGTGAGCGGCCGGATGCGTGGCTGGCTGGCTGCTCGCTGGCGATCGGTCGACCGGTTGACTGAGGCAGCGGCGTGGGCGAGTGAATCAGTGGTCGGATGCGTGGCTCGCCGGCGGGTTGAGTCTCGGCCTGGCCGCTCTACCGGCGGCGCGTTTGGCTTTCCGGTCTGCGGTTATTCCTCAGCACGTGTCGACTGATACAGAACACTGCGAACCTCCCGTGTTCGCCGCACCAGGCCGGCCCGGTGCAGGATCTGCAGGTGGTACGAGACTGTTGACGGGCTCAGCCGGAGTCGGCCCGCCACCTCGCCGGTCGTCGCCGGGGCCGCCACGGCGGCCAGGATCCGGGCGCGTGTCCAGCCGATGAGTTCGCCGGGGCGCGGTGGTTCGGGGGGCGTGCCGGGGGTGCTGGGGTGGATCTGGTAG